>NZ_CP042906.1:4360000-4660000 GCF_008728855.1 Hypericibacter terrae | reverse complement strand
TGCGAAGCGCGAGCAGAACCGCGCCCTGGTCCTGAGCACCACGGCCTTCACCGTCTGCTTCGCCGTCTGGACGATTTTCTCGATCATCGGCATCCGGATTAAGCAGGAACTGGGTCTCAACGACACCGAGTTCGGCCTCCTGGCCGGCACCCCGATCCTGACGGGCTCGCTGATCCGGCTGATCCTCGGAATCTGGACCGATCAATATGGCGGCCGGCTGGTCTTCCCCGTGGTCATGGTCGCGGCCGCGGTCGCCACCCTGCTCCTGACCTATGCCGACAGTTACCCGCTCTTCCTGGTGGCGGCCTTGGGCGTCGGCATCGCGGGCGGGTCGTTCGCCGTCGGCATCGCCTATGTTTCGCGCTGGTACCCCAAGGAGAAGCAGGGCACCGCGCTCGGCATTTTCGGCATGGGCAATGTCGGGGCGGCCGTCACCAAGTTCGTGGCGCCCTTCGTCATGGTCGCGTTCGGCTGGGTGGCCGTCGCGCAGATCTGGGCGGCGGCGCTGGTCGTGATGGCCGCGATCTTCCTCATCTTCGCGAAAGACGATCCGCATCTGCGCGAACGCAGGCTTGCGGGACGCAAGCCGGTGCCGATCGCCGACCAGCTGCAGCCGCTGAAGAAGCTCCAGGTCTGGCGCTTCTCGCTCTACTACTTCTTCGTGTTCGGCGCCTTCGTCGCCTTGGCGCTGTGGCTTCCGCACTACTATGTCGGCGTCTACGGGCTCGACATCAAAGCGGCCGGCATGCTGGGCGCGGCCTATTCGATTCCCGCGTCGGTGTTCCGCGCCTTCGGCGGCGTCCTGGCGGACAAGTATGGCGCGCGGCGGGTCATGTACTGGACCTTCTCGGCCTCGGTCGTCTGCACCTTCCTGCTCTCCTATCCGGCGACCGACTATGTCGTCCATGGCATCGAGGGGCCGATCGCCTTCACCATCGCGATCGGGTTCGTTCCCTTCACGGTCCTGACTTTCGTGCTCGGCTTCTTCATGTCGCTGGGCAAGGCCGCCGTCTACAAGCATATCCCGGTCTATTACCCCGATCGCGTCGGTTCGGTCGGCGGCATCGTGGGGCTGATCGGCGGCCTCGGCGGCTTCATCCTTCCGATTGCGTTCGGCGCGATGAACGACCTGGTCGGAGTCTGGACCAGCTGTTTCATGCTGCTCTTCGTCCTGGTCGCGATCGCGCTGACCTGGATGCATTTCACCATCCGCCACCTCGAGCGTCGCGAGCATCCCGACCTGGGCGCCGCCCGGGACCTGCCTGAGCTGTCCGGCCTGAAGGAGGCCGGCGCGCATTGATCCCGTCCAAGCGATGGTATGAGAGAGATCTGTCATGAGCATGAACTCGGAAACCCTTCCCCTGCCGGGCAAGAGCTGGCTGAGGCGCTGGAATCCGGAAGATCACGCGTTCTGGGAGACCGAGGGCAAGGGGCGCGCCTGGCGCACATTGTTGATCACCACCGTCAATCTGACGCTCGCCTTCATCGTCTGGTTCCTGGTGAGCGCGCTGGTCGTGCGCCTGCCCGGGGTCGGTTTCCAGCTTTCCACCTCCGAGCTCTTCTGGCTCACGGCCATGCCCGGCCTGGCTGGCGGGTCGTTCCGGATCGTTCACACATTCCTGGTGCCGATCTATGGCACGCGCAACGTCGTGACCTTCTCGACGCTGTCGCTGTTGATCCCCGCGGTCGGCTGGTTCTATGCCGTGCAAGACCCCACCACGCCCTACTGGGTCCTGCTGCTCCTGGCGTTCCTGGCGGGTCTCGGCGGCGGCAACTTCTCCTCCTTCATGCCCTCGACCAGCCTGTTCTTCCCGAAGCGCCTTCAGGGCACGGCCCTGGCGATCCAGGCCGGGGTGGGAAATTTCGGCGTCAGCGTGGTGCAGTTCCTGACGCCCTGGCTGATCGGCGTCGCGCTCTTCGGCACGCTTGCCGGCGGCTCGCAGTCCTGGACGCGGCAGGGCGTCACGAAGGAGGTATGGCTCCAGAACGCGGCGCTGATCTATATCCCCTTCATCCTGGTCTTCGCGGTGCTGGCCTGGCTGATGCTGCGCAGCGTGCCACTGCGGGCCAATTTCCGGGAGCAGCTCGATATCTTCCGCATGAAGCACGGCTTCTTCATGACGCTGCTCTACATCATGACCTTCGGCACCTTCTCGGGTCTCTCGGCGGTGTTTCCGATGATGATCCGGCAATCCTATGGCAGCCTCGAAGGCGGGCCGGATCCGCTGACCTATGCGTTTCTCGGGCCGCTGGTCGGCTCCATCATGCGCATCGCAGCAGGGCCCTTGAGCGACAGGTTCGGCGGCGCCCGGGTCACCCAGGTTTCGGCCGCCGGGCTGATCGTCTCCGCGATCGGCGTCACCTTCTTCACCGAGTCGCAGTCGCTGGCCGATTTTCCCTGGTTCCTCGGGTTCATGCTGGCGCTGTTCTTCTTCTCCGGCATCGGCAATGCCTCGACCTTCAAGCAGATGCCGATGATCTTCCCGCCGCGACAGGCGGCCGGCGTGATCGGCTGGACCGGCGCGATCGCCGCTTACGGACCCCTGGCCGCCGGCTTCATGATCGGCCTGTCGGTGGCCTGGTTCGGCACGCCCAACGCCTTCTTCTATTGGGCCGCCTTCTTCTATCTCGTCTGCCTCTGCATCAACTGGTGGTACTACGCGCGCAAGGGCGCGGAAAAACCCTGCTGACCCCCACGGGCGAGGAGTCAAACCCATGAGTCATTTCCTCGACCGCTTGATGTTCTTCAAGCGCAATGTCGATACCTTCTCGAACGACCACGGCGTCGTGACCAACGAGGGGCGCGGCTGGGAGGAGGGCTATCGCGCGCGCTGGGCGCATGATCGCATCGTCCGCTCCACGCACGGCGTCAACTGCACCGGCTCCTGCTCCTGGAAGATCTATGTGAAGGGCGGCATCGTCACCTGGGAGACGCAGCAGACCGACTATCCCCGGACGCGGCCCGATCTGCCCAATCACGAGCCGCGCGGCTGCTCGCGCGGCGCGAGCTACTCCTGGTACCTCTACAGCGCCAACCGCATCAAATACCCGATGATCCGCGGCCGCCTGCTGCGGATGTGGCGCGCGGCGAAAGCGCAGCATCCCGACCCGGTCGCGGCCTGGAAATCGATCGTCGAGAATCCCGAGCAGGCGAAGGACTACAAGTCCATCCGCGGCCGGGGCGGCTTCGTGCGCGCCTCCTGGGATGAAGCCCAGGAGATCATCGCCGCCGCCAACATCCACACGATCAAGACCTACGGGCCCGATCGCGTGGCGGGCTTCTCGCCGATTCCAGCCATGTCGATGATCTCCTACGCCGCCGGCACCCGCTATCTGTCGCTCATCGGCGGCGTTTGCCTCAGCTTCTACGACTGGTACTGCGACTTGCCGCCCTCCTCGCCGCAGACCTGGGGCGAGCAGACCGACGTGCCGGAAAGCGCCGACTGGTACAACTCGACCTTCATCATGCTGTGGGGCTCCAACGTGCCGCAAACGCGCACGCCCGACGCCCATTTCATGACCGAGGTGCGCTACAAGGGCGCCAAGATCGTCACCGTCACGCCGGATTATTCCGAGGCGTCGAAGTTCGGCGACATCTGGCTCGCCCCCAAGCAGGGCACCGACGCGGCGATGGCGCTGGCCATGGGCCATGTCATCCTCAAGGAATTCCATCTCGCCGGGAAAAGCCCTTATTTCACCGACTATTGCCGGCGCTATACCGACCTGCCTTTCCTGGTGCGGCTCGAGAAGCAGGGCGACCGTCTCGTGGCGGGACGTTTCGTCCGTGCGTCCGACTTCGAGGGCGCGCTCGGCCAGACCAACAACCCGGACTGGAAGACGGTCGTCATCGACGAGGCCGGGGATCGTCCCGCCGTTCCGACCGGCTCGGTCGGTTTCCGCTGGGGCGAGCAGGGGCGCTGGAATCTCGAGAACCGCGACGGCAGCTCCGGAAGCGAGCTCAAGCCGCGCCTCTCGCTGATCGAGGGCGCTCACGAAACCGTGCCGGTCGCCTTCCCCTATTTCGGCGGACGCCAGCACGCGCATTTCCAGCATACGGACCATGCCGACGTGCTGGTCCGCAATCTGCCGGCGCGAAAGATCAAACTCAAGGACGGCGAAGCGCTCGTTGCCACCGTCTTCGATCTCTTCTGCGCCAATTACGGCATCGATCGCGGTCTCGGCGGCGCCAATGCCGCCAAATCCTATGACGAGGACCTGCCCTACACGCCGGCCTGGCAGGAACGCATCACCGGCGTGCCTCGTGAGCGGGTGATCGAGGTCGCACGCGCCTTCGCGGATAATGCCGAGAAGACCAAGGGCCGCTCCATGGTGATCCTCGGTGCCGGCGTGAACCACTGGTATCACGGCGACATGATCTATCGCGGCATCATCAACCTGCTGGTCCTCTGCGGCTGTGTCGGCCAGACCGGCGGCGGCTGGTCGCATTATGTCGGGCAGGAGAAGCTGCGGCCGCAGACCGGCTGGACGCCGCTCGCCTTCGCGCTCGACTGGAGCCGTCCGCCGCGGCAGATGAACGCGACCTCCTACTTCTATGCGCATACCGACCAGTGGCGTTACGAGAAGCTGGATGTCGAGGAGATCCTGTCGCCGCTGGCGAACGGAGCGCTCAAGGGCAGCCTGATCGACTTCAACGTCCGGGCGGAACGCATGGGCTGGCTGCCCTCGGCACCGCAGCTTGAGCAGAATCCGCTCGACGTCGCGCGGGCGGCGACACAGGCCGGCCAGGAACCGCCGGCCTATGCCTTGTCGGAGCTCAAGGCCGGGCGGCTGCGCCTGTCCTGCGAGGATCCCGACAATCCCCGCAACTTCCCCCGCAACATGTTCGTCTGGCGCTCGAACCTGCTGGGGTCCAGCGGCAAGGGCCATGAATATTTCCTCAAGCATCTGCTGGGGGCCCAACATGGCGTGCAGGGCAAGGATCTGGGCGACGAGGGCGGCCTCAAGCCGCTCGAGGTGGAATGGCACGAGGAGGCGCCCAGCGGGAAGCTCGACCTGCTGGTGACGCTCGACTTCCGCATGTCGACCACCTGCATGTATTCCGACATCGTGCTGCCGACGGCGACCTGGTACGAGAAGCACGACCTCAACACCTCCGACATGCATCCCTTCATCCATCCGCTCTCGGCGGCGGTGGACCCGGTCTGGGAGGCCCGCAGCGACTGGGAGATCTTCAAGGGAATCGCCAAGCGCTTCTCGGAGATCTGCAAGGGGCATCTCGGCATCGAGAAGGACCTGGTGACGGCGCCGATCATGCACGACACGCCGGGCGAGCTGGCGCAGCCCTTCGCCCCCAAGGACTGGGGCAAGGGCGAATGCGAGCCGGTGCCGGGCAGGACCATGCCGGCGCTGATCACGGTCGAACGCGACTACCCCAACACCTACAAGAAGTTCACGGCGCTGGGCCCGCTCATGACCAAGATCGGCAACGGCGGCAAGGGCATCGGCTGGAACACCGAGACCGAGATCAAGTTCCTCACCGAGCTGAACCGTGCGGTGACGGAGGAGGGCATCACCAAGGGTATGCCGCGCATCGACAGCGCGATGGATGCGGCGGAGGTGATCCTGACCCTGGCGCCAGAGACGAACGGCCAGGTCGCGGTCAAGGCATGGGAGGCGCTGGGCAAGTTCACGGGCCGCGATCATACGCATCTGGCCAGGGCGCGGGAGGACGACAAGCTCCGTTTCCGCGATCTGCAGGCGCAGCCGCGCAAGATCATCTCCTCGCCGACCTGGTCGGGCCTCGAATCCGAGCATGTCAGCTACAACGCCGGCTACACCAACGTCCATGAGCTGATTCCCTGGCGCACGCTGACCGGCCGCCAGCAGCTCTATCAGGATCATCCCTGGATGATCGCATTCGGCGAAGGACTCTGCGTCTACAAGCCGCCGATCGACACCAAGACGATCCTGCCGATGCTGGGGAAGCATTCGAACGGCAACCCCGAACTGGTGCTGAACTTCATCACGCCGCACCAGAAATGGGGCATCCACAGCACCTATACCGACAATCTCCTCATGCTGACCTTGTCGCGCGGCGGGCCGATCGTCTGGGTCAGCGAGACCGACGCGAAGAAGGCCGGCATCGAGGACAATGACTGGATCGAGGCGTTCAATCTGAACGGCGCGCTCGTCGCCCGCGCGGTGGTCAGCCAGCGCGTGCCGGAAGGCATGGTGCTGATGTATCACGCGCAGGAGAAGATCGTGAACGTGCCCGGGAGCGAGATCACCCAGGCCCGGGGCGGCATCCACAACTCGGTCACGCGGACCTGCCCCAAGCCGACCCACATGATCGGCGGCTACGCGCAACAGTCCTACGGATTCAACTATCACGGCACCATCGGCACCAATCGCGACGAGTTCGTGGTGGTGCGCAAGATGGCGAATGTGGATTGGCTCGATAAGCCGGCGGTGCCTCCGGCGCAAGCCGCGGAATGACGCTGAAGCGATAAACGACGAAATCGGGCGAGAGAGGAGGGACGGACCATGAAGGTGCGAGCGCAGATCGCGATGGTGCTGAATCTGGACAAATGTATCGGCTGCCATACCTGTTCGGTTACCTGCAAGAATGTCTGGACCTCCCGGGAAGGCGTCGAATACGCCTGGTTCAACAATGTCGAGACCAAGCCCGGCATCGGCTATCCCAAGGACTGGGAGAACCAGGACCGCTGGCAGGGCGGCTGGCGGCGCAAGCGCAACGGCAAGATCGAGCCGCGTCTCGGCAGCCGCTGGCGTATCCTGGCGAAGATCTTCGCCAATCCGCAGCTGCCGCAGATCGACGATTACTACGAGCCCTTCACCTTCGACTACGAGCACCTCCATACCGCGCCCGAGATGCAGGCCATGCCGGTCGCACGGCCGGTTTCGCTCATCACGGGCGAGCGGATGGAGAAGATCGAGTGGGGGCCGAATTGGGAGGAGATCCTCGGTACCGAGTTCGCCAAGCGCTCACGCGACAAGAACTTCGAGAACCTGCAGAAGGAGATCTACGGGCAATTCGAGAACACCTTCATGTTCTACCTGCCGCGGCTGTGCGAGCACTGCCTCAATCCGAGCTGTGTCGCCTCCTGTCCGTCGGGCTCGATCTACAAGCGCGAGGAAGACGGCATCGTCCTGATCGACCAGGACAAGTGCCGCGGTTGGCGCATGTGCGTATCGGCCTGCCCCTACAAGAAGATCTATTACAACTGGCAGTCGGGGAAGGCCGAGAAGTGCATCTTCTGCTATCCGCGCATCGAGGTCGGCGAGCCGACCGTCTGCTCCGAGACCTGCGTCGGCCGCATCCGCTATCTCGGCGTGCTGCTTTACGACGCCGACCGCATCCAGGAGGTGGCGAGCGTCGAGCGCGAGACGGATCTCTATCGCAAGCAGCTCGAGATCTTCCTCGACCCCAGCGACCCGAAGGTCATCGAGCAGGCGCGGGCCGACGGGGTGCCGGAAGCCTGGCTCGAGGCGGCGCGCCGCTCGCCGACCTACAAGCTCGCGATCGATTGGCGGGTGGCCTTTCCGCTGCATCCGGAATACCGGACCTTGCCCATGGTCTGGTACGTGCCGCCGCTCTCGCCGATCCAGGCGGCGGCCGACGCCGGCAAGATCGCCATGGCGGACGAGATCCCGGATGTCCGGTCGTTGCGGATTCCGGTCAAGTATCTCGCCAATCTCCTGACCGCGGGCGACGAGGCGCCGGTGATCATGGCGCTGGAGCGCATGGCGGCGATGCGCGTCTTCATGCGCGGCCGGCATGTGGAGGCGACCGAAAACGTCTCGGTGCTCGAGCGGGTCGGCATGACCAAGGCACAGGTCGAGGAGATGTATCGGTATATGGCGATCGCCAACTACGAGGACCGCTACGTCATCCCGACCGCGCACCGCGAATATGCCGAGAACGCCTTCGATCTGAAAAGCAGCTGCGGCTTCACCTTCGGCAATGGCTGTTCGGACTCCAGCGAGGGCGTGTCGATCTTCGGCGGCCGCAAGCAGAAGGCCCGCAATCCGATGGAGGTACGCTGATGTACGCCTGTCGAATCCTGGCGCGACTGCTCACTTATCCGGACCCGGACTTCATGGCGGCTTTGCCGGCAATCGAAGGCGCAATCCTGGCCGAACCGGCCTTCGGCGCGCGCGAGCGGGCGGGCCTGCTGTCGCTGGTGCGTCACCTGAGGAGCCAGGACCTGATCGAGGTCGAGGAAGGCTATGTCGGCCTCTTCGATCGTGTTCGCTCGCTGTCGCTGCATCTGTTCGAGCATGTGCATGGCGAATCGCGGGCCCGCGGCCAGGCGATGGTCGATCTGATGCAGATCTATCGCCGCCAGGGCGTCGAGCTCGACGTCAACGAGCTGCCGGATTACCTGCCGGTGTTCCTGGAGTTCCTGTCGCTGCTGCCCAAGGCCCAGGCCATCGAGATGCTCGACGATGCCGGCAATGTCCTCGACGCGCTGCATGGAAGGCTGGTCAAGCGGGGCAGCGCTTATGCGACGGTCTTCCAGGCGCTTCTGACCCTTGCCGGCCGCGCGCCGTCCGAGCCTCCCGCCGAGCTGGAGGATGAAAGCCCCGAGGCGATGGACCGCGCCTGGGAGGACCAGGCCGTCTCGTTTGTCGGCGCGGAGTCGCCTCAGGCGAATGCCGGCTGTGGCAAGGCGCAGACCATTCTCGCCCGCATGAACCAGGGTTGACCGGGGAGGGACGGACCATGACCGACTATCTCAATCTGATCCTGTTCGGCCTTTATCCCTATATCGCGCTCAGCGTGTTCCTGATCGGCAGCCTGATCCGGTTCGACCGCGAGCAGTATTCCTGGCGGTCGGGCTCGAGCCAGTTGCTGCGCGCCCGGCAGCTGCGCTGGGGGTCCAATCTTTTCCATGTCGGCGTGCTCTTCATTCTCGCCGGCCATGTCGTCGGCCTGCTGACGCCCCACCAGCTCTACACGCTCGTCATCACCGTCGAGGCCAAGCAGATGCTGGCCATCGTCTCCGGCGGGACGGCCGGCGTGTTTTGCTTCATCGGCCTCACCATGCTGATCCATCGCCGGCTGTTCGATCCGCGCATCCGGAAGACCAGTTCGGTCATGGATATCGTCATCCTGCTGATGATCTGGGCGCAACTGGTGCTGGGGCTGATCACGCTGCCCTTCTCGCTCCAGCACGCCGACGGCTCGGTGATGCTGCGGCTCTCTGAATGGGCGCAGCGCATCGTCACCTTCCGCGGCGGCGCGGCCGACCAGATTCTCGGCCTCGCCTGGCCCTATCAGCTTCACCTGGTCATGGGCATGACCTTGTTCCTGCTCTTTCCCTTCTCCCGGCTGGTGCATATCTGGAGCGCGCCGGTCGGCTACCTCTTCCGGAACTATCAGGTGGTGCGGCGGCGCGATGCCGGCCGTGATCTGGCGGTCCGCCGCGGGAGGCCGGTATGACCATGCGCATCAACGGCGCCGAGATCTCCGAAGCCGCGATCTTCGCGGAGATGCAATACCATCCGGCGGCCACGGTCGCCGAGGCCCAGCGCCTCGCCAGCGAGGCGCTGGCGGTGAAGGAACTCCTGGCGCAGGAGGCGCTCTCTCGCGGGTTCGGAGACGGTGCCGAGGCGATCGATGCGCTCCTGGCGGCGGCGGTCCCGCTCGCGATGCCGAGCGATGCCGCCTGCCGGTCCTTCTATGAATCGCAGGCCGACCGCTTTCGCTCGAACGATCTGATCGAGGGAGAGCATATCCTGATCGCGGCCGACCCCGAGGACGAGGAGGCGCGGGCCGCGGCCAAGCTCAAGGCCGAAGGCCTCCTGGCGCAGATCCAGGCCGATCCCTCGCGCTTCGCGGATCTGGCGCGCGAGCATTCGGATTGCCCCTCCAAGGCCAATGGCGGCAATCTCGGGCAGATCACCCGGGGTGCCACCGTGCCCGAATTCGAGACCTATCTCTTCAGTCTGGAAGAGGGCGAGCTCTGCCCGGTGCCCGTGCCCTCGCGTTACGGCTTTCACATCGCTCGTCTGCGCCATCGCGCCAAGGGCCGCACGCTGCCCTTCGAGCATGTACGGGAGCAGATCGCCGATTATCTCTCGGAGCAGACCTGGCGCCAGGATGTCAGCCGCTTCATTGCGGCCCTGGCGGCCGCCGCCGATCTCGACGGCGTCGAGCTTGGCAGCCAGGAGGGGTCGGCTGCAGGCCCGATCGCGAACCAGGCCTGATCGGATTTGACCGATCGGCCTTTCCCCGAGCTCCGCTCTCCCTCCGGGTGCCCCGATTGACGCCTGCGGACAGGCCGTTAAAGTCGGCCTCCCGCGGATCCCCGCGGGTTCGATCCGACATGATTTCCCCGAGGGAGTGGCCATGGCGACCAACATCCGTATCAATGGCGACCGGCTGTGGCAGAGCCTGATGACGCTGGCCCAGATCGGCGCCACCGAGAAGGGCGGCGTCTGCCGTCTGGCCCTGACCGATCTCGACCGCGAGGCGCGCGACCTGTTCGTGCGCTGGTGCAAGGATGCGGGTTGTACCGTGACAATCGACAAGATGGGCAACATCTTCGCGCGCCGGCCCGGCCGCGACGACAGCCTGCCGCCGGTCATGACCGGCAGCCATATCGACACCCAGCCCACGGGCGGCAAGTTCGACGGCGCCTATGGCGTGCTGGCGGGTCTCGAGGTCATCCGCACCCTCAACGATCACGGCACCGAGACGCAAGCCCCGGTCGAGGTCGTGGTCTGGACCAACGAGGAAGGCTCGCGCTTCGCGCCCGCCATGGTGGCCTCGGGCGTGTTCGGCGGCGCCTTCGAGCTCGATTACGCGCTCTCCCGCGCCGACACCGAGGGCAAGACCATGGGCGAGGAGCTGAAGCGCATCGGCTATTTCGGCGACCAGGAGGTGGGCGGGCGAAAAGTCGGCGCCTTCTTCGAGGCCCATATCGAGCAGGGCCCGATCCTCGAGGCCGAGAAGAAGCAGATCGGCATCGTCCAGGGCGTGCAGGGCATCCGCTGGTACGAGGCCGTGGTGACGGGCCAGGAGGCCCATGCCGGCCCGACGCCGATGAAGCGGCGCAAGGACGCGCTGGTGGGGGCCGCGCGCATGGTCGGCCATGTCAATCGCATCGGGCTGGAGAATCAGCCCTACGCCTGCGCCACGGTCGGCATGATGCAGGTGTCGCCCAACTCGCGGAACACCATCCCCGGCCGCGTCTTCTTCACGGTCGATTTCCGCCATCCCGACGAGGCGGTGCTGAACCAGATGGATGCCGCGCTGCGCAAGGCCTGCGAGGCCGAGGCGCGGGCGATCGGCCTCGCGCTCGAGCTCAAGGAGATCTGGTACTCGCCGCCGGTCAAGTTCGCGCGCGAATGCGTCGGTGCGGTGGAAGCCGCGGCCAAGTCGCTCGGCTATGCCAACATGCCCATCATCTCCGGCGCCGGACATGACGCCGTCTATCTCTCGCGCGTGGCGCCGACGGCGATGGTGTTCGTGCCTTGCGAGGACGGGATCAGCCATAACGAGATCGAGAACGCGACCAAGGACGATGTCGCCGCCGGCTGCGACGTGCTGCTGCGGGCGATGATCGAGCGGGCGAATGCGCCGGCAAGGTGAGGGCGGGCGCTTCGGCTCCCCCGGCCCGCTCTTCTCTATCCTTCAGCGCCCCGGCGCGGCGCCGTGGGCATATGGGGAATGCGCCAATCCGGAAGCCTGCCGGTGGCGGGCATGTCATGCCGCGGGCGTGGGCGGGCTTTGATGCCGATCCGTGCCGTCTGTAGGATGATTGGCAAGGGCGGTCTCGTGAACGGGACCGGACGAAGTTTGGCGCCGGAGGCGCACCACTTCCGGCGCTCTTGCACGAGAGAATTTCTGCCATGCCGCCAGGACGCCGCGCGGCTCGCACTTGAAGGGGCATAAGTTGCGCGAAGAACAATCGGCGTACCGCGAAGGTCCGGAGATCTGGGCGCATCCACCTTGGAAAGTCCTTTCTCAAGACGAGATCGTTGCGCTCGGCCGGCATAGCGAGGTGCAGGCCTTCGAGCGGCATCGGATCATATTCCGACAAGGAGAAAGATCCCGAGGCCTGTATTGCATTCTTCAGGGCGACGTATTGCTGGATCACCTCGATGAGGAGCGCAATCATACCGCGTTCCGAATTGCCGTGCCCGGAGACCTCCTTGGCTTCAGAAGCCTCTTCGCGGAGCAGCCGCATGCTGCGACAGCCCGAGCCTTGAGGCGTTGTCAGGTCAACTTCGTTCCCGAAGCGCCACTACGCCGGCTGCTGGAGTCGAATCCGCGGTTGAGTGGCGAGCTGCTGAAGATCGTGGCGGCCGACCCGGGTCCGACCTATGCGCCGCTGTTGCGCAGCCCCTGGCTGCCGGCGGCCTCGAGGCTGGCCCATCTCCTTCTCATTCTGCATCGTCAGTGCGCGGGGAACCTCGGCGAAGGCGAGGTGACTTACGAGCTGCCGGTGAGCATGGGCAGCATTGCCGCGTTGATCGGGATTCGACGCGAAACGGTCAGCCGGCTTTTCCAGCAACTTCAGAACGCCGGGCTTTGCACGTTGCAAGGCTCTCGCATCGTAATCCCCAGCTCGAAGCGCCTCATTGAGTATTCCGGAGTCGTCCGACCGCGAAAGCGAGAATCGACGCAATGAAATCCTCTCAGCCCGACGGCATCAGACCGGCCTGGCAGGGCTAAGTCGCAGAGGTGGGGTCGCCGCGCGGGCGAGGTTTCCTTTGCGCCCGCATCGACTTTGTGGAGCGGTGTTCTCTGTTTTCTGCCCGACGGGCGGCATCCTCGTGGGATGCGGGGCCGCGGCAGGCGTAGAGATCGTGAAGGCTGTTTGTGGCGCGATGCAGCTGCCGGGCGATCTTCTCGAGAATATCAAGTGAGCATTCGTCGTCGGATGCGGTGCCATTCCTCTCGACAGACCGATGTGTCCCCGCAATGGTATTGAGGGCCTGCGTATAGAAGGTCAGCGCTGTGACCGCGTCGGTGAAATCGATCAATGCATTGCGAAATTGATCCGGTGGCATCGTCTGCGCCTCTCTTTGGCCTGGGCGATCCCTGCTAGCTCGCTTTGTCTGGCTGTCGCCTCTTCTCGGGTTGCTTTGCCAATCAGCCATGTTCGCATCAGGAAAGATTTCGCCCGGATTTTGTGGCCGCGGCTCGCCCTTAGAAGTGAACATATAGAGGGCGCCGCCGAAATTGCGGCGCGCCATTTTGTGATTTGGATCACAGACGAGCCCGGCGCAGTGGAACTGGTCGCGGGGCAAGGGCTGGGCGACAGTCCGGGAAGCGTTTGGCTCCGCCAACCAGCCATTCGGCCGGCACTCCTGAAACAGCATCGAGCGCGCCAGGGTGCTGGCAAGCTGACCTCCACCTAGCCTAGGAGCCGCAGTTCTTGCGCGCGATCAGGGGCCATTTCTCGTAGGATTTGACGCCAGAGCAGGCTCAAGTGGCTTCCTCACGCGCCGAAATAATTCCCAAGATCAAGACCTTGAGAGGCTTTGAATGGTGCTCTCGCCGCGCTACCATTATCTTGAGGCCTCAAATGACGTGGTTCTTCCGCGTGGGAAGGCCTGTTTCGGTATCCGGCGCATCGCCGACGGGTTCAGGGAGGACCTTTCGACGTCCGCCGCACTCGGGGAAACTCACATGCCTTTGCCAAAGAGACTTGCGGCCGAGTTCGTCGGTACGCTGTGGCTGGTACTGGGCGGCTGCGGCAGCGCCGTCCTCGCGCTCGCTTTCCCGGACGCCGCCGCCTCGCCCAACTTCGGGATCGGAATTCTCGGCGTCGCTTTTGCCTTCGGCCTGACGGTGTTGACGATGGCGTTTGCGATCGGCCATATCTCCGGCTGCCATCTCAATCCGGCCGTCTCGCTCGGGCTCGTCGTGGCCGGTCGTTTCCCGGCCAAGGATCTCATTCCCTATGTCGTCGCCCAGGTGCTGGGCGCGATCGCGGGCGCCGCCATCGTCTATCTGATCGCCAGCGGCCAGCCTGGCTATGAGATCGGACGTTTCGCCGCCAACGGCTATGGCCAGGCGGAAGCGGGAAGCTTCGGCTCGCCCGGCGGCTACAGCCTGGTCTCCTGCTTCATCTCCGAAGTGGTCATGACCTTCATGTTCCTGATCGTGATCCTGGGCGCCACCGACGAGCGCGCGCCCAAGGGCCTGGCCCCGATCGCGATCGGCCTCTGCCTCACCCTCATCCATCTGATCTCGATCCCGGTGACGGCGACCTCGGTCAATCCGGCGCGCAGCACCGGCCCCGCGCTCTTCGCGGGCGCCTGGGCCCTGGGCCAGCTCTGGCTGTTCTGGGTCGCCCCGCTCATCGGCGCCGCGATCGCGGGCGGCCTCTACAAGACGATCTGGCGGAAAGAATAATCGCGGGTCGCGCAGCCCCCTCCCTGACCCTCCCCCTCAAGGGGGGAGGGGATGGGTGTGATCCTTCGCCAATCGCGTTTGAAGCTCAAAAGTAGAGCGAAGCGATCACATCGAGTCAGGGGGTTAGGGGGAGGGGTCCTTCGGATCCCAACTCAAATCATCGACAGCGGCATCTTCCGGCTCGGCGGCGGCGAGAGGATGTCGAGCTCGGCCAGGTCCTGCTTCGTCAAGGCGAGATCGAGCGCCGCGCGGTTCTGGCGGACATGGTCGGGGTCGGATGCTTTGGGGATCGCGATCGCGTCGGGCCGGCGCAGGATCCAGGCCAGCGCCACCTGCTTCGTCGTCGCGCCATGGCGCTCGGCGACGCGCTTGGTCTCGCCGCGATTCGCGAGCGCGCCGATCTCCAGCGGCGAATAGGCCATGACCGGAATCTTGCGCTTCGCCTGCCAGGGCAGGAGGTCGAATTCGGGCCCGCGATGCTTCAGGTTGTAGAGCACCTGGTTGCTGGCGCAGGCCTTGCCCTGCGGCAGCGCGAACAGCTCGTCCATGTCGTCGGCATCGAAATTGCTGACGCCCCAATGCCGGATCTTGCCGGCGGCGCGCAGTGCCTCGAAGCCGGCGACGGTCTCGCTCAGGGGCTCGTTGCCGCGCCAATGCAGCAGATAGAGATCGATGCGATCGGTCTTGAGGCGCTTCAGGCTGCGCTCGCAGGCGAGCGCCACGCCGTGCCGGCTGGCATTCTGCGGATAGACCTTGCTGACGATGAAGACCTCGTCGCGCCGGCCCTTGACCGCCTCGCCCACGACCTCCTCGGCCCCGCCTTCGCCATACATCTCGGCGGTGTCGATCAGGCTCAAGCCCAGATCGAGCCCGAGCTTGAGTGCGGCTACTTCGCGCCTGCGGTCGCCGCCGCGCTCGCCCATGCGCCAGGTGCCCTGGCCCAGCGCCACGACCTTGTCGCCCGAAGGCAGGGCCACGCTTCGCAATGCCGCCATCGTCAGCCTCCCATTGTGCTCGAAGGTTCGCTCAGCCGGCGAAGCTCCTCGCGCGATGCGTCTCGCGCCCGCCGAGCAAAGTGAGATCGACCTGCGTCTCCCCGATCTCGTAGGGATCGATCGCGAAGATGTCGCGATCGAGCAGGATCACATCGGCATATCTGCCGGGCGCCAGCGAGCCGGTCTCGTCGGCGCGCCAGGCGACCGCGGCGGCGTGGGTGGTGTAGCCGCGGACCACCTGCTCGACCGTCAACCCTTCCTCGGCGAAGAAGGCCGGATAGTCGGATTTCTTGCTCTCGGGCCGGCGCGTCACCGCGACCTGCATGATGGCGAAGGGATTGAGCGTCGAGACGCCCCAATCGCTGCTGACGGCATAGGGCGCGCCGCTGTCCAGGATGGTGCGCCAGGGATACATCCAGCGCCCGCGCGTCTCGCCGATCATGGGCATCGCCACCTCGGTGACCGAGGGCTCGCAGCGCGCCCAGAGCGGCTGGATGTTGGCGACGACTCCGAGCTCGCGCAGCCGCGGGATATCGGCGGGATCGATCACCTGCACATGCGCCAGCTGGTGCAGGCTGGGCCAGGCGCCGTTGGCCCGGCGCGCCGCCGCGATGTCGTCGAGCGCGATGCGCGTCGCACCGTCGCCGATCACATGCACATGGAGCTGATAGCGCGCCGCGTCGAAGGCGATGAAGAGCTGCGTCAACTGCTCCCGGTCGAAGAAGAGCGCCGCATTGCCACCCTCGGCGTCGGAATAATCCTCGATCATCACGGCCGTGCGATTCTCGAGCACGCCGTCGAGGAAGAATTTGGCGGAATGGACCTGGGCCATGGGCGTCTGGAAATCGCGGCGCAACGCGTCGAGGCGGCCCAGCGCGTCGGCCACGGACTCGTCGGGATTGACCTTGGCGGTGGCGCGGACCCGCACCTTGAGCTCGCCGGCGCGGTCGAGATCGCAATAGACCTTCATATGCCGCTCGCGCACCAGCGCGTCGAGCACGCCGGTGATGCCGTGGCGGCTGCAGAGATCCTGGCCGAAGCGCACGCCGTCGAAATAGGCGTCGAGCGGGAGCTTGGGCATGCGCTTGCGCACCCAGTCGATCGCATCCTCGTAGATGAGGCCGGTGGGAACGCCCTTGGCATCGCGTACGAACTTGCCGTTATGCGGATCGGCGACGCTGGCATCGAGCCCGATCGCCTCGCAGGCCTTGGAATTGATCGCGGCGTTGTGGCCGTCGGAGGCATAGATCCAGAGCGGCCGGTCGGGCACGGCGGCGTCGAGCACCGCACGGTCGAGATTGTGGGCGCCGAAGATGCCGGAATACCAGCCGGTGCCGCGCACCCAGGGATCGTTGGTACGCCGATGCGCGAACGCGCGCAGCACCGCCTGCAGCTGCTCCACCGTGCGGCAGGCTTCGAGATTGGCGCTGGAGGAGAAATCGGTGCCGCTGTCCTGGAGATGGATGTGGGTGTCCTGGAAGCCCGGCAGCGCCAGCCTGCCGCCGGCGTCGATCTTCCGCGTGCGGCCATTGGCCAGCGCCCGGATCTCGTCGTTGCGGCCCAGCGCCACCAGGCGCCCGTCCTTGACCGCCAGCGCCTGGACCTGCGGCTCCAGCGGATCCATCGTGCGGATATCGGCATTGACGAGAATGAGATCGGGCGCGCTGCAGAGGGCCATTCCAAATCCTGTTCTGAAACGAAAAGCGCCCGCTCCCGAGGGGAGAGGGCGCTGTCGATCAAATCAGGCTGTCCGGAAAAAGACAAACCCCAAGGATGGAATGGTCCTCGAGGCCGGCCTTTCGGCTCAGTCCGCCATGGCGGCGACGCCGATCGGGCAGCTCATGCCGGTGCCGCCGAGCCCGCAATAGCCGCCCGGATTCTTGGCGAGATATTGCTGGTGATAGGCCTCGGCGTAGTAGAAGGGGCCCGCCGGTGCGATCTCGGTCGTGATGGGGCCATAGCCGCCTTGCGTCAGCACGCGCTGATAGGCCTGGCGCGAGGCTTCGGCCGCCCGCAGCTGCTCGGGGCTGGTGGCATAGATGGCCGAGCGATAGGCTGTGCCGACATCGTTGCCCTGGCGCATGCCCTGGGTCGGGTCGTGACTTTCCCAGAAGACCTTGAGCAGGGCCTCGTAGGAGGTCTCCTTCGGGTCGAACACCACCAGCACGGCCTCGGTATGGCCGGTGAGGCCAGTGCAGGTCTCCCGGTAGGTCGGGTTTTGGGTGATGCCGCCGGCATAGCCCACGGCCGTCACCCAGACGCCCGGCGCCTGCCAGAATTTGCGCTCGGCACCCCAGAAGCAGCCGAGCCCGAACACCGCCTGCTGCAGCCCGGCCGGGAAGGGCGGCGTCAGCTTGCGTCCGTTGACGTCATGGGCCTCGGGGACCGGCATGACTTCGGCGCGGCCGGGCAGGGCCTCGGCCTGGGTCGGCAGTTTCAAGGATTTCTCCGCGAAGAGGCGGCTGAGCATGGGGGACCGTCCTTGTTCTTGGGGTTCTCGGGTCTGCCGCAGGATTTGGCGGAGCGAACCCCGGAAAACAAGACCCAGGAGCGCAGTCGGAGATCACGTTGGGTTGAGGGGAAGGTGAGCTCGATCTGTCCCTTCCCCCTTCAAGGGGGAAGGCTAGGAAGGGGGCAAACGCGGTGCTGAAACCGCGTCATCCCCCTCCTTAATCCTCCCCCGCGAAGCGGGGGAGGAGCCAAGGGCCGAGATTACCGCCGGCTGCCGGCGCGGCGGCGGGTGGGCTGGGCGACGGGCTCGCCGAAATGCTGGGCCATGGCGCGGGCCTTGATCGCGGGCCAGCGCTCCACCAGCTCGGTCGAGCTGATGGCGCCGTAATGGCTCATGATCTCCTGGGCGAGGCTGAGGCACATCGGCTTCTCGACCGCGACCCAGTGATCGAACTCCCAGGCTACGCCCTCGTCCTGGAGCGACGCCGTCGCCAGGAACACATAGGCGTCGTGACGGGTCTCGCCCGCCTTCACCACGCAGGGGCGCAGTGCGTAATCGTCTGACTCGTACCACTGGATCCGGGCGACGTCCTCGGCGGTAAGGCCGGTGACGACCCGGCCTTCGACGCGGCCGCCCGGCGTCGGCACGATGATCGGAAAGGATTCGTTCTTCGCGCGGCGGCGCTCATAGCCGAGGATCTCGGCCGGCGCATGCGCGATGTCGCCGGTGTCGCGGTCGAGCACCAGCCGCAGCAGGTCCGCATCCATCAGGCTGCCGAAAAAGAAGAGGCGCATCGTCCTTCACTCCCTGAAACCGGAACTCATGATCCTGCGCGGCTGGACCTTGCGAAGGGCCGGCAGCGCCGCCGCTCCGGAGCCGGAAGAGGCTCCCAGAGGCGTTCAGACCGTCCTTGCCGTTTTGGGAGAGGGCCCCCAGGCGGCGAACAACAAATCACGTCCCAATCGGAACCGGCATCACCGATGCCGCTCAACCAATAAGAGGCCGCGTTTTCGTCGTTGCATAACCACGAGGGGCCATAGGCACGTGCGAACTACGTCCGTCGCGGCAAATAATGCCATTCGACCTGTTGCGCAAGAGTAAATTCATGCCGCCGGGAAATTTCCGCACCGGCGTCGCGGCGCGGGTCACGGCTTCGGGAGGGGCCGCGCCGGCGTCAGTCGGGTTTCGCGCGCGCGACCGGCACGAGCTCGGGCGACAGCAGCAGCCCCGGGAAGGACCGCCAGGGCGTGAAGCCGGCGGGGGCGTCGCCGGGCGCGCGCGGATCGGCCAGGCGATCCGTCAGCGCCAGCGCGCGGGGCCGCCGCGCCAGGAAGGCGTTGCCGCCGGCCGCCGCGAGCCAGGCGCTCGAGGCCACGATCACATCCCAGCGCCGGCCTTCCGCCGCCTGCGTCGTCACCTGTCCCGGTGCCGTCAGCCGTCCGATCGCCTCTCGCGCCGAGGCGCCCAGCCCCGGCTCGACCGAGACCGCGAGGCGCGGCAGGTCGACCGCGTCGGAAACCCTGTCGGGATCGGCCTCGCCGGCAAACAGCACCGACAAGGCGGGCTCCAACCGATGCAGCTCCTGCAGCCCCTGATAGAGCGCGAGGCGCGCCTCGAGGGCTTCGGGAGCGACAGGCGCGGGCTTGGCACAGCGCGGATCCCGCGCGAGCGCATGGGCCGGGCGCCCGTCGCGCCCTTCGAGCAGGGCGGCAAACTCCGCCATGACCGGCCCACGGCTGTAAGCCTCGTCGTAGCGGGCTTTGCCCGAAGCGGCGATCGCGGCGGCCTGCGCCGGATCGGCGAGCAGCGCTTTCGCCTGGGACACGAGATCTTCCGGCCCGTCATAGAGCCGAAGATGACGCCCGGGCTCGAACAGCAGCTCGAGCCCCGCCTGCGGCGCCAGCCGGTCGGTCAAGAGGCAGCCGCCCGCCGCCAGCACCTCGATCACCCGCTGGTTCAGATCGCCATTGAGGCTGCAATTGAAGGCGACGGTCGAGGCGGCATGAAGATTTTGGCCCGCCGCTCCCTTCGCCATGAAGAGCTCGGGCGTGAGGCCCGCCTCGATGAGCCGGTCGATCATCAGCCGCCGCTGCCGGTGATGATCGCCCAGCTGGCCGAGGAAGGTCAGGCCGCGGCGCGGCTCCGGCAGGCCGGTCACGGGCGGCGGATCGATGGCGAAGGCGGGCAGCCAGTGGACCGGGCGCAAGCCCGCTTCGAGGAAGAAATGGCCATGCTGGCGGGTGTAGTCGAGCAGGATCAGATCGAAGGGCTCGGATTTCGCATAGCGGATGAGGCCCGCGATCGGCGCGCGGCCATGATGAGTGTCGCCGATCAGGAGCACGCGCCGCGCCTGGACGCCGGCGAGATTGCCGGGCCGGTTGCGCCGCGTCGCATCTGCCCGCACCACCACCAGATCGGGACGCTGCGCGGCCGGCAGGCGGTCGACGACCGCGGCGAGGTCGTAGCTGCCGAGCGCCGTCTGGAGCGAGACCACCCGATCGCCGTCGCTCCGATCGGGGCGTGCCGGACCGCAGACCACTTGGTCGGCCGACAGGCGCGGCGGATCCATATAGCCAGGGGATGTATGGGTCGCATACAGGATGGGCATCGCGGGGGCGGATTCCCTCGGAACTTATGATTAGGAAGAGATTACTTCATTCCCCGGGCGCGCCGCCGCCCCCGAAGATGGAGGATCGTCAACCTTTTGTTGGCGGTTCGCCACTAGCTTCTGCCTCCCCGGGCC
Organism: Hypericibacter terrae; assembly: GCF_008728855.1. GTDB lineage: Bacteria > Pseudomonadota > Alphaproteobacteria > Dongiales > Dongiaceae > Hypericibacter > Hypericibacter terrae. The sequence goes on along the minus strand of NZ_CP042906.1, from coordinate 4,639,454 downwards.
AAGTAGGCGCGGGAATGACACGGGTTGAACCTCTGACAAGTAGTTGGAGACGGCCGCCATGGCCCTCACGGTTACCTTCAATTTCGCATCGCAGATCGCGAATCGCCAATTGGCGGCAAGCGACGCGGCCCTCACCAATTCGGTCGCCCGGCTCTCCTCCGGCTCGCGGGTCGTTTCCGCGAAGGACGATGCCGCCGCCATGGCCATCGGCTCGCGCATCAATTCCAAAGTCCAGGCGCTGCGCCAGGCGGGCGTGAATGCCGGGCAGGCCGCCTCGATGGTGCAGATCGCCGACGGCGCCATGGCGAAGGTCACCTCGATCATCGACCGCATGAAGTCGCTCGCGGTGCAGTCCTCCTCGGGCCAGCTCTCGGGCACCGAGCGGGCGATGATCAACACCGAATATGTGGCGCTGCGCGACGAGATCGACCGGATCTCCGGCGCGACCGAGTTCAACGGCCAGACCCTGGTCGGCTATGCCGGCGCGACCTACACGCTGCGCGGCGATGTCGCGCATGGCGTCGTCAAGCGCGACGGCGTGGCCCTCGCCCTGGGCGACAGCTTCACCCAGACCGATCTCGATCTCGGCCGCATCAGTTATGAGAATGACGGCAGCGGCGTGACCGACCGGCTGATCGTCAGCGTCTCCGACCAGGACGGCAACGCGCTCGGCACCATCGCCGGCGCCGGCAGCGCCGCCGCCTTCGAGGATGCGGAATACAGGATCTCGGGCGGGCTCGGCATCATCCATGCCTCGACTGCCTATGCGCGGGCTGCTGCCTACGGTACCAGCGGGTCGGGCAACGGCATCACCGTGGCGGTGATCGACAGCGGCGTCGATACCGGCCATAGCCAGCTCGCGGCCAACCTCCTCGCCGGTACCGACATCGCCGACGGCGACGCCAATCCGATGGACGACAACGCCGCCGAGGGTGGCCATGGCACGCATGTCGCAGGCATCATCGCCGCGGTCAATGACGGTGCCGGTACGCAAGGCGTGGCCTTCCAGGCCAAGATCCTGCCGATCAAGGTGATCCAGACCGCGAGCGGCGGCGGCATCAATCCCAACGATGTGGCCTCCGCCATCAACTACGCCGTCGCCCAGGGCGCCAAGATCATCAATATGAGCCTCGGCGGCACCGCGCCGAGCGCGGCCGAGAACACCGCCATCGCAGCCGCGGTCGCGGCGGGCGTGGTGGTCATCTCCTCCTCGGGCAATTCCTCGGGCGAGAGCCCGCTCTGGCCGGCGCAATATGCGATCGACCCCAATGCCGACGGCTCGATGCTGGCGGTGGGCGCCACCGACTTCCTCGATCACATGGCGAGCTTCTCGAACCTCGCCGGCATCGCCAAGGATGCGACCGTCGATGCGCCGGGCGTCAACATCCTCTCGACCTATGTCGGCGGCGGCCTCGCTTACATGTCGGGCACCTCGATGGCGGCGCCCCTGGTCGCCGGTGCCGCCGCGGTGCTGGAAAGCCTGTTCCCCAATCTGAGCGGCAAGGAGATCACCAATCTCATCACCTCGACCGCCCGCGATATGGGGCAGGCGGGAGCCGACAAGACCTGGGGCCAGGGCATCGTCGATCTCGCCCGCGCCAGCCTGCCGCAGATCCAGATCGACATCGGCATCGGCGCCGGCGGCGACATGACCGTCAACAGCGGTGGCAAGGGGACCGTCGTCGCCAACCTGCTCGATCCGACCACGGTCTATAGCAGCATCAATGCGCCCACCAACCGCAACTACTCGATCAAGGTCGCCAGCGACACCGGCAGCTCCGACCGCATCGGCGTCGCGCTCGATGCCATCAGCAGCTACAATCTGGGCCTTCATCTGAGCACGGTCGACAGCCTCGCCAACGCGACCGGCGCGATCGATGCCCTCGACACCGCGATGGACCGGCTGGTGAAGGCGCGGGCGGGCCTCGGCTCCTCGCTCAACCGGCTGGATTTCGCCGCCGCCAACATCGCGACCACGGTCGAGAACAGCGAAGCGGCCCGTAGCGCGCTGCTCGATCTGGACATGGCGTCCGAGATGATCGTGGCGACCTCGCGCAAGGTGCTGGTCCAGGTCGGCGTCGCGATGTCGGTCCAGGGCAATATGCGCCAGCACGATCTGCTGAACCTGCTACAGTAGGCGCGAGACCGGGGCGCGAGCCTCCGATCCGGGCCTGACGCGCCCGGTGGCTTTTCCCGGGCAGCGGCAGCCGGCGGTGTCCGGCCGCGTCCGCGCCCCTTGGCGACCCCCGTTTCGGCTTTATCCTCTTGTGGCGGGCCCGCTCATGGCGGGCGTCCGCAGCTTGGCTTTGGTATCTCGAGGCGACATGAAGTTTCGTCGTGCGTTCTGGCTGATCGGCGCCCTCGCCCTTTCTCCCGGGGGCGTGAGCCCGGCAGAGGCTGACTCGGAATGCCCCTATCTGACTCGCCCCCTGGTCGAGATCGAGAACGGCGTGACCCGCATCAATCAATGGGAGCATGGCACGCTGCTCTGCTATCGCGGTCGCATGCTCCGCTGCGAGGTCGGTGTCTGGTACGACTATGGCGATTGCCCGCAAGGCCTCGACTGGCAGGCACGCGACGCGCTCACGCAGGAGCAGAATGCGCATCCGGAGGGCGTGACCACCCCGGCGCCGGCAGCGCCGGCCGAAGTCTCGCTGCCGGCGCCTCCCACCATGTCCCAGCCGCTGTCGACGTTGACGCCGGCGACGCCGGCGCAGCCGCCGCCGGCCCCGGCAGCGCCGGCCGAAACCTCGTTGCCCGCGGCGCCGACAACGTCCCAGCCGTTGCCGGAGATGACCTCGCCGACGCCGGCGGAGCCGTCACCGTCGCCCGCCCTTGCGCCCGACCCTGCGGAGCCGGTGACGACGGCGTTGCCGTTGGCACCAATGATCGTGACGCCGCCCTATGACGAGGCGCCGGCGCCCCCGTCAACGGCGCCCGCGGCGCCGCCTGAGAGCGTGATCGATCGAACGCCGATCGATTGCTCCGACATGGAGCGCCTGACCTTCGAGCGCCTCTACAACAAGAGCTTCGTGGAATCGCAGCAATGCCAGTCTGCCTGCACGAACGATGCCTGCAGGCAGGAATGCGAATACCAGCACGAGAATGTGCGCGCGCCGAAGCTCAGGGAGCGGTTCCACGCCGACGCCTGCCACGCGACTTGGTATCCCTGACGAGACCGGTGCCCCTTGAAGGGGGCGATGCCGGCGGGAAGGGAGAGCCCGCCGGCATCGGATCGGCCGCCAAGAGGGGGATGATTGGCGGCGGGGGCGACGTCGATCGCTGTTGTCTCGGCGTCCTTGCCCCTGAAGATGTCGCAACCGGTGGCGCGCGGCCAATGCGAAGCGGCGATGAATTCGATGATGCCGGGTTATGGCCTGCCGGCACCCGCCTCAGGGATGGCGCATCGGGGCCGCCAGGAAGCAGCCGAACTCCTTGACGAAATCGACCGAGATGCGGGCATGGACCTTGCCCTGCCGGTCGCGGAAGCGCGCATGGTCGGCCAGCGGCACGACGGCGGCATGCCAGATGTTCGGATGGATATAGAGCCCTCGCGAGCCGTCGCACCAGAAGGCGACGAATTTCTCCGGCGTCACATCGTCGCCGGGCAGTGCCAGGGGCGCGATGAAGGGCTGGTTGTCGAGCGGGAAGAAAAGCTGCCCGCCATCGGGATGGTAGTTGGCGCGCCAGATGAGGGCGCGCTCGCGTGGCGAGTTGCGTCGTTCCTTGATGACATCGGGAAAATCGCTCCAGCCGAACAGGTAGCTGTCGCCGACCGCCTCGTTGCGGGCATGAAGCGCGCCTTCCTTCCACCAGAACTCGAACAGCCCCTCGGTGGTGCCGCCCTGGTCGCCCGAATTGGTGTCCACCGGCCGGCGGCCCAAAGCGGGCCAACGCACGATCTCGATCTTCTGGGCGTCGAAATCGTCAACGAGGTTGCCATAACCCTGAAGGGTTTGGGGCGTGGCGACAACGAGCGGCACTTCGACGAAGCGCCGAGCCTCGGTCGAGGGGCGGTAGGCGATCTCCAGGCTTGGAACATCCATGATTCGATTCGTCCTCTGACGACAAAAAGCGGTGATTGTGATCCCGATCGTGCGGCGGCTTTGTGACAGGGCTCGGCGCCTATGTCGATCATAGCCGTGACGGTTCGGGCGATCATCCTGATTCAGCAGGGTTTCTTGTGCGCGGAGGCACAGGCCCTGGCAGCCTCATTGTCCTTTGCGGGCCAGAATTCTCCGGTGCCTCCTCCATTTTGGCGATGACGGCAACCCGGGGAATCGTCCGGCATCCTGCTCGACGAAGCAGCGAAGCGATCGCGCATTAAGGATATTTCGAGCCTTGTGGGGCGGGCACGGATTGATATCCTATCAATGTAAAGGCGAAAAACCGGGTCATTATTCTCCCGATCGATCATTGATGAGGCCGCGCCGATGACAGAGGGGTCACGCTGCGCCGGAACCAGGGGTCGACATGCAAGGGAATGAATCAACAGAGGTGGGCCGGCCTGTGAGCGAGTGCAATTTGAAATAAGAAACTGATCCATGGGAAGGCCCTCGGAAGGGGAAGATGCTTACCGAGGGAACGTCTGGCGATAATGGCCTGACATCAAGCGACGATGCGCGAGAATCCGCTTCGCTCGTTCTCGATGCCCGTAGTTTCGACGGCAAGCTGCCCTGGCCGGCAGAGGCCTTGCTGCACGCCGACTTCGTCCACTTGGGCGACGATCTCGTGGTTCATCTCGCTAATGGCGAGACGGTCCTCATTCAGCACTACTTCTCCGCCGCGCAACCCGTCGAGCTGGTGAGTTTCGACGGTGCGCTTGTTCCCGGTTGGCTCGTCGGGCTGCTGTCGGCACCTTCCGTTCCGACGCAATTGGCGCAAGGCACCGAGACGAGCGGCCTCGGCGATCCGATCGGCGAGGTCCATGCCATCACCGGCAGCGCAACTGTCACGCATCCCAATGGTGTGACCGGACCGCTCGCCGTCGGCAGCCCGATCTATCTCAACGACATCGTCGAGACCGGCGACGGCAGCGCCATCAACATCCAGTTCGTAGACAAGACCACCTTCGCGTTGGCCGACAACGGGCGAATAGCGATCGACAAGCTGATCTATGACCCTGCGGGGAGCGACAACGGACTTGGGATCTCCGTTGTCACCGGCGCCTTTGTGTTCATCACCGGTGCGATAGCGCCCGCATCCGGCGATGGCATGGTGATCACCACTCCGGCTGGCAGTATCGGCATCCGTGGAACGACGGGTGGCGGCGACGTAACGCCGGAGGGCGCGGTCAAAGCCTGGGTCGTGCAAGACAACGACCCCGAGCAGGAATCCATCACCTTTACTGACAATACGGGCCATTCCTACAAGCTGTCCGAAGCCGGCTCGACGATCGACTTCACTTCGCCGAACAGCCCACCGTCCCTCTCGGTGCAGCCCGGCGACACCCTGCTGAAGAGCGTCGGCACCATTCAAAGCGTGGTACCCAGCATCACCCACACCCTGACCAGTCCCGACAACAACCAGCCGCATCAAGAGCAGCCGCAAGAGCAGCAGAAGGGCGAGAACGACCAGCCCGGCGACCAGGGGGCGGCGCAGGCCTCCCAGTTCGAGACGGCGGCGGGCTCGCCAGGGAGCGAGGGCAGCGGCAATGTCGCGGGCGACAGCGGCAGCGGCAATTTCGCTTTCTTCTCGCCCACGGGCGTGGCGCCCGAGGGCGAGACGGGTGCGCTCTCGGGAACGGACGAAGGCCCCGGCTCCGGCAGCGCGGGCGGGGGTGCCTTGGGTGGTGGTGGCAGCGGTTCCGGCGGCTCGCTGCCGCCGACCGCCGGATCGCCGTCCGGCCCGCAGTTCGAGGTTCTGCCGCCTCCGTCGCCACCGGACCAGAACGAGCCACCCCCGCCGCCGCCGGATCTGGTCGATACCAACGGAACGGGCGACCAAATCGCCGAGGCCGCGGCGACGGGTGCGCCGGTCGGCATCACGGTGAACGCGCCGCAATTGACGGGGACGGTCACTTACAGTTTGACCGACGACGCCGGCGGGCGCTTCGCGATCAATCCCAACACCGGCGTGGTCACGGTGGCCGACGGCGCGCTCCTGAATTCCGAGGCCGCGACCAGCCACAGCATCACGGCGCAAGCGACCAACGGCTCCGACACGGTCGCACGGAGCTTCACCGTCACCATCGCCGATCTTCCGCCCAGTACACCCGTCGATTCCGACGCGGATGCCAACAGCGTCGCAGAGAATGCGGCCAACGGCACGACGGTCGCCCTCACGGCACAAGCCACGGACCCCAATGGCGGCTCCGTCACCTATTCCTTGACCAACAACGCGGGCGGCCGATTCGCGATCGATTCCGCGACGGGTGTCGTCACCGTCGCCAACGGCGCCTTGCTCGATCATGAGGCAGCAGCCAGTCACGACATCACGGTACACGCGGCGGATCCGTTCGGCGCCGCCTCGGAGCAGACGTTTACCATCGGGGTTGCAGACGTCAACGAGCCGCCGGGGGTGCCGACCGATGCCAACCCCGCCGACAATCAAGTCGCAGAGAATGCCGCCAACGGCGCTATCGTCGGGGTGACGGCCCTGGCGATCGATCCGGATGGCGATACCGTCACCTACAGCCTGACGGACGATGCCGGCGGACGTTTCGCAATCGATCCGACCAGCGGCGTGGTGACGGTGGCGAACGGCGCGCTCTTGGATTTCGAGTCCGCGACCAGCCATGTCATCACGGTCCAGGCTTCGAGCAGCGGAACGTCCCCCTCGACCCAGAACTTCACCATCGCGGTGGCGGATCAGAATCCGGAGGCCGGTGACGTCACCAATCTGCATTGGAGCATCTCGGGGCAGAGCCAGCTCAGTGAAGGCGCCAATGCCGTTTATACGGTGAGTTATAGCGGCGCCACCTTGTTGCCCGGGGTGACAGAAACGATCACGGTCGCGACCGGAGCGGCGCCGAGCGGATCGCCCGATGCCATCGGTGGCAGCGACTATGCCACCGTCAACATGATCTTGACCTTTACCGGAGGCGGTCCGACCGCACAGACTCTGTCCCTGGCGACGGTCGACGACACATTGGTCGAAAGCAGCGAAGATTACGCCGTCCAGCTCTCCGGTCCTTCACATGGCACTGTGGCTAGCGGGACCGTGAGCACCGTCATCCTCGACGACGACGCGTCGAACCTGAGTTGGTCGATCGTCGGTCAGACCCAGGTCGATGAGGGCGCCGACGCCACCTATACGGTGGGTTATTCGGGCGCTGCCCTGGCTCCCGGCCAGACCGCCTCGGTGACGGTGCAGACCGGCGCGGCCGGGGGCGGCGCCCCGAATGCCATCGGCGGCAGCGACTACAACAATGCGAACATTGTCCTCACCTTTACCGCCGGCGGCGCCACGGCCCAGACGCTGACCGTACATACGGTCGACGACACGCTGGTCGAGGGCACCGAGGATTATCAGGTCACGATCGGCCCGGTGTCGAGCGGCTCCATCGTGGCTGCGACTGCCGCCACCAACATCCTCGACAATGACGCGTCGAGTTTGGTCTGGACTCTTTCCGGAGCGACACAGGTCGGGGAGGGCGCCACCGCTGTCTATACGGTGAGCTATGGCGGCGCCGCTTTGGCGCCGGGTCAGTCGGCCTTCGCGACCCTTCAGACCGGCAGCGGCGCGGCGACGGAAGCTGTCGATTTCGCCAGCCGCGATGGATTCGTCCTGACCTTCACCGGCGGTGGCCCGCTGAATCAGACCGTCAACGTGACGACCCTTCAGGATACGCTGCTCGAGGGAACGGAGGGCTATCAGGTCACTCTGGGTTCGGTTTCCGCCGGGAGCGTGGCGACGGCTACGGTCTTCACCGAAATCGTCGATGATGATGCGTCGAACCTCGCCTGGTCGATCGCGGGGCAGGCGCAGGTCGTCGAAGGCAATGTCGCCAGCTACACGGTGAGCTATGCGGGCGCCGTCCTGACGCCGGGGCAGAGCGTGGTCGTCACGGTCGCGACCGGACCGGGAACCAACGCCGGCACTCCCGACGCAGTCTCCGGAACCGACTACACCGCCCTCGATGTCGTTCTGACCTTCAGCGGGGGAGGACCGACCGCGCAGACCGTCTCGGTTCAGACCAGCGACGACACCGTGGTCGAAGGCACGGCGGATTACAGCGTCCAGCTCTCCGGTCCCTCCGCGGGCGCCATCGCCGTCGGCACGGCCGGCACGGATATCGTCGACAATGACGGTGGCGGCCTGCTGTGGTCGCTCACGGGCGCAAGCGCGGTCGATGAAGGCGGCGATGCTGTCTATACGGTGGGTTATGCGGGCGCGGGGCTGGCGCCGGGCCAGACGGCCGTCGTCACGATCGAAACCGGCATTGCCGCGGGCGCGACGCCGGATGCAATCAGCGGGAGCGACTACACCGCCGTCAATCTCGTCCTGACATTCACGGGTGGCGATCCGACAGCCCAGACGCTCGCCCTGCATACCAGCGGCGACAGTCTGGTCGAAGGCACCGAAGACTATCAGGTCGCGATCAGCGGGCCATCGAGCGGCTTGGTCGTGTCGGGGACCGCCGTCACCGCGATCGTCGATGACGATGCCTCAAACCTGCTCTGGAGCCTGACCGGCCAGAGCCAGGTCAATGAAGCGGCGGACGCGATCTACACGGTTGGCTACAGCGGCGCAACGCTGGCCGTGGGCCAGAGCGCGACCATCACGGTGGCGACTGGAACCGCGGCGGGCGGTGCCTCGGATGCGACGGCGGGCGCGGACTACACCTCGCTCACCCAGGTCCTGACCTTCACCGGCGGTGGGCCGACGACCCAGACGGTATTGGTGCATACCCAGGACGACACCCAGGTCGAGAGCACCGAGGACTACCAGGTCCAGCTCTCGGGCCAGAGTTCGGGGACTATCGCCCAGCCAACGGCGGCGACCAACATCCTCGACAATGACGCGTCGGGGTTGCAGTGGTCGATGACGGGTACGACGCAGCTGACCGAGGGGGCCGATGGCGCCTACACGGTGAGCTACACGGGCGCAACACTGGCCGTGGGCCAGACGGCGACCGTCACGGTGGCGACCGAAACCGCGGCTGGTGGTGCTCCGGATGCGACGGCGGGCGTGGACTACACCTCGCTCACTCAGGTGCTGACCTTCACCGGCGGCGGGGCGACGGCGCAGACGGTGGCGGTCCATACCCAGGATGACACCCAGGTCGAGGGCACCGAGGACTACCAGGTCCAGATCTCGGGCCAGGGTTCGGGGACTATCGCCCAACCAACGGCGACGACCAATCTCGTCGACAACGATGCTTCGAACCTGCAGTGGACGATCACCGGCACGACGCAGCTGGCCGAGGGTGCGGATGGCACCTACACGGTGAGCTACACGGGCGTGACGCTGGATGCCGGCCAGACCGCGACAATCACGGTGGCGACGGGCACGGCGGCTGGTGGCGCTCCGGATGCGACGGCGGGCGTGGACTACACCTCGCTCATTCAGGTGCTGACCTTCACCGGCGGCGGGGCGACGGCGCAGACGGTGTCGGTGCACACCCAGGACGACACCCAGGTCGAAGGAACCGAGGACTACCAGGTCCAGCTCTCGGGCCAGAGTTCGGGGGCCATCGCCCAGCCAACGGCGACGACCAACATACTCGACAATGACGCTTCGGGGCTGCAGTGGTCGGTGACCGGCACGACGCAGCTGACCGAGGGTGCGGATGGCACCTACACGGTGAGCTACACGGGCGCAACACTGGCCGTTGGCCAGACGGCGACCATCACGGTGGGAACGGGTAGCAGCACCGGAAACGGGACTCCCGATGCGACGGCGGGCGTGGATTTCACCTCCCTCACTCAGGTGCTGACCTTCACCGGCGGCGGGTCGACGGCCCAGACGGTGTCGGTGCATACCCAGAATGACACCCAGGTCGAGAGCACCGAGGATTACCAGGTCCAGCTCTCGGGCCAGAGCTCGGGGACCATCGTCAATGCGACGGTAACCACCAACATCCTCGACAATGATGCTTCGAGCCTGCAGTGGTCGATCACGGGTACGACGCAGCTGACCGAGGGGGCGGATGGCACCTACACAGTCGCCTACAGCGGCGCAACGCTGGCCCTGGGCCAGAGCGCGACCGTCATGGTGGCGACGGGTAGCAGCACCGGAAACGGCACCCCCGATGCGACGGCGGGCACGGACTATACTTCGGTCGCCCAGGTCCTGACCTTCACCGGCGGCGGGTCGACGGCCCAGACGGTGTCGGTGCATACCCAGAATGACACCCAGGTCGAGAGCACCGAGGATTACCAGGTCCAGCTCTCGGGCCAGAGCTCGGGATCCATCGCCCAGCCGACGGCAACGACCAACATTCTCGACAATGATGCTTCGAGCCTGCAGTGGTCGATCACGGGTACGACGCAGCTGACCGAGGGGGCGGATGGCACCTACACGGTCGCTTATAGCGGCGCAACGCTGGCCGCCGGTCAAACAGCCTTCGTCACGGTGCAGACCGGAACCGCGGCAGGCGGCGCTCCGAATGCGACCGGCGGTAGCGACTATAACAATGTCAACACTGTCCTGACCTTCGCCGGTGGCGGCACCACAGCTCAGACGCTGACGGTCCACACAAACAACGACACCGTGGTGGAGCCCAATGAGGATTATCAGGTCGCGCTCGGTGTGGTTTCGATCGGCACCGTGGCCGTCGGCACGGTGACCACAGACATCATCGACGATGACGGCACAAACCTCGCCTGGGCGATTACCGGATCAGCCCAGGTCAATGAGGGTGTCGACGCCAGCTATACGGTCAGCTATGCCGGGGCGGCGCTGGCAACGGGCGTGACTGCCTCGATCACGGTGGCGACAGGATTGGCGCCCGGGGGCGCGTCGGACGCGGTTTCGGGGGTGGATTTCGACGCCGTGACCACGGTGCTCACTTTCACCGGCGGCGGAGCGACCCTGCAGACTCTGACGGTCCACGCGATCGCGGATACGGAGCCCGAGAATACTGAGGATTTCAGCGTGGTGATCTCGGGCGCCTCCCCGGGATCGATCGAAACCGGCACCGTGACCACCGAGATTCCGGGTGGCGTAACGGGGAGCGAAGTGTTGCGGGGAACCGCCAACGCCAACAGCATCCAGGGCCATGACGGGGATGATTGGATTCAGGGCTTGGCGGGCGACGACACGCTTCAAGGTGGCCCCGGTGCCGACACACTGATCGGTGGCAGCGGCAATGACGGGCTCGATGGTGGGCCGGACGCCGATCTCTACTATCATTCCGGGTATCTGAGCGACGGTTTCGACACCATTGAGAACGCGACTGCGGGCGATGTCGTCACCTTCACCGGAGGGCCCTTCTTCTTCGACGTCAATTTCGATCGCGTGGGCAACGATCTCGTCATCGGCAGCGCCATCGACGACAACTATGATTTCGCAGATACGGGCTCGGTGACCATCAAGGATCACTATGCCGGTTCTCCGATCGAAAAATTCACCATCGATCTCGGTTTCCTCAACAACGCCTACTACAATGACACCAGCCTGACCGGGCTCGACTATGCGGTTTTCGTGACACCCGGTGGACTCATCGGCAGCGATCAAGGGGCCTTCGCCGAGATTCTGCAAGGCTCGGCCGCCGCCGACGTCATCCTCGGCAATGGCGGCTATCACGACGAGATCTATGGCGGCGGGGGTGACGACAGCATTGTGGCCGGCGACGGCAATGACTGGCTGGTCGGCAATGCGGACAACGACACGATCGACGGCGGCAATGGCGACGACAATCTGCAGGGCCGCGACGGCAACGACGTCCTCATCGGCGGGAACGGCTTCGATCTGGTCTGGTATCACCGTGCCACGGCCGGCGTGACAGCCAGCCTGGCGGCCGGCGGCGCCAGCGACGACGGGCAGGGCGGTACCGACAGCTTCACCGGTATCGAGGGGCTGATCGGTTCGACACATGACGACAATCTGGCCGGCGATGGCAACGGCAACTGGCTCGAGGGCCGCAATGGCAACGACACTCTGGCCGGCGGCGGCGGCGGCGACACGCTGATCGGCGGCGAAGGGAATGACAGTATCGACGGTGGTGGTGGCGCCGATCTCTATTTCCACTCGGGGTTCATGACCGACGGCTTTGACACGATCGCGAATGCCACCGCGGGCGATGCCGTGATCTTCACCGGTTCCGGTTTCTTCGATCTCAACTACGACCGCATCGGCAACGATCTGGTCATCGGCAGCGCCGTCGACAGCAATTACGATTTTGCCGATACGGGGTCTGTCACGATCAAGAACCACTATGCCGGGGCGGCGATCGACCGCTTCACGATCAATCTCGGCTATGACGACGCGATCTTCTACAACGACCCCAGCGTCGTCGGCAGCGGCAACGTGACCGTCTTGACGCCTGCCGGGTTGACGGGTACCGACCAGGGCGATTATGCCGAGATTCTGCAAGGCACCGGCGGCGGCGAGACGCTGCTTGGCAATGGCGGGTATCACGACGAGATTTTCGGCTATGGCGGCAACGACAGCATTGTCGCCGGCTGGGGCAATGACTGGCTGGTCGGAAGCCAGGGCGACGATACCGTCAATGGCGGCAATGGCGACGACATCCTGCAAGGCCGCGAAGGCGCCGACCTTCTCATCGGCGGCAACGGCTTCGATTTCGTCTATTACAACCGCGCCACTGTCGGTGTCGTCGCCAACCTTCTAACCGGTGGCGCCAGCAACGATGGTTATGGCGGCATCGACAGCTATGTAAGCATCGAGGGCCTGCGCGGTTCGGAGCAGGCCGACAACCTCACCGGCAACACTGTCAACAACCGGCTCGAGGGGCGCGGCGGAGACGATACCCTCGGGGGCGGGGGCGGCGGCGACACACTGGTCGGTGGCGCGGGCAACGATCTCTCGGATGGCGGCGCCGGCGCCGATGTCTATCTCCATTCCGGCTACCTCGACGACGGTTTCGACACCATCGAGAATGCAACGGCGGGAGACACCGTCGCCTTCACCGGAGGGCCGTTCTACTACGACTTCCACTACCAGCGCGTCGGCGACGATCTGGTCATCGGCAGCGCGGTCGACGGCAACTACGACTTCGGCGAAACCGGCTCGGTCACCGTCAGGGACCAGTATGCCGGCGCCGCCATCGATGGCTTCTCGATCGATCTCGGTTACTGGAACAACGCCTGGTACAACGATCTCGATCAGACCGGCCTCGACTATACTGTCTTCGTGACTCCGGGCGGATTGGTCGGCACCGACCAGGGCGCTTATGCCGAGCTCTTGCCGGGGACCGACGGCAGCGACACGATCCTCGGGAATGGCGGGTATTACGACAATGTCTGGGCCGGCGACGGCGACGACAGCATCGTTGCCGGATGGGGTCATGACTGGCTGGTCGGCGAGGGTGGGGACGACACCATTCTGGCGGGCGAGGGCGACGACATCCTGCAAGGCCGGGCCGGCAACGACATCCTGAACGGGGAAGGCGGCTTCGATCTCGTCTATTACGACCAGGCGCCTGGCGATGTGGTGGCGAGCATCATCGCCGGCGGTGCCGGCGCCGATGGCTATGGCGGCACGGATACCTATGTCTCGATCGAAGGGATCGTCGGCTCGGACTACAACGACAATGTGGTGGGCGACGGCGGCATCAACCGGCTCCAGGGCGGCTTCGGCGATGATACGCTGACGGGCGGTGGCGATAGCGACACGATCCTGGGCGGCGGCGGCGCCGATCTGCTGCTTGGCGGCGCGGGAGCCGACTGGTTCGTCCGCGCCCCCGGCGAGGGCGACGACATCATCGTCGACGCGGACGGAGCGGATGTTCTTCAGTTCGATCCGGACAGCTATGTCTATGACATCGATTGGTGGCGCGACGGCAACGATCTCTGGATCGCGGGCGTTGCCGATTCCACCTATGACTGGGCTCTCGATGGCTCGGTCCGGATCGAGGATCAATATGCGGGCTCCGGCCATGGCATCGCTCATGTCGAGGCCGATTTGGGCGCCGACAATCTGTGGTACGGCAATGACCCGTCGATCTCTATCATCTTCACGCCGACCGGCCTGATCGGCGGCGCGCAAGGAGCCTGGAGCGAGCTTATCACCGGCGACTTCACGACGGCGACCGACGACGTGATCTCCGGCGGCGGAGCGGCGACGGCGGCGGAAACGGAGACCGTCGAAGGAAGCTACCGGGATCTCATGAGCGGGGGAGCCGGCGACGACACGATCTATGGCAGCAGCAACCTGGTCGATCTCGGCGGCGATACGATCGTCGGCGGCGACTGGATGAGCGGCAATGACGGCGACGACGTCCTCTACGCTGGCGGCGGTGACGACACCCTGCGCGGCGACGCTGGCAACGACCTGCTCGATGGCGGCGGCGGCACTGACGAGGTCCGCTACCATTTGGAAGCCGGTGGCGTGACGGTCAATCTGAGCGATGCTGCCATCATCGTTGGATTGGATACACTGGCAGCCGGGACGGCGATCGACAGCGGCGGCGGGATCGACACGCTGGTCTCGATCGAAGATGTCCGCGGCTCGCATCAGACCGACTATATCCAGGGCAGTGCCGTCGCGAATGTCTTGAATGGGCTGGAGGGCGACGACACGATCCTCGGTGGTGCGGGCGATGACACCATCCAGGGTGGCAGCGGCGCCAACGTCATCGCACCGGGCGACGGCAGCGACCTTGTCGATCTGGGCGCCTTCGATTCCTCGGCCGATCGCGTCGAGTATCGTGACGGCGCAATCTCCGGGACGGATGTGATCCAGGGTTTCAACGCTGACGATCAGGACCAGATCGATCTGGACGGATTGTTCGACGCGCTCGGCACCGCGACCGTCGATCGCGGGATCAACAGCGGCTATCAGTTCCAGAACGGCAACGAACTCTGGGTCAATACCGACGGCAATACCGGCAACGGCTTCGAGGTGCAGATCGCAACCGTCCAGGTTACGAGCGGCATCCTCGATGCGGGCGATGTCGCGGTCGGTACGCTCTGATCGCGACGAATTCCTTCAGACCGCGGGCTCCCGGAAACCCAGGATCGTCGCGTCCGGCCGGTGCAGCACGGTAAAGCGCTCGCCGGCATGGGCCGCCAGCCATTGCGCCAGGTCGCGATCCACGGCGGCGACAGCCTCGGGCTCGAGCGAGGCGCCGACGCCGCGGCAGGCGCGGATGCGGCCGCGCCAACTCTCCGCCGTGAAGGGAATCGCCTCGTCATAGACGAAGAAGCCGCGGACTTCGAGATCCGGCGTCATCCAGGCCGGCGGCACCGGCACCTCGCCGTCCCAGTCCTTGCCGGTCCAGGCCGGGTTGTGCTTCAGCACGATCGCCTCGGTCGCGGCCGCGATCGGATCGCGACGCGGCAGCCAGGAGAAATGGCTGACCGCAATGAGGCCGCCCTGCGCGAGGAGGCGGCGCAGCCTCGGCAGGAGACGCGCCTTGTCGAAATAGAGCCAGCATTGATTGGCCGTGACCGCGTCGAAGCTGCCATCGGAGAAGGGCGGATCCTCGGCCGGCGCCTCGCGGAAATCGATCGCGAGGCCTTCGGCTTCCGCCGCGCGCCGGGCCTGGGCCAGCTGTCCGGTTGCGATATCGATGCCGGCGACCTTGGCGCCTTGCTTCGCCAGGCGCCGCGCGATCAGCCCGGTGCCGGTGCCGAGATCGAGGATGCGCTGCCCCGGAAGCCCGACGCCCAGGGCCTGCAGCCTGGCGAAGAAGCTGTCGGGCGGGCCGGGGCGGTGCTGCGCATAGTCGGCGCTGGTGCGGCTCCAATCGATGGTCCGCCCCGGATCGATGGCAGCGTCGCGATCCATGGTCATGCGGTCGCTCTCGAGGGTTTCCACGGCAGAGAAGAGCAGATTAGGCAGGTCGATCCGACCAGGCCAGCTTGCTATCATCCGCGCCCCTTCTGCCCAAGGACCCCTATCGATGGATTTCGCCCTCAGCCCCGAGATCGAGGATTACCGCCGCCGCATCCGTGCCTTCGTCGAGGATCACATCATCCCGGTCGAGGCTGATCCCAGCGCCTATGACGCGCATGAGAACGTCCGCGAGGACCGGCTGGCGAGCTTGCGCCAGAAGGCGCGCGCGGAGGGTCTCTGGGCGCTGCAGATGCCGAGGCGGCTGGGCGGCCAGGGCCTGCCGGTCACCGGCATGGCCGCCTGCTACGAGGAGATGGGGCGCTCGATCTTCGGCGCCGTCGCCTTCAACTGCGCCGCCCCCGACGATGGCAACATGATCCTCCTGGAAAAGGTCGCGCGGCCCGACCAGCAGGAAAAATGGCTAAGACCGATCGTCGAAGGCAGGCTGCGCTCCTCCTTCGTCATGACCGAGCCGGCGCCGGGCTCGGGCTCCGATCCCGGCGGCATGATGCTGACGCGGGCCGAGAAGAAGGGCGACCGCTGGATCGTGCGGGGGCGCAAATGGTTCATCACCGGCGCCCAAGGGGCCGAGCATTTCATCCTGATCGCGCGCACCTCCGACGATGCGCGCCGCGGCCTCACCGCCTTCCTGCATCACGCGAAGGATCCGGGCTGGCGCATCCTGCGCCGCATCCCGATCATGGGGCCGGAGGAACATGGCGGCCATTGCGAGATCGAGTATGACGGGCTCGAGATTCCCGACGAGAACCGCCTCATGGAGGTGGGGGAGGGGCTGAAGGCGACGCAGATCCGCCTCTCGACCGCGCGTCTCACCCATTGCATGCGCTGGCTGGGCCTGTCCAAGCGTGCGCTGGAGATCGCCGCCGGCTATGTCGCCGAGCGCCAGGCCTTCGGCGCCGCGCTCAAGGATCACGAATCGGTGCAGATGATGCTGGGCGGTGCCGCCATGGAAATCCAGATCGGCCGGCTCCTCACCATGCATGCCGCCTGGACGCTGGAGCGGACCGGCAAGGCGCGCAAGGAAGTCTCGATGGCCAAGGTCGCCGTCGCCGACGTCCTGCACAAATCGGTCGACACCGCGATCCAGCTCTGCGGCGCCAGAGGCTATTCCAAGGACACGATCCTCGAATGGATCTACCGCTATGCCCGCCAGGCGCGGCTGGTGGACGGCGCCTCCGAGGTCCATCGCATGGTGCTGTCGCAGGAGTTGACGAAGGCGGGGAACGATTTCTGGAAGTGGGGTTAGCCGACGCCGTCAGCTCGCGGGAGCGGACGTCCCACCGGGCGCCAGCGCCGCCACCGCATCCTCGAGCCGGTCGAATACATGGTCGCGGCCGATCTGGACGAAGAAGCCCGCGCGCTTGAGGAGCTGCCGGGGCTTGTGGTGCAGGTCCACCACGGCGAACTTGATGCCGCGCCGCAGGAGTTCGTCGGCGATTTCGCTGAGCGCGATGGCGCCGGTTCCATCCACATAGTTGATGGCGCCGGCGTCGAGGACGAAATACTGCGTGGCGACCGGGAGGCGGTCCACGATCCACCGGATCCGGTTCTGCAGGCGATCGGCGTTGAAGAACACGATCGGCCCTTCGAGCAGATAGACGGTGAGCCCCGGGATCGGCTCGGCGTCCGGATAGCGATGGAGCTTGTAGAAGCCGTCACGGCCCGCGATCCGGCCGAGCAGGGCGTCGCGCGGCTGGGCGGCGGCGCCGATCAGCCAGATCAGCGTCGCGAAGATGGCCACCAGCACGCCCTCGAGCACGCCGAAAAGGATCACGCCCAGGATGGCGAGGAGCGCGAAGACGAACTCGATGCGATTGATGCGCCAGATCTGCCACAGCGCGCGGACGTCGAACAGGTCGACGGCCGCCGAGGCGAGCACCGCGCCCAGTGCCGCGTGCGGCAGATAGGCGAGAAGGTCGGTCAGAAAGAAGAGGGAGAAGCCGAGTGCCAGGGCGGCGACCAGCCCAGCCAGCTGGGTCTTGCCGCCCAGCGCCTCGTTGACCGCGGTTCGCGAGTCCGCCCCCGTGACCGGGAAGCCGCCGAACAGGCCGGACGCGATATTGGCGGCGCCGAATCCGACCAGGGCGCGGTCCGCATCGACGCGGTAGCGATTGCGCGCCGCGAAGCTCCGCGCCGTGACGATGCCGCTGCTGAAACTGACCAGGAGAATGCCGACGGTGCTGAGGGCGACATCTTCGGAGGCCATGTCGCGCAGACGCGGCAGCGACATGGCCGGGAGCCCGGTCGGGATGCTGCCGACCAACGCGATGCCATGACCTTGCAGCTCCAGCAGCCAGGACAGCAGGATCGCCACGGCGACGGCGACGAGCGGCCCCGGGAGACGCGGCGTGAAGCGCCGCATGATCCGCAGGAGCAGGAAGAGTCCTACGCCCAGGGCCAGCGTCGGGCCATGGATTTCCCCGATCCGCTGCGCCAGCTCGATGAAGGGCCGGAGAAAACCATGGGCGGTCATCGCCACGCCCGTGACGCGTCCGATCTGACCGGCGAAGAGCGACAGCGCGACGCCGCAGAGATAGCCGACGAGGATCGGGCGCGACAGGAAATTGGCGATGAAGCCCAGGCGCAATCGGGCCGCCACCAGACAGAGGATGCCCACGAGCACGGCAAAACTGGTGGCCAGCGCGACGCGCTGGTCGGTGGTGCTCGCGCCGAGCTGGATCAGCGAGGAGGCGAGGACGGTGCAGGCGGCGGTGTCGGGGCCGACGATGAGCTGCCGCGAGGAGCCGAACAGGGCGAAGGCGACGAGCGGAAAGATGGTGGAATAAAGGCCCGTCGCCGGCGGCAATCCCGCGATCGCCGGATAGGCGATGCCGATCGGGATGGCAATGGCGGCGATGCCGAGCCCCGCCGTGATGTCGTGGGAGAGCCAGTCGCGGCGGTAGCCGCGCAGATCGGCCCAGATCGGAAAGATCGTCTCGAGCTGCATGCGGGACCTCGGTCGCGGGCCGGAGTCACATTAGCATGGACCGTCATGGTTTGCGGCAAACCCCTCCCCCTACCCCCTCCCGCAAGGGGAGGGGGCGTGAGTCTTCTGAGTTGTCGAGAGCTTCACGGCCCCTCCCCTTGCGGGAGGGGCAGCGGTGCCGAGCGTCAGCGAGAGCACCGCGGGGAGGGGACGCTGTGATTCTTATCCTGCGCGGATCCTTTTTCAGAACCCCGCCGGATCGAGGAACCTTTTCAGCACATTACCGGTAATGCGCGAGACATTGTTCCGGCCGGCTTCGTGATTGAGCGCGCCCGCCCAGGCGATCGAGCCGGTGGAGAACACGGCGCCGCCCTGGGGCGTCTCGAAGAAGGCGAGTTCGGCGCGCACGCCCGCGCAATCGACGCCCGAGACCGCCGGGATCGTGCTGGTCACCTCCTCGGGCACCATCAGATAGACATTGGAATGATTTTCGGAAGCCGCCAGCAGCAGCGTATGCGGCGGCGAGCCCAGCAGCCGGTCGACCGCATCGAGCTCGAGGCCCGCGGCCCCGCCGCCGACGCGCCCGAAATCGCCGATCTTCTCGTCCTTGCCGATGCCTTCGAAGATGAAGGCCGCGCGCGGATCGAAGCTGCCGGGGCGGCGGCGGTAATAGGAGGAGACGTCGAAGCCCTGGGCGGCGAAGCCGACGCCGGCCAGCATCTGCGGCGGCCGGCCGATGCGCCGCCACAGGCCGCCATATTCGCCCGAGAAGCTCATCACATATTCGCCGGGCTCGGCCTGCCAGTCGCGCACGCCGTCCTCGGTGCGCCGCAGCTCGATCACACCCGGCAGTTCGGAATGGAAGGCGATGCGCCAGTAGAAGCCGTTGGCGCCCAGATACATGAGCCGCCCGCCGCGCTGCAGATAGCCCTGCAGCGCATCCAGCATCCGGGTCGAGTGATATTCGGGATGCGATCCGGTCAGCACCACCGGATAGCGCGACAGCAGGTTCAGCCCCTCGCGATGGAGATCCTCGTCGGTGGCGATGTCATAATCGAAACCCTGGCTCTCCAGCCATCCGAGGATGTCGAGATCGGCCGCGAACTGCCAGGGCCCGGCGCCGCCGGGTCCGACCCAGCTGGTCGAATGGCCGGGGCGCACATTCAAAGTTGGCCGCAGCCGTGAGGAGATCGACACGCCCGAGCCGTCCTCATGCGTGTCGTAGAAGGAATAGGCATATTCCCGGTGCTGGTTGAGGAAGAGGTCTTCCGCGCCCAGACCCGGAACATGGCCCGCGCCCTGCTCGCCGAGCGCCCCGTCGAAGCTCTGCCGTTCGTTGATGTAGGCCATGTAGCTGCAGGTCGGGACCAGGAACAAAGCGCGCGGCTTGCCTGCTGCGGCGTCCGGCCTGGCGCGCACGAAGAAGGGAACGCGCTCGATCTCCTCGCCCGCCGTCAGCCGCATCGCATAGATGCCGCTCGGCAGATCCGCGGGCAGCGTCAGGTCGAAATCCTTCTGCCAGCCGGCGTCATAGAGGTCGTTCTCGTGGAAATGGATCGCGCCGTAATGCTCGGGCGCCAGGGTCCAGTCGCGCACGGTGCCGTCCCAGTTGTGGCCCTTCATCGCGCGGGTCGGCAGGTTGCGGACGAGCCCGTGATGGCGCGCATCGGAAAGGTCCTCGATGCGGGTCGACGAGATGCCGCGCGAGAAATCCCAGAAGCCGATCAGGCTCGGCCGCAGTTTCGCCGGCAGATCCTGGCCCTGCAGTTGCTCGGTCTCCGCGGGGTCGAGTGCCCGCGAAGCCAGCCGCGGCGCCTCGATCTTGCCGTTATAGCGGGCGATGGCGCGCGGCCGGCGGTCGCTCGCGGTCTCGACCAGGCCTGCGAAGGTAAGCGGGCGGCCATTGTCGATGGCGAGCGCCCCCAGATGGATGTCGGTCGCGACCGCGGCGCGGTCCGTCGCCTTGGCATAGTGGGCGAGGGGCTGCTGCTGCAGGGTGACGGCGCCGCTCACCGTGTCGTAGCTGGCCGAAAGCCAGTACCATTCGCGCGCCAGGAGCTTCGCCTTGGTCGAGATCGTGGCGGTGCGGCCTTCCCGGTCGCCCAGCTCGAGCGTCAGCGTGCCGTCGGCGCCGATCGCGAGCAGGAAGCCCGCGCGCTTCGCCTCGTCCCATTTGCCGACGAGCGCCTGGCGGCCGCGGCCCGGCGTCGTCGGCCAGGCGAAGAGGGCGACGGTGAAGCTCTTGAGCCGCTGCAGCACGGCGCTGTCCGCGATCTCGGCGTAGGAGCCGGCATGGATCTCCTGCCGGCGCGCCGGATAATCGCGATTGGCGTCGTTCGCGACGACGCGCTCGTTATGGCCGGGGGCCGAGACGTCGCCCGCGAGCCGCACCAGCTCGGCGCGATAGCGCTCCGGCCCGAAACTCGAGGTCATGAACGAAAGCGTGTCGCCCGGTGCTGCCGCCCAGCGGTCCGCATAGCCGACGAGAGTCCGGGTCGGCAGGCCCTTGGCGTCGCGCGTCACGATCCGACCTCGCCGGTCAGCGTCTCGCCGGTCGCGCGCAGCCAGCGCAGCTTGAAGATCTCCCACTCGGCCGCGGCGGGGTCGGTGTAGCGCGTCTCGGAGACGAGCTCCGGCGGCTTCCCGCGCTCGCCCGACAGGGTCGCGATCATCCATTCGCGCTTCGGCCGGGTCGTGATCAGCGTGTAGCGCCCCGCCAGGGGCTCGGCCCGCAGCCGGTTGAGGATGAGCTGGAGATCGGGGCTATGCACTCCGAAGGGTTGCCGCCGGAACTCTTCGACGAGATCCTTGCGGGCGGGGTCGATCGGCAACATGGGCGGAAGGGTTCCTCGAGGCGGGAAGGGTGCGAGGGATTACAGAGGGAAACGCGCGGGCGGTCAACGCGCGGCTGTGAGTAACAGGTCCCCTCCCCCCTTGAGGGGGAGGGTAAGGGAGGGGGCCGCTCGATATCGGCATCGCGTCCACCCTCTCCCTGGCCCTCTCCCAGAAGTGAGAGAGGAGACAAGGAGAGTCCGCGCGCAGCGCGTCCGCTTCTACTTCTTAAGTGCCGCCGCGCGGATCTGCGACAGCGTCTGGCTCACCGTCAGCACCTCGGGATCGATCTTGAGTTCGATCAGCGCCGGCTTGCCCGAGGCCTTCGCGCGCTCGAAGGCGGGGACGAACTCCTCGGTGCGCGTGACCGTCTCGCCATGGGCGCCATAGGCCCGCGCCAGCGCCGCGAAATCGGGATTGACCAGGTCGGTCGCGGTCACGCGGCCGGGATAATGGCGCTCCTGATGCATGCGGATGGTGCCGTACATCCCGTTATTCACCACCACGGTGATGACCGGCAGTTCGTACTGCACGGCGGTCGCGAGCTCCTGGCCGGTCATGAGGAAACAGCCGTCGCCGGCGAAGCAGACCACGGTGCGCTTCGGCTCCGTCGCCTTGGCCGCGATGGCCGCGGGGAAGCCGTAGCCCATGGCGCCGTTGGTGGGGGCCAGCTGGGTGCGGAATCCCCGATAGCGGAAGAAGCGATGGAGCCAGGTCGCGTAATTGCCGGCGCCGTTGCAGAGAATCGTGTCCTCGGGCAGATGCTCGTTGAGCCAGGCCACCACCTCGCCCATCTGCAGCTCGCCGGCATTTTTCGGCGCCTGGGTCCAGGTCAGATAGTCGGCGCGCATCGCCTGGACCCAGGCGGCCCGGCTCGTCGGATCGATCGGCGTCATCGCCTTCAGCGCGGCCGCGATCTGCGGCATGCCGCTGTTGATCGGTAGCGCCGCCTGATAGACGCGGCCGAGCTCCTCGGCACCCGGATGCACATGGATCAGCTTCTGCTTCGGCACCGGGATGTCGATCAGCGTATAGCCGCTGGTGGTCATCTCCCCCAGCCGCGCACCGATGACGAGCAGCAGGTCGCTGTCCTTGATGCGCCTGGCGAGCGCGGGATTGATGCCGATGCCGACATCGCCCGCATAATTGCGGTGGCGGTTGTCGAACAGGTCCTGGCAGCGGAAGGAGCAGCCGACCGGCAGGTCGTTGGCTTCGGCGAAGCTCTTGATGTCGGCGACGGCCTGCGCGTTCCAGCCGCCCCCGCCCAGGATGACGAAGGGCCGCTTGGCCGCCGCCAGAAGCCCCCGCAACTGCGCGATCTCGTCGGCGCCGGGATGGGCTTGCACCGGCTTGTAGGGTCCGGCATCGGCCGCGGCGACGCGGTCGGTCAGCATGTCCTCAGGGAGCGCGATGACGACCGGGCCCGGCCTGCCATTGACGGCACGGTGAAAGGCTTGGCTCACAAGCTCGGGGATGCGCCGCGCATCGTCGATCTCGGCGACCCATTTCGCCATCGGCCCGAACATGCGCCGGAAGTCGATTTCCTGGAACGCCTCGCGCTCGACCTGATCGCGCGCCACCTGGCCGATGAAAAGGATCATCGGCGTCGAATCCTGGAAAGCGGTATGAACGCCGATCGAGGCGTTGGTGGCGCCGGGGCCGCGGGTGACGAAGCAGATGCCGGGCTTGCCGGTCAGCTTGCCGAAGGCCTCGGCCATGTTGGCGGCGCCGCCTTCCTGGCGGCAGGCGAAGAGGCGGATCTGCTGCTGGTCGTGGAAGGCGTCGAGGGCCGCGAGATAGCTCTCGCCCGGCACGCAGAAGACATGGGAGACGCCATGGATCGCGAGCTGATCGACCAGGATCTGGCCGCCCGTCCGCGTATTGCCGCCATCGGTCATGAAAGGCTCTCGAGGCTCCGGGAAGGCCACAGGGGGCCGGTGAGACAAGGGCCCTGGCATAGCCCGGCCCGGGGGCGGCGGCAACCCCGGGCGCCGGTGCCGCGAAAGCCGGGGCCGCGAAAGCCAGGGCCCGGTCCTCAGTGACCCAGGCTTTGCCGCAAGCTATCCAGCATCGCCGCCCCGTCGCCCTCCCAGGCGCTGCCATGCATGCAGGCCAGCCGCTGCGGCCGGGTGGCGGCCAGTTTCGCCAGCAGGCTCGCGGTCTGGGGCGAATGCGAGAAATACTCCATCTGGCGGCGGAAGGCGTCGCTGGGGCCGAGGATGTCGCCGCCGGTCAAGGGATCGGCGCCGATGCCGGGCTGGGTGAAGAGATCGCCGCAGAGCAGCGTGGCGCTGGTCTCCTCGAACAGATAGCCGCATTCCCAGCCATGGGGCAGGTGGGGCGCATCCAGCCAGCGCACCCGGTGCCGGCCCAGCGAGCGCGTCTCGCCGTCATGGAGCGCGATCGGCGGCCGGTCGGCGAGATCGCCGATCGACACCATCGCCGCGATCTGCCCGCAGAGCGGCTGGGCCTGCGGCGCCAGCGCCAGCAGCTGATTGAGCGTGCCGCACTCGTCCGCCTCGACATGGGAGAAGGCGACATGGCGCAGCTTCTCGATCGGCATGACCGCCGCGATGGCGTCCGTGATCGGCGCCAGGAGCGCGCGCGGGCCGGTATGGAACAGCAGGGGCTCGTCGTCGAGGATCAGATACTGGTTGAAGGAGAACCCGCCCGGAAAGGCGCTGGGCGGAATCGGCGTGTTGATGCGGAAGATGCCGTCGGCGATCTCCGCGATGTTGGTGCCCGTATCCTTGTCGGTGACGGTCATGACCGGTCTCCCCTGGTCGATGCGGCGGCGCGCGTTCCGGGCCTGACTTGCGATGGAGCGGCGGCGAGATACTGCCGGAGCCATGTGATGGCGCCGTGACGCAAGGCGGCGTTCGCGGCCTTCGCGCTCAGGGCCGACTGGCTTTGAAGCCGCAGCCAGCTCTCGATATCGAGCAAGGTGGCGAGCAAGGCCACCATCTCGGCCGGCGGCTTGCCGGCGAAGCCGGGGGCCACGGCCTTGGCCAGCAAAGCCGCGAGATCGTCGCGCCATCGGCGGATGCCGGCCTCCAGCTCAGGAACCGCGCGCGCCTCATGCACCGCCCAGCGCATCCAGGGCTCGAAATGCGCATGCTGGGCGAAGAGTGCCGTCATCAGGGCGTCGAGCCGGTCTTCCGGCGCCTGAAGCGGCTCGAAGAGCGCCGCCGTCACTTGCGGCGCGGTGGCGGCGACCATGCCGGTGCAGGCGGGCAGCAGCGCACCGAGGGTCGGGAAGTGATTATGGACGGTCTGAAGCGAGACGCCGGCCTGCCTGGCCAGATCGGCATAGCGGGTCGCGATCGTGCCCTTCTTGCGATGCAACGCCACCGCAGCGGCAACGATGCGCTCGCGGGTGTCGGCCTTGGCCTCGGCGCGGCGGCCCAGGCGATAGCGGCGTGGCGACATGGTGCCGGTCGATCTGCATAGTAGAATAAATTGGCTGGATTATACATCCAATTAAAATATCGTCAAGCCTCGTCGGACAGGGGACCGGCCCTGGGGGGTGCGATGCCGGGGACGATGCCGAAGCTCCGGCGCTTGGCCGGGCCGCCGCGGTTTCCGCGACGGGGTGTTGCGCCCATCGGTCCGGGGCCGAGCGAGGACTGTGAATGGGGTCCGATGACGCTCACGGGTGGCTTCCCGGCCCAACCGGCCCCGCCATTCGGTCGATCTCGACCGATTCGTTCAAGCCGCCGGGGTTGCCGGATGAAAGGTTGGCGCTGGACGCTCCGGGCTGCCTGCTCGCGACGGCGATCGAACGACGGGGAGGACTCCATGGCAACCATCCTGGCCGCCGGCACCAAGGCGCCGGACTTCACGCTTCCTGTCACGCCCGATCAGACATTGTCGCTGACCGAGTTTCGGGGCCGCCGCGTGGTCCTGGCCTTCTATCCCGCCGATTGGAGCCCGGTCTGCGGCGACCAGATGGCGCTCTATAACCAGGTGTTGCCGGAGTTTCGCAAGCTGGGCGCCGAGCCGCTCGGGATCTCCGTCGACGGCGCCTGGTGTCACCGCGCCTTCGCCGAGACCCGCAATCTGCACTTCCCGCTGCTCGCCGACTTCGAGCCCAAGGGCGCGGTCGCGAAATCCTACGGCGCCTATCGCGCCGGCGACGGCGTCGCCGAGCGCGCGCTCTTCGTCATCGACGAGAAGGGCGTGATCTTCTGGAGCTATTGCTCGCCGATTGCCGTCAATCCGGGCGCCGATGGAATCCTCGACGCGCTGGAGCGGATGCCCACCAAAGGAGGCTGACGATGGCCACCCTGCGCGTTCCCGTCACGTCGCTCGACCATATCGAAGGATCCGAGGACGCCCTCGTGACGCTGGTCGAGTATGGCGATTTCCAATGCCCTCATTGCGCGGCGGCGCACCCGGTCGTCAAAAGGCTGCAGCGCCATTTCGGCGCCAAACTACGCTTCGTCTTCCGTCACTTCCCCTTGACTGAGGTTCACCCCCTGGCGGCGCCGGCCGCCGAAGCCGCGGAGTTTGCCGCCGCGCATAAGCGGTTCTGGGAAATGCATGACGGGATCTTCGACAATCAGGACCGCCTGGGATTGCCGCTGCTCTTCACCCTGGCGGGCAGCCTGGCCCTGTCGGCGCCGGCGCTCGAGCAGGCCCTGGCCAAGGGCCAGTACAAGGCAAAGGTCGAGCAGGATTTCATGGGCGGGGTGCGCAGCGGCGTCAACGGAACGCCCGGCTTCTTCATCAACGGCCGGCGCTATGACGGCGACTACGACTATGCCGACATGGAGGACGCGATCGAGGCCACAGCACGCAACGCCGCCACAGCGCGTTGAGCGGTCCTCCCGGCTCGGAAGCCTTGCGAAGCGAGGCGCCGTCTATCCCGCGGTCGCCACATATTCGCGCAAGGCGCCGGCCTCGTACTCGATCTCCTCGAGCCGGTACTTCACGACGTCGCCGATGCTGACGATGCCGACGAGCCGGCCCTGCTCGACCACCGGCAGGTGGCGGATCCGCTGCGCGGTCATGAGGGCCATCAGGTCGTTGATCGTGTCGGTCAGCTTGCAGGTGTGAAGGCGCCGCGTCATCACCTCGGAAACCGGATGCGACAGGCTGTCGGGCCCGGCCTTGGCGAGGGTGTGGACGATGTCGCGCTCGGAGAGGATGCCGCTCACGCCGCCCTGATCGTCGAGCACCACGACCGCGCCGATGCCCCGCTGCTGCAGTTCCTTCGCGGCGGTTGCCAGGGTCGCGCCGGGCGTCATGGTGACGACATTGCGGCCCTTGGTCTTGAGAATCATCTCGACATTCATGGCGGCCCTCCGGTCGGATTTGAGACGAGTGGGGCAGTCCATTCATTGAGCGATTCCGGGCCCGCGCCGAAGCATGAGGGCCACGTCTCTTATTATGTGGGGCGTCGGCCCCGACTGTGAAGGGCGGTTCATCCTGCGAACCGGCGAAACCCTCGGCCAGGCTGTAGCAATGGCGTGACGGGCGGCCCTCCCGCGCCAAGTGTTAACGCCCCGAATGACGGGCAATTGCAGCGGCAGGGCGCGTTGTGGCGACCGCCCTCCCCCTACCCCCTCCCGCTCGACGGCTTCGCCGTCGGGGGAGGGGGTGAAGAAAACAAGAAAGAACTCACCCCCTTCCCTTGCGGGAGGGAGCAGGGGGAGGGCCGCCGCGGCGTCAGATCGGCGGTCGCTTCGCGGCCCAGGGCCGCGCCTGCTCGAGCGCGGCGCCGATCTGCAGGACGATGTCGTCGCGCCAGCGCGGACCCACGATCTGCAGGCCCACCGGCAAGCCGCCCTGGGTCCAGCCGGCCGGGACCGACAGCGCGGGGCAGGGTGCGATCGAGTTGAACTGCGCCGTCATGTCGAGCCCGTGGTACCGGCCGTCGCCCCAATCCTTGTAGTACAGGGTGTCGTCCTCGCGCACCGGCGGCGCCTCGCGCGACATGGTGGGGCAGAGGAACGCGTCGTATTTTTCCAGGATCGGATAGAAGGCGCGCCATTGCTCGGTGCGCTCGATCTCGATGCGCTTGTAATGCGGCGCCGACATCTTGTTGCCGGCCTCGATCAGGGCCACCACCAGCGGATCCATCTTGGCGCGGTGCGTCTCGAGGAAATGGCCGAAATAGGCGGCCATGAAGACCTGCCAGAGCTCGGTCCAGGCATCGGCCACGCGCCGGCTCCAGGGCAGCGAGACCTCCTCGACCACGGCGCCCGCCTTGCGCAGCGCCTTCACGGCTTCCGTCACCAGCCGCTCGACCTCGGGATCGACGGCATAGATCGAGAGATCCATGTCGATCGCGAGCCGCATGCCCTCGACCGAGCGCTCGACCGGCCCTTCCAGATCGAGCGGCGTGCCGTTCGACTGGATGTCGCGATTGTCGGGGCCCTGCGCCACTTTCAGGAACAGCCGGGCATCCTCGACGGTGCGGGCGAGCGGCCCGAAATGCGAGATGTTGTCGAAGACGCTGGGCAGCAGATCGAGCGGGATGCGGCCGAGGCTGGGTTTCAGGCCGACGAGGCCGCACCAGGCGGCCGGGATGCGCACCGAGCCGCCCATGTCGGTGCCTTCCGCCAACGGCACACAGCCCGACGAGACGGCGGCACCCGAGCCGCCCGAGCTGCCGCCCGGCGTGCGTTCGGGATTCCAGGGGTTGCGGGTGATGCCCCAGAGCGGGCTCTCCGTGAAGCTCGAATAGGCGAATTCCGGCGTGGTGGTCTTGCCGACCATGATGGCGCCCGCCGCCTCGAACCGCTCCACGATGGTGGCGTTGTAGTCCGGCACCCAGTTCTCGAAGCAATAGGATCCGAGCGTGGTGCGCTTGCCCTTGGTCGGCGTCAGGTCCTTGATCGCGATCGGCACGCCATGCAGCGGCCCCAGCTTGTCGCCGCGCTTGACCGCATGCTCGGCCTGTTTCGCCTTCGCGATCGCCTCGTCGGGATAGGTGAAGCAGAAGCAGTTGAGCGTGGGGTTGACCTCGGCGATGCGCGAGAGACTGTTCTCGACGACACGCATCGGGGAGAGCTTTCCGTCGCGGATGCGCTGCGCCAGCTCGGTTGCGGGCGTGAAGCAGAGATCGAGATCGGCCATGAGGGGTGGGGTTCCTTGATCGCGAATGCGGGCGCCCAGAGCCTAAGGGGGCGCCGCCGAATTGCCAAGGCGGGTACGGGCCCCCTATAGTTTGCCCGGCAACAGCAGGGGATGGCGGCGGGTGAAACCATGAGCGCCGACGGCAAGGATCCCAAGCAGGATCATCACCACGATCACGACCACGACGCGGAAGAGAAGGGCCTGGCGCTGCGCGTCAAGACGCTGGAAACCCTGCTGGTCGAGAAAGGACTGGTCGATCCGGCGGCGCTCGATCGCTTCGTCGAGGAATATGAGACCCGGATCGGGCCGAAGAACGGGGCCCGCGTCGTCGCCCGCGCCTGGACCGATCCTGCTTTCAAGCAGCGCCTGCTGACCGACGCCACC
The DNA here is from genome assembly GCF_008728855.1 of Hypericibacter terrae. Classification (GTDB taxonomy): domain Bacteria; phylum Pseudomonadota; class Alphaproteobacteria; order Dongiales; family Dongiaceae; genus Hypericibacter; species Hypericibacter terrae. Next base: position 4,610,302 of record NZ_CP042906.1, on the reverse strand, counting down.
GCCGCGATCCGCGAGCTGGGCCTCAGCGGCCTGCAGGGCGAGAACATGGTCGCGGTCGAGAACACCGAGCGGGTCCATAACGTGATCGTCTGCACGCTCTGCTCCTGCTATCCCTGGCCGGTGCTGGGCCTCCCGCCCGTCTGGTACAAGAGCGCCGCCTATCGCTCGCGCGTGGTCAAGGAACCGCGCGGCGTGCTCCAGGAATTCGGGCTCGAGATTCCGCCAGGCACCGAGGTGCGCGTGTGGGATTCGAGCGCCGAAATCCGCTACATGGTGCTGCCGCGGCGCCCGGCCGGAACCGACAATCTCTCCGAGGCCGCGCTGGCCGCGCTCGTGACGCGCGACGGCATGGTCGGCACGGCGGCCGTTTAGGAGCGCGAGATGGACGGCATCCACGACATGGGCGGGATGGACGGCTTCGGCCGGGTCGAGCGCGAGGCGAACGAGCCCGTGTTCCATGCCGACTGGGAGCGGCGCATGCTGGCGCTCTCGCTGGCGGTGCCGTTCGCCGTGCCCTACAGCGACGATCACCTGCGCCGCGAGATCGAGCGGATCCCGCCCGCGGACTATCTGCGGTCGTCCTATTACGAGAAATGGCTGATCGCGCTGGAATCGCTGATGAAGGAACGCGGGATCATCCCCGGCGGCACGGTGACGCTGCCGGTCACGCCCGGCGCGCCGATCGAGGCCGAGGCGGTGGCGGATGCGATCAAAGGCGGCTTCCCGACGCGGCGCGACGACAAGGAAGCGACGGCGCGGTTCGTCGTCGGCGCCAGGGTCCGCGCGCGCAACATCCATCCGAAGCATCACACGCGGCTGCCGCGCTATGTGCGCGGCCATGAAGGTGTGATCCATACCGATCTCGGCGTGTTCGGCTTTCCCGACTGGAATTCGGAAGGCAAGGGCCACAAGCCGCAGCATTGCTACACGGTGCGCTTCTCGCAGCAGATCTTATGGGGCCGCGAGGCGCCGGCCGGCGACAGCCTCTATGTCGATCTCTGGGAAGATTATCTGGAACCGGCATGAGCGCCGCGCCCGATCTCAAATCGCTCCTGGCCTCGCTGCCTGGCGACGGCGAGGGCCCGCGCTTCACCGCCCCCTGGCAGGCCCGGGTCTTCGCGCTGGTGGTGGCGCTCGCGGAGCAGGGCCGCTTCCCCTGGCCTGAGTTCCAGCGCCGCCTGATCGAGGAGGTCGCCCGCGACGGCGACGACCCGGAGCATTACTACGAATGCTGGCTCGCGGCGGCGGAGCGGCTGGTACGGGAGCTGGAGCTGGCGGGGTGAGGCTCATTATCCCCTCCCCCGCTTCGTGGGGGAGGGTCAGGGAGGGGGCTGCTCGGTATCGCGACTTCCCCCTTCCTAGCCTTCCTCCGCAGACGGGGGAAGGGACAGAACGAGAGCGTCGGCTGAAAGCCAGAAAACGGCGGGCCCGCGCAGCGAGCCAGCGCAAGCTGCGCAAGGATCGATTGAATCACAGCGCAAGGGGACCCCGCGCATGATCCAGCTCACCGACGACCAGCGCCGCCGCTTCGCGGAGGACGGGTTCCTGATCCTCGACCGCTTCGTCGAGCCGGCGCAGGTCGCCCGCGTGGTCGAGCGGTTCGAGCCCTTGTTCCGCGGGCAGTTCGAGACCGGGCTCTATCCCGACGAATGGAACTGGCGCGAGGGTCGCGATCCGGCCGATCGCACCCGGCAGATCTGCAATGGCTGGAAGTCGGACCGCGTTTTCGCGAGCCTGGTGCTGCGCGCCGAGGTCGGGCGCCTCTGCGCCGAGCTCGCGGGCTGGCCCGGCGCGCGCGTGGTCCAGGACAACGTCATCTGGAAACCACCCGGCGCCAAGCCGCTGGGCTTCCATCAGGACAACAGCTATGCGGACTGGATCGACCCGCCCTTCATGCTGACCTGCTGGATGGCGCTCGACGCCACCTCGGCCGCGGGCGGCACCATCGAATATGTGCGCGGCTCGCACAAATGGCCGGTCTCGCCGCCGATCAAGCAATTCCATGCGCCCGACGATTACCGCCGCGAGCTGCGCGAGGCCGCCGCCTCGGTCGGCATCGAGAAGCTCGACCTGGTGCCGGTCGAAGTGCCGCCCGGCGGCTGCGCCTTTCATCACGGCGGCACCTGGCACGGCTCCGACACCAACCGCGCGGCCAAGCCGCGGCGCTCGGCCGTCACCCATTGCATGTCGTCGGAAGCGAAGTTCGACGCGAAGGGGATCAGTTACATCTACAACCGCTACAAGCGCGTCGGCGATCTCGCCATGGATGAGAGCTTCTTCCCGATCCTGTGGCGCCAGGACGGCTATCGCACACCCTGGCTCGACGGCTACATGGCCGGCGGCGACTCCGCGAAGGCGGCGCAGTAGCGGACGCCTCAGGGGGCGGGCGCCGCCGGGCGGATCGTCTCGAAGATGATGTTGTCGGCGAGTTGCCGCGCGCGCGACGCCGCCTCGGGCGAGTTGACGGTCCAGGCGACGATCGGCAGGCCCAGCCAGCGCGCGACCGTGGTCGCGGCGCTCGGCAGATCGTCCAGGTCATAGGACACGAAGTCGGGCCGGGCGGTCCTGAATCGCAGCAGGTTGGTGAGGGCCCATTTGTGCAGGCCCGACAGCATGACATCGCCGCGCGAGGTGTATTCCTGCGACGTGCCGGCATGGGCGTAATCCATCGCGATCTGCCCGCGCGGCACCGTCGGCAGATGCTCGGCAAACCACCCCAGCGAATCGGGGCTGAAGGAGTGGATCGCCACGGGCCGGCCATAGGCCACGATGAGGCGCGCCACCCGTTCTTCGAGCGGGCCGACCGGATAGTCGAGCCGCTTGGTCTCGATCAGGATCGGCACCCGCCCGCCGACCGCGTCGAACACCTGCGCCAGGGTCGGCAGGGGGTCCGCGGTGCCGCCGAGACGGAGCCGGCCCAGTTCGGCCGCGGTGAAATCGCAGACGCGACCCTTCACGCCGGTCATCCGGTCGAGGAAGGGATCGTGGAACACCATCGCTTCGCCGTCGCGCGAGAGCTGGACGTCGAGCTCGATCGGGTAGCCGGCATCGGCGGCGGCGCGGAAGGCCGACAGCGAATTCTCGACAACGCCCTTGCTCTCGTCATGCAGGCCCCGATGCGCGATCGGCCGGCTGCGGAGCCAATCGGTCGGCATGGTTTGCGGCAAGGGACCCGAGGCGCCGCCCGACGCTTCGGCGGCCATCCAGTCGAGATCGGGGCAGGGCAGATAGTTGGGATCCGCCACCGGCACGTCGGTCGCCCAGCGATAGGATCCCCATCCGGAAAGCGAAATGGCGAGCAGGAGAATGCCGGCGGCGAAGCGCTTCACGCTCACGGCCCGGCAAGCCCGCGAATGGAGGGCGCCCCGGGCAGGAGCCTAGCGGGCCGGCGCGCCATCGTCCTGATCCACCAGCGCCAGCCGCGCCACGATGCTGTCAGGCGCGAGGATCGTCCCCGGTGCCAGCACCGCATTGGCGCCGATGCGGCTGCGGTCGCCGACCAGCGCGCCAAATTTCTCGACGCCCGTGCGCCGCTTCACGCCGTCGATCGCGACGCTGATTTCCTTCTCCGCGCGCTCGTTGCGGTGATTGGCGAGCATGGCGCCGGCCTCGATATTGACGCCGCTGCCGATGAGCGAATCGCCGACGAAGCTCAGATGCGCGATCTTGGCGCCTTTCAGCAGGATCGAGGATTTGACCTCGACCGACGGGCCGACGGCCGCTCCGTCGGCGAGGAACACACCGCCGCGCAGATAGGCAAAGGAACCGACGAAACAGCCAGGCCCGACGACGCAGGGCGGCTTGATCACGGCATGCGGCTCGATCGCCGCCTGTCGATGAATCGCGATCTCGCCGTCGATCCTGTAGTCAGGCCCCAGGCCGGCGAGATGGGCGCGCAGGATGGCGACGAGGCCCGCGGTCAGCGCCCAGGGCGTCGCATGGCCCCGGGCATGCGGCAGCAGCACGGAGAGATCCGCGAGGTAGGCCGCGGGATCGAACGCGCCGCTGCCGGAGCTGTCCATCAGTGATGGGCGTGGTGATGCAGGATCTCGTCGGCGATGCCGGTGTCATAGGCGAGGCCTTCGACAGTGATGGTGGCCGATTGCGGGAAGTTGGTCTTGGCCAGGCCTTTTCGTTCCAGCACGGTCCAGACCGCCTGGTTGTTGAGGCCGGTGGCGTCGCTGGCACGCACCGTCGCCTCGCCCAGATGGAAATGATCGCCATGGGCATGGGGCAGCGCCGTGATGGTGCGCTCCCCCTCGGTCTCGCCCGGCTTGCTGTAGTCGTCGAGCTTGGCGAGGGCCTGCAGCAGCACCAGGGTCTTGAGCTGCAGCGCGTTGAGGCCCAGCGGATTCTTCTTCGGCGGCATGTCGCGTCTATCCTCGAGTGAAAGTTTATTCGCGGAAATTCACATATTGCAGCGGCTGCTCGAGCTTGAGGCTCTTCACCAGCTGGATCGCCTCCTGCAGATCGTCGCGCTTCTTGCCCGTGACCCGGAGCTCGTCGCCCTGGATCGAGGCCTGGACCTTCATCTTGCTGTCCTTGAGCGCCTTGACGATCTTCTTCGCCAAGGTCTGGTCGATCCCCTGCTTGACGTTGACCAGCTGGCGCATGGCATTGCCGGTGGCCTTCTCCGGATCCTTGAACTCGAGGCAGGCGGCATCGAGCTTGCGCCTCGTGATATGCCCCTTCAGCAATTCCTGCATCTGCTTCAGCTTGAGATCGTCGTCGGCGAAGATCGTGATCACGTTCTCCTTGCGCTCGACGGTCGATTTCGAGCCCTTGAAGTCGAAGCGCGTGGTGATCTCGCGGGTCATGCCGTTGAGGGCATTGTCGACCTCGGCGATCTCGGTCTTGGAGACGATGTCGAAGGAGGGCATGGGGTCTGGTTCGATCCGGTTCAGGCGTCCGCCGGCAGGGAGCGCTCGATGCGCGGCAGCCAGACGCCCAGGGTGAGGCCGCGCAGGGTGACGAAGAGGGTCATAGACAACCACAGGCCGTTGTTGCCCCACAAGGGGACCAGAATCCACAGGGCGACCAGCTCGCCCAGCAGCGCCAGGAGCATCCCGTTGCGCATTTCCCGGCTGCGGGTGGCGCCGATGAAGATGCCGTCGAGCTGGAAGCACCAGACCGACAAGAGCGGCATGGCGATCATCCAGGGCAGATAGGTCTTGGCGGTGCTCTGGACCAGAGCGTTCACGCTGTAAAGCTCGATCAGCCAGGGTCCCAGCAGCGCCAGGACCAGTGACGCGCCGGCCGCCAGGATCAGGGCCCAGAGCGTCGTGTCCCGGATCGCCGCTCGATAGTCCCGGCGGCTGCCGGCGCCGGTCGCGGCCCCGACCAGGGTCTGGGCGGTGTTGGCGAAGCCGTCGAGCCCGTAGGAGACGAAGGCGAAGAAGTTCATCAGGATCGCGTTGGCGGCCAGGGTCGCGTCGCCGAGCCGGGCCCCGATCGCGGTGAAGAGGGCGACGGCGAACACCAGCGACAGCGTGCGGATGAAGACATTGCCGTTGACGCGGAGCAGCGCCGTCATGCGCTCGCGCGCGAACAGCCGGCCCCGTGCCGGCCACCAGGCGAAACGATGGCCGAGCCGGAAGGCGAGGCCCAGTCCCACCGCGAGCGCCGCATATTCGGCCAGGACCGAGGCGGTCGCGACGCCGGCGACACCCCAACCGAAGCCCAGCACGAACAGGAGATCGAGCAGGATGTTGATCGAGTTCAGCGCCAGTTCGACCAGCAGCACCAGGCCGGTGCGCTGGAGTCCGAGCAGCCAGCCCAGCAGCGCATAGACGCCGAGCGTTGCCGGCGCACTCCAGACCCGGATGGTGAAATAGAGATGCGCCTGGCTCTCGACCGCCGGGCTGCCATGCAGCAGCGAGAAGGCCAGCAGGCCCGCCGGCATTTGCAGCAGCAGGATGGCGAGCCCCAGCGCGAAGGCGAGCATCAGGCTGCGATCCAGCGCGGCACCGGTCTCGATCGCGTCGCCGGCCCCTTGCGCCTGGGCGGTGAAGCCCGAGGTCGCCATCCGCAGAAAGCCGAAGCCCCAATAGAGGAAGTCGAAGATCATGGCACCCACCGCGACGCCGCCGATATAGGCGGCATCGGGCAGGCGCCCCACCACGGCGGTATCGACCGCGCCCAGGAGCGGCACGGAGAGCCCGGAGAGGATGATCGGCGCCGCCAGCCGCCAGACGCGACGATGGCGGCCGGTGGGGTCGGCACGAGATGGGGACATCAGGCTTCCGCGAGGACCGGGCGAAGAGCGGGCCGACTATAGCGGGGGCGGGGATGCGGCCGAAGCGTTGTGTTTGGTGATACTCCTCAGTTCGCTCCCCCTATTCTTTTTTCACCTCCCCCCTTGAGGGGGAGGCTGGAGTGGGGGGTAGCCACAGACTCCGTCTAAGCAATTCGGCGCCATTGCTTCGGCGATATGAAGAGGAAGCTCCCAACACCGAGCGTCTGCCACCCCCCACCCTAACCTCCCCCTCAAGGGGGGAGGGGATTCAGTATTGGTGTGGACCAGGACACATGGACGGACGCCGTCATCACGCCTCGTCCCACCCCGCGTCCATTTTCCCTGCCGACAGCCTGCGGCGGCTTGGGTAGGATCACCGCCATTCGCCACAGCCTCGCGGGATCTCCGGGTATGCCGGGAACCCGCGCATCGTCGACGGAGTTTCTGAGCCATGTCATTGCGGCGGCCTTATCTGATGTTCCTCGGGACCGCGCCCGATCAGCTCGCGGCCAAGACCGCCCAGGGCATCGTTCATTGGCGTCCGGACTGGTGCCTGGGGCAGCTGCGCCTGCCGGGCTGCAAGGCCGACCTCGGCCTCAAGGACATGACGATGGCCGAGGCCGAGAAGGCCGGGATCAAGACCGTGATCGTCGGCGTCGCCAATCGCGGCGGCCTGCTGGACGAGAGCTGGATCCCGCCGCTGGTCGAGGCGCTCGAGCGCGGCATGGATCTGGCGAGCGGGCTGCATAAGCGGCTCTCCGACGTGCCGGCGCTGAAGGCCGCAGCCGACAAGTGGGGCCGCCAGCTCGCCGATGTGCGCCATCCGACCCGCGACTTCGCGGTCGGCACCGGCAAGAAGCGCCGCGGCAAGCGGCTGCTCGCGGTCGGCACCGACTGCTCGATCGGCAAGATGTACACGACGCTGGCCCTCGAGAAGGAGATGAAGCGGCGCAACCTCAAGGCCGATTTCCGCGCCACCGGCCAGACCGGCATCTTCATCGCCGGCGACGGCGTCTCGATCGACGCGGTGGTCTCGGATTTCGTGTCCGGCGCGGTCGAATGGCTGTCGCCCGAGAACGATGCCGACCATTGGGATCTGATCGAGGGACAGGGCTCGCTGTTCCACGCTTCCTATGCCGGCGTGTCGCTGGGGCTGCTGCATGGCGCCCAGCCCGACGCGCTGGTGATGTGCCACGAGCCGACCCGTGCCCATATGCGCGGGCTGCCGCATTACAAGCTGCCCGACCTCCAGACCTGCATCGACGCCAATATCGCCGCGGCGAAGCTGACCAATCCGCATGTGAAGCTGGTCGGGTTCTCGATCAACACCTCGGCGCTCGACGCCGCGGCGGCCGACAGCTACCTCAAGGAGATCGCGGCGAAGTTCTCGCTGCCGGCGGTCGACCCGCTGCGCACCGGTGTGGGCCCCCTCGTCGACCAGCTCAGCGCCTGAGCCTCATGGCCAAGCTCGAAACCGTGGTCGAAACCTGGCCGCTCGCCGGGCGTTTCACCATCTCGCGCGGCTCGAAGACCGAGGCGCGCGTGGTGGTCGCCATGATCCAGGACGGCGGGCATGCGGGGCGCGGCGAATGCGTGCCCTATGCGCGCTATGGCGAGAGCCTCGAGAGCGTGGTGGCCGAGATCGACGCGCAGCGCTGGACCCTCGAGCGCGATCCCGATCGCGGCGCGCTGCAGCGGGGCATGAAGCCCGGCGCCGCGCGCAACGCGCTCGATTGCGCGCTGTGGGACCTGGAGGCCAAGCGCGCGGGTCGGCGTGTCTGGGATCTGGCGGGACTGCCGGCGCCCCAGGCGCTCGAGACCGCCTATACGCTCTCGCTCGGCAGTGTCGAGGAGATGGGAGCGGCGGCGCGGGCCGCTTCCGCTCGCCCGCTGCTGAAGCTGAAGCTTTCCGGCCCCGGCGATCTCGAGCGCGTGCGGGCGGTGCGCGAGGGCGCGCCCCGGGCGCGGCTCGTCGTCGATGCCAACGAGGCCTGGACGCCGGCGATCTTCACCGAGCTCAGCCCGAAGCTGCGCGACCTCGATGTCGAGCTGATCGAGCAGCCCCTGCCGGCGGGCGCCGACGACGAGCTGGCGAACCTGCCGCATCCGGTGCCGGTCTGCGCCGACGAATCCTGTCATGACCGGGCGAGCCTCGCCGGGCTCGCGAAGAAATACGAGGCCGTCAACATCAAGCTCGACAAGGCCGGCGGACTGACCGAGGCGCTGGCGCTGGCGGCCGCCGCGCGCGAGGCCGGGCTCGCGATCATGGTCGGCTGCATGGTCGGCACCTCGCTTTCCATGGCGCCGGCCTTGCTGGTCGGGCAAGGTGCGCGCTGGGTCGATCTCGACGGGCCGCTGCTGCTGGCGAAGGACCGCGTGCCGGGCCTGGATTACCATGGCAGCCTTGTGTCGCCGCCCGCGGCGGCGCTCTGGGGCTGAGATCGACGGCAGGCAGGAAGGGAACGAGCATGAGCATGACCATCGCGCAGCCGGCGCGGAAGCCGGTCCCGGTCGGGCTGCGGCTGGCCGCGCTCTTTCTGTCGGCCTTCCTCGCCGCCTGCGCCACCTCCGAGCCCGCCCCGGCGCCGACACCCCCGCCGCCCCAGAGCTGCCCCGAGAATCTCTCCGCGGCCAAGGCCAAGCTGGTGACGCCCTACGACCAGTTGGCGGCCTTCATCGGCTCCGAGCATCTGGAGCGGACCTTCACCAAGCCGGTCGACGACATGATCGCGGCCGGCGGCGGCTTCGATCATTCGATCGCCGCGGGCGAGCGCTATGTGCAGGAATACAAGAACATCCTCGCCAACGAGCAGGCCACGCGCGACGAATATCACTCGATGGGCAAGGACGACGCCTGGATCGATCTCTATCTCAGCTCGGTCCGCGACGGCATCACCATCAACCAGGCCTTCGTCGACGCCGCCCGCTGCAAACAGGCTCAAGCGCAGGCGCAGCAGCAGAACTGAACCATGTTCTTTCCTCTCCCCCTCCTGAAGGCAGGAGGGGGAGAGGAAGGATTCTTTTTGAGAATTCCGGCTTTACGATGAAGAGCGAAGCAACGTCCGCCTTAGCTCGCCTTCGCGATCTTCTCGATCGCGCCGGCGAAGCGGTCCACCTCGGCCTCGCTGTTGTAGTAATGCACCGAGGCGCGGAGCAGATCGGGGAGCTTGCGGGCGAGCGCGTCGAGCAGCGTCGATGACGGGCCCGAGGCCGAGATGTTGATATGCTGCCGGCGCAGGCCGGCGACGAGGTCGCGCGCCTCCTGTCCGGCCACGGTGAAACTGACGATGCCGCAGCGCTGCGTGCCCAGATCGCGCAAGGTCACGCCCGGAATGGCGCCGAGCCTGCTGCGGAGCGACTCCGCCAGGGGAACGATGCGCGCGGCGATCGCATGCAGGCCCCAGGCCAGCGCATAGTCGATGGCGGCCCCGAGCCCGAGCTGGCCCGCGAAATAATTCTCCCAGTTCTCGAAACGCCGGGCGTCGGGCCTGAGCTCGTAGCGGTCCGGCGCGACCCAGGTCGCACCCTGGAGATCGATGAAGGGCGGCTCCAGCCGCTCGAGCAGCGCGCGGCGCACATAGAGGAAGCCGGTGCCGCGAGGCCCGCGCAGATATTTGCGGCCCGTCGCCGAGAGCATGTCGCAGCCGATCGCATCGACATCGATCGGCAACTGCCCGACCGACTGGCAGGCATCGAGCAGGAACGGAATCCGGTGGGCGCGGGCGAGCCTGCCGATGGCCGCCGCCGGATTGACCAGCCCGCCATTGGTCGGCACATGGGTGACGGCGATGAGCTTGACCTCGGGGCCGATCATCCGCTCCAGGGCCGCGACCGAGAGCGCGCCGTCCTCGTCGCTCGGCACCACCGCCACCGCGACGCCGCGGGCCCGGGCGACCTGGAGGAAGCTGATATAGTTGCTCGCATACTCGGCTTCGCCGGTGAGGATGCGGTCGCCGGCCTCGAGCTGCAGCGAATGGAAGGCGAGCTGCCAGGCGACGGTGGCGTTCTCGACCAGCGCCACCTCGTCGCGATGGCAGTTCAGGAGCGTCGCGATCGAATCGTAGACGCGCTCATGGCGTGCCGCCGCCATCGCGGCGGCCTCGTAGCCGCCGATCTCGGCCTCGAGATGGAGATGCTCGATGACGGTTTCGAGCACGGGGGCGGGCATCAGCCCCGCGCCCGCATTGTTGAAATGAAGCAGGCGCGCAACCGCCGGCGTATCGGCCCGGGCCCTGGCGAGATCGATGGACATGGCGCGACGCTAGGGCGAAGCGCGCGCGGGCGCAAGCTCGCGCGCCCGATGACGCGAGGCACAAATTCTTACGGGCCCGCTTTGTCTTTCTTCTGCCCCTCGATCTCATGCCGCTCCCCTCTTCCTAAACCCCTCCCCCCTTGAGGGGGAGGTTAGGGTGGGGGGTACTCGTAGAGCGCGGTCGGTATCGGCCTGGCTCCGATCTGCCTTAGACGCGAAGCGATCGGGAGAACGAAGAAGAGCTTTGTCAAAGTGAGTCCGGCATCCACCCCCACCCCAGCCTCCCCCTCAAGGGGGGAGGGGAAGAAAGGGAAGGGAAGAAGGGAAATAACGCGGCCGAATGCGCGTCTATCGCGAGAGCGGCCGCGCCTATTCGTTGAACGCCGCGATCAGCGCCGCAACCGGGCCGGCATGGCGGAAGGCGAGGTTCTCGATGCGGCCTTCCTTGGCGGCGACCAGCTCGTCGCGCACCTGCGTGCGCTGGTCCTTCTGCTCCTGGCGCCAGGCGGCGAACACCTTGGAACGGTAGACCGCGAAATAGGCCGGCGTGCGGGAATGGTAGCTGCCGACCGCCTTGATCCAGGAATGGAGCTCGTCCTTCAGCGCCTTCAGGAACTGCGCCGCATAGGCGACGTTTTGGGCCGGATCGAAGGCGTCCTCGATGCTGTCGAAGGCATCGGCGTGATACATGAGATTCACCTGCATGCAGCCGACATCGATGCTCTTCACGCCGCGCTTGCGCAGCTTCTTCACCTCGGCGATGGCCGCGGCCTTAGTCGGCAAATAGCGCCCCTGTCCCTCGGCCATCACGGTCCAGGGCCAGGCAATTCTTGCCGTGCCCTCGGGCGAGGTGCGGCCGGATTCGATCTTGGAAATGGCATGGAGCAGGAGGCTCGGGATCTGCTCAGCCGCCTCGATCTTGCTGATCTCCGTCGAGCAGAGCTTCCAGTCGTCGGAGGGCAGGCCGGCCGTGTCGGCCGGGCTGTCAGGCGCGGTTTCGGCCGCGGTATCGGGAGCGGTGGGAGCCTGGCTGGCGGCGGCGGGACGCGTGAGCACCGCCAAGGCGAGCATCAGGCTCAGCGCAACGGCGCTCCTCCAGGCGGTCCGGCGGTCGGCGGTGGGCGCTGGCATCGCAGTCCTCGGTCGTCCGTTTCGTCGGGTCCCCCAAGGGGCCTCGGCGAAGGCAGAGCAAGAGCTATGCCAGAAATGGGTTTCCAGCCCGTCAACGCGGCCGGGGCCTCCCCAAACCCTTGGAAGAAAGCATTTCTGTTGCACCGCACAATCAAATCTATGTGTGCGTCCGAACGTCGCATCTCATGGGAAATCAACACATTATTTTCACAATTCGACCATTGATTTCCAGGCCGCCCGGGGGCATATGTTGCGTTGCGAGATAAGGCTGTCCTGTCCCCCTGACAGCGCCTTTTCTCGCATGAACGCCTCATGGGCGTTTCCTCCCAGAACTTGGGCCGTGCGAACCGCACGGCCCTTTTTTTGGGGTTTTGGCCGGGCCGCCCTGGCAGGGCTGTGGGCAGAGAGGGGCGACGGGAAGCGGGACAGCCCGCCTAGCGCACCGGCGGGGTGTCGTCGCCACCGCCCAGCGCCAGCTGCATGATCACGGCATCGACCCAGCGGCCGAGCTTGAAGCCCACCGCGCGCAACACCGCCTGGCGGCTGAAGCCGAGGGTCTCATGCATATGGATCGAGGCGCTGTTGGCGGAATCGCCGATGACCGCCACCATCTGGCGCATGCCGAGCACGGTCGCGCGCCGGATGACCTCGCGCATGGCGGCGCGGCCGAAGCCCTGGCCGACGGCGTCGGGCGCGACATAGACCGAATCCTCGACCGTGAAGCGATAGGCCGAGCGCGGCCGGAAGCTGTTGCAATAGGCATAGCCCTTGACCAAGCCGTCGCGCTCCGCCGCGACATAGGGAAAGCCCCGCGCCTGGATCTCCTCGCGCCGGCGGTTCATCTCGGCCAGATCGGGCGGCACCTCCTCGAAGGTGCCAACGCTGTTCAGCACATGATGGGCATAGATCGCCTGCAGCACCGGCATGTCCTCGGGCCGCGCATCGCGCACCAGGATGGAGGGCGAGGGAACCGTCTCGACGCCGCTCATGCCGCGAAGGCCGTCCGCTCGAGCTGGGCGAGTTGCGCGATCAGCTGGCCGATCGCACGCTGGAGGCCGGCGAAGCCGGGGCGCCGTTCGTAAGTGGCTTCGTTCATGTAGAGCGCGCGATTGACCTCGATCTGCAGCGTGTGGACTCCCTCGGCGGGACGTCCGTAATGCTGGGTCACGTAGCCGCCGGCATAGGGCGCGTTGCGCTCGACGCGGAAGCCGTCGGCCTGGAGGATCGCTTCGACGCGATCGGTGAGCGCCGGCGCGCAGGACCGGCCATGGCAGTCGCCCAGCACGAAATCGAGCCGCCGGTCGCCGGCATCGCGCTCCATCGGCCCGCCGACCGACGGCATCGAGTGGCAATCGATCAGCAGGACGTGCCCGAAGCGCCGGCGCGAGGCCGCCAGCAAATCCTCGAGCGCCGCGTGATAGGGATACCAGTAGCGGTCGAGCCGGGCCTCGGCCTCGGCCAGCGGCAATTTCCGCGCATAGATCTCCTCGCCGCTCGCCACCACCCGCGCGATGCTGCCGAGGCCGGCCGCGACCCGCGGCGAGTTGGTGTTCGCATTGGCGGGCAGCGGATCGGAGAACATCGCCGGATCGAGTTCGAGGGCTTCGCGGTTGGGGTCGACGAAGACGCGCGGGAACAGCGCGCGCAGCAAAGGCGCGCCATGCTCCGCTGCGGCCGCGAACAGCTCGTCCACGTAAGAGTCCTCGGAGCGGCGCAGGGTCAGCGGATCGAGCCGCGACAGGGCGAGGAACTCCGCCGGATAATCGCGACCGCTATGCGGCGAGGAGAACACGAGCGGCACGGTCTGCGCGCCTGGCGCCATGATCTCGATCACGGCCTCGCCGGACTTCCGATGGGCGGGAAGCGGGCTGGCCGGCTTGGCGCTCGCGGGTGCGGGTTTCATAGACTGTGATTTAGTCGAAAAATCCGCCGCCTGCCATGGTTTGCGTGGGCGCTCCCGACAGGGTTCGCCGGACGTCCGCTCGCAGGTACGGTCGGGGTCTGGCCGCCCGCCGGGATGGCTGATGGCGTCCTCCGAGCCCAGCCCGCGCGCTGGCCGCCTCGCGCCCTGGGCCAATTTGCCGCAATCGCCGAAAACTCGGGCAATCGCCCGAAAAGGAGCACAGCTCAAGGGGTTGGCCACTCATGACCGGGATATGCTAACCATTGCTTCAGGCTTGGTGCCTATCCTGGACAACCCCGATCCCGGGGGTTGGAGTTCCAATGGCGCGCATTCTGTTGGCCGAAGATGACGATTCGCTGCGCGAGTTTCTCGCGAAGGCCCTGCGCCGTGCGGGCCATTGGGTCGAGGCCGCACCCGATGGCAGCGAGGCGGAGTCGAAGCTCGACGGCAATGTCTTCGACCTGCTGCTGGCCGACGTCGTCATGCCCGGCATCGACGGCATCGAGCTGGCGCGCCGCGCCTCGGCGCGCGACCCCGAATTGAAGGTGCTGTTCATCACCGGCTTCGCCGCCGTGGCCCTGCGCCAGCGCGACGGGCTGCCGGGGGCGCCCCGCGTCCTGTCCAAGCCGTTCCATCTGCGCGATCTGGTGGCCGAGGTCGATTCGATTCTTGCGGCTTGAGGCCTTGCGGCCTCGGGGGCCTCGCCGCCTGAGGCCGTTCGCGGCCTCCTCCCCGGGACTTGCCAAGCGGGCCCGGGGGATGGTAATGCCACGCCTCTTTTCCGGGGTCGGACCTCGATCCCGCCGGACCGCACAGGTGAAAGCCTTCGGCCCGGACGGCTCCGGACAGTGAATGGGCGCGTAGCTCAGCGGGAGAGCACTACCTTGACATGGTAGGGGTCACAGGTTCAATCCCTGTCGCGCCCACCACTTTTCTCTCAAAAGTTCATTTACTTTATCTGGCGTGAGCATCGAGATCGGTGCTGGCGTTTACCGTGGTGCACGTAAATGGCGGATCATGACAGCCGCCGCGATTTTGGCCAACGCAACGCTATGGCATTTGTCATGGGGTTCTCTTTTTTAGCCAGTGTCCTGTTGCAACAAAAGACTTTAGATCTTCCAAGGAGCGCATCGCATCGCGGTAGTACCCGCTACTTGGAGTGATACGATCGATCTCCGATGGGTCTGGCTTGAAGCCGTTAATGGATCGCCATTTTGGCGACTTTACAGAGTGTCGTTTGGGAAACAGCTCTGGCGGCACCTTATCGCGAAAATCTTCATCACCGAGTGAATCAAGAATCGACAATCGCTCTTTACGTTCTTTGGATGCTCGAATCAGGAATTCAAGGAAGAACTTTAGTTCTGATGCGTGCTTGCCGAGGTCGCCCTCTTTTACGGCTATACCGATCTTCTCGATAACGCCGGTCTCCCCAGCAAGCCAATGAAGGTGGCTATTGCTCCATCCTCGCCTCCGTCTACGTATGACGGACGCAAGTGTAAGCCAGAGGCGCGCTCGGCCATACTTAGCGACCAACTCCACAGTTGGATGTCGATAAAACGCCTTCCCATACTCTCTACAGGCGTCTGCGGACCAAAGGAGCCAATTACCGGACGTATAAGCACCTGGAGATTCTATGACATAACGGCCCATAACTTCCTCGTCCGCGATAAACGGATCGAGGTCGAGGCTTTTGAAACCACCAGTAGATAGGAGCCATCGGTCGAGCCACGTGGCTGCTTCTTTTCTGTGAGTGGTTTTGACGTGAAATCGTACGATTGCGTTCCGATAGCGTACATTGGAAATAAAGCCGCGCCGCAAAGCATTTTCGGCTTGAAGTGAGTGATTTAGTACAAATCGACGCTGAGAAGCGGTGGGCTTAGCCTGAAGCTGGGCTTGATAATCTTTGAGACGCTGGCGCCAATATTGCCCAAGCAGACTGCCTGCGCCTCTTGTCGCAAGAATCTGCTCCATCATCTGTACTCTGCTTGTTACGCCCCTCCCCAGGACAGCACTCCTGATATGATTTCGGGCGATGAGCTCGGTAAAACGCTCAATCCAGTCGGCGATCCGTCGGGTTAGGCATTCGACTTGATCGTAACGCTCAAGATCGCCGAGTGCTTTCCGGGCTGTAAGTGCCGTTCTGATAACATGCGATATGGATTCTTCTTGAAAAATTTGTCTTCTTTGCTCCCATTTTAGGATCTGTGAGATATCGAGTTCCAGTGCAAAGCTCGCGTAGATATCTTCGGCAAGAATATCTTCCGCGATGTCAATTGCCGCGACCAACAGCAATGTATCGAAGTCGGTCGGGGTATGCGGATATTCGATCACATTACCAGGCCACCATGATTCGCGAGAAAACTCATGATTGGCTGTAATTGAACTCGCTTGATCAGAAATCTGCCTTCGAAGAATGGCATCGTGAATTCTTCTATAGGCTAAATTCAACTGTATCATGCCCTCATCTGTGCCGCCCGTATCGGGGTGCAGAACCAAAGCCGCTTTGCGATAACGAGTTTTTATTTCCTCGATCGTGGCGGGCACGTCAGGCCCGAAATATCTATCGAAATGTTTCCATTCGCTACGAAGCTGCGTGCCAAGGCTACCGGTCTTGTTCATTGTTGGTACGGGACGCCCAAACGCTCTATAGATTTGCAGGCGGATCTTTCGATCAATACTGAGGAAGTCAGCGAGCGCCTTGAGTACGGTTGGGGTAAAGTCTCGTTTGCGAGTTGTGATCCCGATTCCTCGAAAGAAAAATAGTTTTTCCTTGAGATCGAAAAACTCAGTTACAGCCTTGTCTGACAGCAGATTTGTTAGCGTATATCTACCCTTCTCAATAACGAGCGCATTTCCGAGTTGAGTTATTTTTCGTTCCAAGTGCGTCTATTCCTTTCATGTCGCGTGATGCACCCGCGGGTTATCGCAGTGTCGAAGTTGCGCGAGGCGATGGCGGATCGCACCATTCGCGTCAAAGCGCCACTTGGCGCAAGCATGCCGTTCGGGCGGAATCTAGCAACACTGATTTTGCTGCTATCTTCAACGCCAAGAGCTTGACGTGCAGCGTTTGGTTACACCGTCTCGATCAGCGCCACGCCGTCCGGGCCGCCATCGGTGCAGGTGCTGACGATCGCGCGCTCGCCTGCGGGGTGCTGTGACAGTTCCTTGATGGCCTGGCTCAGGATCCGGGCGCCGGTCGCGCCGACCGGAATCACGAGATCGTCGAAGGAGCTGCGCTCCCAGCCCGCGCCCGAGCGCTTATGGCTTTCGAGCGCCCCTTGATCCTGCGCGGCGGCCGATCTGCCAATCCTTGGCCGTGATCTCGGTACGCTCGCCCGTGCTGCCCATGCGCCACGTCCAGCAGGAAATCAGCCATGATCTAAGGGATACCCTTCAGCCACGAGATAGCGACGATGCAGTTTCGCCTTAAACAGCAGCGGCGGGCCATTTTCGGAATTGGCCGGACACCATGCTTCTCTGACCCATAGCCAGTCGCCGGGCTTCACCTTCTGCCAGAGCGACGGCTAATGCCGGGCGTCGTCGTAGGGCTTGTGGGCACCCTTTGGGCAGCGCTGCCAAACCAACCATTTCGTCTTGGTCTTGCGGCCACCGATCAGCGCGCGGACCGTCGGCGCCGAGAAGATGGTCGGGATGTCGGTCATGCCGTTAACCCTTTAGCGGCACAGCCAATCCGACGCCGGTTGTCGCCTTCAATCAGGGCGGGCATCATGTCGCTGGGATTGAAACCGGGGGGAATCACTATGACCGACGAGGTCAGGACGCAGGCGGACCACAAGCGTGAGATGATGATACGACAGGAAAGAACTGAACACGATTGGCGCCTCTACGAGGCGAAGATCGCGATGTACGTTGCACATAACACGGCGATCATTGATTTTGCCGGCATGGCGATAAAGGGCATCATTCTGGCTAACAGCGCAGCTGCAGGTGCAGTTCTCATCTTTGTCGGGCCGTTTTGGGGCAAACCAGGGTATGAGAAACTGACCGAAGGCGCTCTCGCCGGCGTTTCTACCTTTGCACAAGGTATTTTGGCGGCCATCATCTGCGCGATGCTGAGTTACATCACCCAGCAGTTCTATAGCGGTGCGGACATGCGCGACGGCGACACATTGAAGAAGCGATTTCGCTGGGTTGGTGGGTTTTTCCACGTGCTCGCGTTGATTGCTGCCGTCGCTGGTGTGCTCAGCTTTGCCGTGGGAGCTTGCGATGGGTTGAGAGCGCTCGAAGCAACGCGACTCTTTCAGCCAGCTCCCTGATCCTGGAACGCGCGCATGCTTCACATCGTTTGCACCGTGCTGGATTGGCTCGGTGCGGGGCTTACTTGGATCACAAGCCGCGAAGATCTCGCAGCCTGGGTCCAGGCGATCGGAACTTTGATCGCCATTGCCGTCGCGATTGCGGTGCCCTGGTGGCAGCACGCAAAGGAACTGGACAACCGTAAGGTCGAGACTCGACTCAAAGCGCGTAGTTTGGCGATCGCTATCTATCCAGCGCTGGCAGGTATCAGAGACACACTGCGGCGCGTGAATCACAACTTGCAACAACTCCAGGGGCAGCAGATTTCTCCGGCTCAGCTTCGTGAAGCGATTCCGGCTTTGATTGTAGTTGTGCCTTCTGTTCTCAATGGGAGTGTGCACCAAATTTATTTGCTGGGAGACGAACCTGCGAGCGCCGTACAAGCGTTGGTCGGGCGAGTGGATCGATACAATTTAGAGCTCGAGAGGATTCGTGACCGCATTGCCGCGAATCAGTCGCCTCACAGCGCGATGGCGATCAATTCCGTTAGCGAGGCAATCGAGGCCTTTGAGGGCATGGCGGAGGAAGCGATTGCAGCGGTCGCACCCATCCATGATGGCAAGCTGCCGACGTAACGCCTTAGGAGGTCACGTCTCTAACAGATTAGCATTGGCTAAATCCCGCGACCTTAGCGCGAAAGAGCCACCGCAGCTATCCGCGAATCTATGCCGCCTCGATTAGCGCCACCGCGCCCTGGCCGCCATCGGTGCAGATGCTGACGATGGCGCGCTCGCCCGCGGGATGTTTTGACAGTTCCTTGACGGCTTGGCTCAGGATCCGCGCGCCAGTGGCGCCGAAGGGATGGCCGATGGCGACGCTGCCGCCGTTGGGATTGAGGCGCTCGCGCGGGAAGGCGCCGAACTTGGGCTCGACGCCGGCCTTGGTCTTGAGGAACTCGGGGCTCTCGAGCGCCTTGAGATGGAACAGGAGCTGCGCCGCGAAGGCCTCGTGGATTTCCCAGAGATGGATGTCGGCATAGATAAGCCCGTGGCGCGCCAGCAGCCGCGGGATGGCGAAGGCCGGCGCCATCAACAGCCCCTCGACGCGGAAATCGACCGAGGTGATCTCCCAGTCGATCAGCTTCGCTTTCGGGGTGCCGGGTGGCAGTTTGGCGAGGCCCCTTTCCGACGCGACCCAGAGGCCCGCGGCGCCGTCAGTGAGCGGCGAGGAATTGCCCGCGGTGAGGCTGCCCTTCCCGCTGGTCCGGTCGAAGGCCGGCGACAGCCTGGCGAGCTTCTCGAGCGAGGTTTCCTTGCGCGGGATGGTGTCGCGCTTGACCGCACCCACTGGAATGACGAGATCGTCGAAGAAGCCGCGCTCCCAGCCCGCGACCGAGCGTTTGTGGCTTTCGAGCGCCCAGAGATCCTGGTCGGCGCGGCCGATCTGCCACTCCTTGGCGGTGATCTCGGTATGCTCGCCCATGCTCAGGCCCGTGGTGCGGTTGGCGATGCCCGGGATATAGAGCCGCACATCGCCGAGCTTGAGATCGGTCAGATGCGAAATCTTCTGGCCCAGCGAGCGCGCCTGCTGGAACTGGCGCATCCAGTCCGAGAGTTTCTGGCCGAGGCCGAACTGGATCCGGCTGAGGCTGTCGACGCCGCCCACCAGCGCCAGGTTGCGGCCGCGGCCATCGATCATGCCGGCCGCCTCGAAGGCGCCGATCATGCTGGTGGCGCAGGCCATGATGGTCGAGAAGGCGGGGATGGTCGGCGGCAGGCCGGCATCCATCAGCACCTCGCGCGCGAGATTGCTCCAGGTGAGGTTCGGCACGACCGCGCCCCAGACCGTGAAATCCGGCAAGGCACCGCCGAGCTGGGCGACCATATGCTTGACCACGGGCACCGAGAGCCCGATCGCGTCGAGCGAGGCGAGCGCGCCGTCGACCTTCGAGAAGGGGGTGCGAACGCCGGCGGCGAGCCAGACATCGGGGCTGGAAGAGCTGCGCATGATCTTTCCCGTGGGGTCAGGATGAAACGATGAGAAGGGATCCGGAGCCGAAGGCTCGCGCCGTCGCCGCTTGTTGTCCATAGCGTTCGGTCCGGATGGGCGAGGGGGCCATACCCGCCGTGACCGGGAATCGGCGCCGCGGATGAAGATTCGCGATGAAACCGTCCCTGGCTAGAATGAAACGGCTTTCTCGGCCGGCGCCTGGAGCATCAAGTCAATGCGCCTCGCCGCCGCTGCCGACCTGGGCCTTCTTCAGGAAGGGGATGGTGAGCAGCGCCAGGACCAGGATCGCGCCCTGCAGATAGAAGGCGTCGCTGTAGCCCATGATAGAGGCCTGCTGATGCACGTCGCGGCCGACGGCGACGACGGCGTTCTGCCACGCGACCGCGCGATCGGAGATGCCGTGGGCGAGGAAATACTGGGTCAGATCCGCCAGGCGCTGGCGCGTGGCGGGATCGAACAGCGAGACCGCGCTGGTGATGATCTCCGAATGGAACTTCTCGCGGTTGGTCAGGAAGGTCTGCAGCAGGGCGATGCCGATGGCGCCGCCGAGATTGCGGGTCATGTTGAAGATGGCCGAGGCCGAACCGGCGAACTGGCGCTCGATCCCGCCGACGGCGATCGCGGACAGGGGTGCCAGCGAGATGGCCTGGCCGATCGCGCGCACCACGTTGGGCAGCAGCAGCTCGGGTCCGGCGACGTCGGTCGTCAGATGGATGTTGATGAAGTTGCTGCCGGCGAAGAGCGCCAGCCCGATCCCGACCAGCAGGCGGGCATCGATCCATTTGGTCAGCTTCGGCACCAGCGGAATCAGCAGGAGCTGGGGCAGCCCGACCCAGGCCAGGACCTCGCCGATTTGCTCGGCATTGTAGCCCTGCAACTGCGAGAGATAGAGCGAGAGCACGAAGACCGAGCCGTAGAGCACCATGCCCACCAGCATGGTGGCGAGCGTCGCCAGCCCGAAATTGCGCCGCAGCAGCAGGCGCAGATGGAGCAGCGGCTTCTTGACGGTGAGCTCGATCCAGAGGAAGGCCGAGAGCGCGATCGCGGCGACCACCGAGAGCCGGAGGATGAAGGTCGAGCCGAACCAGTCGTCCTTGTTGCCTTCCTCGAGCACGGTCTGGAGCGCGCCCAACCCGATCGCCATGGTGGCGACGCCGAGCCAGTCGCCCTGCTTGAGCAGCCCGAGCTGCATCGGTTCGCGTTCGAGCGAGAACCAGAGCATCGCCAGCATCACGACGCCCGGCACCAGATTGACGTAGAAGATGTAGTGCCAGCCGAAATTCTCGTTGAGATAGCCGCCGATGGTGGGGCCGATCGCCGGCGCGAACACCGCCGAGACGGCGAACAGCGCCATGCCGATCGGCTGTTTCGAGCGCGGCAGCATGGTGATGATGATGGTGAAGGCCATCGGGATCAGCACCCCGCCGGCGAAGCCCTGGAGCGCCCGCAGCACGATCATCTGCCCCAGGTTCTGCGCCATGGCGCAGGCGGCCGAGAACAGCAGAAACAGGAAGGTGTTGGTCAGCAGGTAGGTGCGGGTCGAAAACACCCGCGAGAGCCAGCCGCTGAGCGGGATGACGATGATCTCGGCGATCAGATAGGCGGTGGAGATCCAGCCGCCATCGTCGATCCCGGCGCCGATCGCACCCTGCACGTCGGCCAGCGCCGAGTTCACGACCTGGATGTTGAGAACGGCCAGGAAAGCGCCGAGCGCCGAGCCGATGACGGCGAGCCAGGTCTTGGTCGAGACCTTCGGCTCGGCGTTCTCGTTGCTGGCGGGCAGGGGCCGAGGGATCGCCGGGGCGATCCGGCGGAAGGACGGGAGGGGTTCGACGGCTGACATGACGCGGGTTCCGACGCCCGAGCCGATCAGGGCTCGGCCACCGGTGGCTCGACCCGTTCGGCGACCTGCGCCCGCGACTGAGCCTCGGCCATCACCGTCGCCTTGGTGTCGATCGAGGCCTCGACCGACATGCCGACGCGCAGCAGACCGACCAGCGGATCGTTGCTATCGAGCACGATCTTCACGGGGATGCGCTGCACGATCTTGGTGAAGTTGCCGGTGGCGTTGTCGGGCGGGAGCAGGCTGAATTCGAGGCCGCTCGCCGGCGCCAGGCTGTCGATGCGGCCATGAATGAGGGCGCCTGGGAAGCTGTCGACCTCGATGGTCGCGGGCTGCCCGTCGCGCATCTCGGTCAGCTGGGTCTCCTTGAAATTCGCCACGACATAGCTGGCCTGCAGCGGGACCAGCGCCATGAGCTGCGTGCCGGCCTGGACATATTGCCCCGTGCGCAGGCTGCGCGCGCCGACCACGCCGTCGATGGGCGCGGTGATGGTGGTGTAGGAGAGATTGAGCGTCGCCTGCTGCGCGACCGCCTGATTGTGGGCGAGCTGGGCGTCGGCCTCGCTGCGCTGGGTCTTCAGGACCTCGATCTGCTTCTGGGCGGCGACCAGCGCCGCGCGGTCATGCTGCAGCAGGGCCGTCTGCTGCTGCAGGTCGGCATTCGCCAGCTGGGCCCGCTGTACCGTGCCGTAGCCGGTCTTCATCAGGTCCTGATAGCGCGAATGGTCCTGCTTGGCGAACGTGACGCCGGCCTCGGCCGAGGCGATGTCGGCGCTCGCCTGGTCGACGGTCGCTTCCTGCAGGGCGAGCTGCGCGTCGATATTGCGGATCGAGGCCTCGGCCGCCTCGACATCCGCCTGGGCCTGGGCGAGCGCGGTGCTGAAATCGCGGTCGTCGATCTTCGCCAGCACCTGGCCCGTCTTGACCGGCTGGTTGTCGTCCACCATCACCTCGGCGATGTAGCCGGAGACCTTCGGTGCGATGATGGTGTAATCCGCCTGCACATAGGCGTCGTTCGTGCTCTCCAGGAAGCGGCCGGTGGTCCAGTAGCCGTAGCCATAAACCCCGCCCGCGACCAGGAGCCCCGCCACCCCGGCGCCGATGGCGCCGCGCCGGATCAGGCGCTTGAGTGACGGTTTTGTCATCCTCATGGTCGTCACCATTCGGAACAGGGCGCCGGGGCAGGGCCGGCCGTCGCGCCGTGCCGGCGCTGTCCCACCACCCAGCTCATCCGGGCCAAAAGGCAGCGCAGCGCCGATTCCTTTACATGGTCGCCCGACATCACCAGCTTGGTGGCCGGATCTTCCAGCAACTCATCCAGGGACGGTTCGGTGCTCCACTCGCTCATGACAATCTCCCTGCCATTCCCGTCATTCGTTAAATACGCTACGGTACGTATCTAAACAGAAAATGTGGCAAAACAAGGCAGGACAGCGTTGCAAAAAACGCAACGCACCGTATCCTATTTAAGGAGCGTGAGGAGAAGGAGACCCTGATGTCGAATCTCGCCGAAGACCGCGGACCGGGCCGCCCGCGCTGCCAGGACACCCGCCAGTCCATCCTTCGCGCCGCCTACGAGATGTTCGAGGAGGGCGAGGACCAGCCCTTCACCATCGAGGCCGTCGCCCGGCGCTCGGGGGCCGCCAAGACCACGATCTATCGCTGGTGGCCGAGCAAGGGCGCGCTGGTGATCGAGGCCTTTCTCGCGATCGCCGAGAAGCGCAGCGCTTTTCCGGAGACCGAATCGGCCGTCGCCGATCTGCGGATGCAGGTGAAGCTCCTGGCCAGGCTGCTGCGCGGCCGGGCGGGGCGGCTCGTCGCCGGCATCATCGCCGAGGCGCAGAGCGATCCGGAGACCAAGAAGGCCTTCATCGACGGTTATCTCAAGCCGAGGCGCCTGTCGGCCGCCCGGCTGATCGAGCGCGGTATGGCCAATGGCGAATTGCGCCCCGGCCTCGACGTGGAGACCGTCTGCGACGCGCTCTATGGCCCGCTCTATCTGCGGCTGATCCTGAAGAGCGGGCTGGGCGACGACGGCGCGATCAACAGCCTCGTCGATATCGTTCTCGACGGCATCCGGGCGAGTCCGATCCGGCAATAGGTTTCGGAGCGGGGTGGGGCGCCGGCCGCTCCCCGCCCTATTGTACCAGGACAGGCTTCGACGGAGCCCACCCCTGCGCCCTGGCGCGGCGAAGGCGATTGTCACTACACTCGGGCTTCGGTCCCACCCGCTCGAAGTGTCGCCATGATCCCCATCACCCTGCCGGCCTGGATCTACGCCAATGACGAGTTCTTCGCACTCGAGTGCGAGGCGATCTTTCGCAGGACCTGGCAGCTGGTCGGCCATGTGAACGAGCTGAAGCAGCCGGGGGATTTCCTGCGCTTCGATCTCTTGGGCGAAAGCGCCATCGTGCTCCGCGACAAACAGGGCCGGCTGCAGGCCTTCCACAATGTCTGCCGCCATCGCGCCTTCCGGCTGCTCGAGGGCGACCAGGGCAATTGCGGGCGCGCGGTGCGCTGCCGCTATCACGGTTTCCTCTACGATCTCGACGGCCGGCTGATGGGCGTGCCGAGCGAGGACAGCTTCCCGGGCCTCGACAAGAGCGAGTACGGGCTGCGGCCGGTCGAGATGGAAATCTTTCTGGGCCTGGTCTTCATCCGCTTCGGTGGCGACGGCCCCTCGATCGCCGAGCAGTTCGAGCCCTATCGCGAGGCGCTGGGCTTCTACCGCATCGCCGAGATGGAACCGTTGGGACCGCACAGCCATACGCCGATCGCCGCCGACTGGAAGGTCGCGGTCGAGAACAACTCCGAGGCCTATCATGTGCCGGTGGGCCATCCCGGCCTGCAGCGGCTTTACGGGACCACCTATCGCTATGAGGTGAAGCCGCTCGGCGTCTCGCATGGCGGCGGCCGCCTGATCGACCGCCCGTCGCCCAGCTGGAGCGAACGCCATTACCTGAAGCTGCTGCCGCCGGTCGAGCATCTGCCGGAGGATCGCCGGCGCGCCTGGCTCTATTACAGCATGTTCCCCAGCCTCGCCTTCGACATCTATCCCGACCAGATCGATTACTTTCAGATCCTGCCGCTGTCGCCGGGTCGCTGCATCGCGCGCTCGCGGGCCTATGCGCTGCCGGATGCGCGGCGCGAAATGAAGGCGGCGCGCTGGCTCAACCAGCGCATCAACCGTCTGGTTGGCGCCGAGGACAAGGGCCTGGTGGAAGGCGTGCAGGCGGGGCTGGGCTCCAGCGGCTATCGCAGCGGAATCCTCTCGGCCAAGGAAGTCCGGGTGCAGCAGTTCCAGTCCATGATCCGCGCGGCGATCCCGGTCGCGGGCCAGGAGACGGCGCCCGAGGCCGGCAGCGTCGCGCGGCGGAATCGCGAGCTCAAAGCCACACAAACCGTACGTGAATCTCGCCCGGAACTGTCTGTTCGCGCGTAAATTCGGCGCCACCTCCCGACCCCTTAATCTGCCATTCACCTTCCTGGCGTTGGATCGGCCTTGCGGACACCGATCGGGTTTCCGCAACAGGACCGGTGTGCTCTGCCGGCGCTCCGTCGACCAGGCCGCGCGAGGACCATGGCACGTCTCTGGGGTAACATCGCCTCGATGCTCGGGATCGGCGGGCAGCCCGCGACGGCTGGCGCCCTGCCGGCGGGCGAGGCTGCGCCGGCGGACCCGGTGCTCGCCGCCGGCGATCTGCTTCCAAGCCAGAGCCAGGCCGCCACCGACGACGCGTCGGCCGCCGTCGAAGCCTTTACGCGCGTCGAATTCGGCCAGCGCCTCACCACGCTCGCGAGCTATGGCAGCGCCATCTCCGCCGGCCGGGTCAAGCTGATCAATCTCGACGAACTGAAACGCGAGTTCGGTCCGCGCTGGCACGAGATCGCCGACCGCGTCGCGGTCACGATCGCGTCCGTCCTGAAGACCAGGCTGGGGCCGCGCGACGCCTTCATCCGGCTCGACGAAGCGCATTTCGTGCTGCTGTTCGGCACGCATGACGGCGAGCGGGCGGCCGCGGTCTGCAGCCTCATCGCCGCGGAGATCAAGCAGAAGCTCTTCGGCGTCGAGCGCGATCTGGGAGCGATGAAGCTGGCGACCGCCACGGTGCGGGTCGACGGCAGCGTCACGCTCGATCCGATCGACCCGCTCGCCACCCTGACCTCGATGCTGGATGCGGCACCGGCCGTGACGGAGCATGGCCATGCCTCCGAAACCGCCGCGCCGAAGGCCCGGCCGGATCCCGAATGGCGCGAGGTGCGGCTGCCGCGCGACCTTGCGGCCGGCGAGGGGCCGCGCAGCGTGCCGATCAAGATCAGTCCGCGCGCGCTCAACGATCTCATCAAGACACTGGGCGCCACGGTCGGCGATTGGCAGCAGGCGGGGCCGACTGCCGAACACGTGATCTTCGACGGCGCCGAGATGCAGCGCCAGATCGCCGAGAGCGCCCGCCGGCAGGAAACCCTGCGCCAGATCGAGGCGGCCGCCAGCGGCATGACCGTTCCCGTCGCGGCGCCTTTCGGCACGCCCGGCGGATCGGAGCGCGACCTGATCGTGTCGCAATTGCGGGGTGCCACCTTCCGCTATCAGCCGATCTGGCATCGCGAAACCCAGGCGATCACCTCCTACGGACTCAATCTCCGCTTCCTGGTGGACCAGGCGCAGCTCTCGGTGAACGAACTGATGGCCTGGGAGGACGATCCCGAGGTGGTGGTCGCGGTCGATCTGCTAGTGGCGAAGAAGGCCTTGGCCGACCTGGCATCCATGTTGCGCCAGGGCACCAAGGCGATCCTCTCCCTGCCGATCCATCGCGCGGTCCTGGATCTGCCGGTGGCTCGCGCGCAGCTGCTGGCGCTGCTGACGGCGGCGCCGGTGCCGATGCGCCAGCTCATCCTGCTCGACATTCTCGATGCCTATGCCGGCGATTGGGCAATGCTGCCGGCGCTGGTCGCGGGCCTGCGGCGCGCGAGCCGCGAGGTCGTGCTGCGGCTGCCGCTCGATCACACCGATTTCAGCCGCGTGCTGGCCGCGGGCGCCCGCACGGTCGGCGGCGATCTGCGCGAGCATGCCTGGCCGCATGCGCGGGCGATGCGGGGCCTCGCCGATTTCGGCAAGGCCGCGCGCTCGGCCGGCCTCAAATGCTATGTGCTGGGGATCAACACGCAACCGCTCGCCATCGCCGCGATCGCGGCCGGCTTCGACTATCTGGCGGGCAACGCGGTCTCGCCGGAAATCCCGGAGCCGGTCGGCGTGGTCCCGCTCGACGCCGCGCATGTCTCGCGCGGCGCTTCCGCCAATCGCAGCCTGAAGCGCTGACTCCGTCGATCTCCTCCCCCTTGAGGGGGAGGGTCAGGGAGGGGGACGTCTCGGTAGGAGATATCGCGTAGATCGGTGAGACGGCGGCTTCACGGACCGAGCAGCCCCCTCCCTCGCCCTCCCCCGTTCCGGGGGAGGGGATGTCTTATCGCCAGCCTCACTCCGCCGCCGCGGCCGTCTTGCGCATCGCCTCGCGGGGCAGGCGCACCGGGAAGCGCTCGCGGATCGAATCGTCCACGGCCATCGAGATATGCGCCGGGAAATGGTTCGTGAGGATCTGGCGCGTCTTGCGGATCGCGCGATCGACGATCCCCGGGCGACCCTGCTCGACCCATTCCTTGGGCGTGGTGCGGTCGCCGACCAGCGGATAGACATATTCCGTCTGCATCAGCCGCAGGGTCTGATCGGCCCCGAGATAATGGCCCGGGCCCTCGAGGCAGGTCTGGCGGATGGTCTCCATCGCGATCGATTCGTCGGTGACCTCGATGCCTTTGATCGTGCGCTGCACGGCGCCGATGATGTCGTTGTCGATCAGCAGGCTCTCCAGGCAATAGCCCAAGAGGCTGGCATGCATGCCGGCCGACTCGTAAATGAGGTTGGCGCCGGCATTGCCGACCAGCGCGTGGTTATAGGCCTTCTCGTAACCGGCCTGGGCATCCGGAATTTTCGAGTCCGTCATGCCCGAGGCGGTGCCGGCGGTCAGGTCGTAGAACTGGCCCATCTGCGCGGCTCCGGCCGAGAGCAGCGCCTGTTCCGGGCTGCCGCCCGACATGGCGCCGGTGCGCAGGTCCGAGACGAAGCACCAGGTGCCGAAGATCGCGGGCGCGCCCGGCTTGATCGCGTTGACATAGACGAGACCGGCCAGTACCTCGGCCACTTCCTGCACGATGGCGCCGGCGAGCGAGGCGGGCGCCGTCGCGCCGGCCTGGCCGGCGGAGAGCAGCAGCACCGGCATGCCGCCGCGCACGGCAACCTCCAGGCAGCGGCAGGCATCGGCCGCGAATTTCAGCGGCGGCACGACGAAACAGTTCGACTGGCTGACGAACGGGCGCTCGCGCCACTTGTCCTCGCCGCCCGCAATCGCATGCAGCATCTGCAGCGACGCTTCGAGCTGCTCGGGCGCCACCCAGCTGGTGCCGACATGCTTGGTGGTGCCGAAGACGCTGGCATAGCAGGTGTTGAAATCCATCTCGAACGGATCGGTCAGCTCGCGGCAGACGATCGCGCGCTGGAAGAAATGGATATGGTCCAGCGTGTCGACGATGCGCGCGATGTCGTAGAGATCCTTCGTCGTGGACTCGCGATAGTCGCCGGTGATCGGATCGACGATATGGACGGCGGCGCCGGCGGTGCCGAAATAGACCTTGCTGCCCCAGGGCTCCATGTCGTAGCGCGGATCCTGCGCATAGAGCGGGAACTTGCGCGCGGCCTTGGCGAGCGTGTCTTCGATGAGGGCGCGCGGGAAGGTCAGGCGGCCATTGCTCTGAAGTTTCGCGCCGACCTTGGTCATGACCTCGATGCCGCTCGGGATCGCATCGGCCATGCCGATATTCTCGAGCACGTCGAGCGCGGCGTGATGGATCTTCTGGATGTCGGCGTCGGTCAGCGGCTTGTAGCGGCCGCCTTCGAGACCCGGCCAGACCGGACGCTGATTGTCCGCCAGGGGGGCTGCCCGCATCGCGCGCCGCGCCTCGCGGCCGCCGCGCCGTCCCGCTCTCGATTCCGTCTCGCTCATGATCGCTCTCTCGCTCCTGGGGCGGCGGGTCCTCCCGAGTTCCCTCGAGACCCGCGCAAACATAAAGGGCAGCCCGAGACCGGGGCGCCCTTGTCAGATGATCGTTCGGGTCTGCTTCAGTTTTGTGGTTCCAAGCCTGCGAAGCCCCGTCCTCGGGGGCCGGCCTCGATCTCGCTCTGGATCATGGGGCTTTGCGCCCAGGGCGACAAACGACTAAAGTTCGCTCTTAGACCAAGACTGGCTAATAGGTCATTTATTCATGGTGAAAAAACTACCGCCGCTCAATTGGTTACGAACTTTCGAGGTCGCCGCGACGACGATGAGTTTCACCGCAGCGGCGCGCGAGCTCGGCATCACCCAATCGGCCGTCAGCCAGCAGGTCAGGCTGCTCGAAAGCCATCTCGGGCGGCCTCTGTTCCACCGCCTGCCCCGGGGCTTGCGTCTGACCGAGGCCGGCGACGCGCTGCTGCCCCTGCTTGGCGACGCCTTCACCCAGATCGCCAACGGCACGGCCGAGATCTTCGGCGATCTGGCGCGCGTTCGGCTGATGGTGCGCGCCACGACGAGCTTCGCCGCCCTCTGGCTGGTGCCGCGGCTCGCACGGTTTCGGGCGCGCCATCCCGATATCGAATTCCGACTGACCAGCTCGATCTGGGCGGCCGACTATCCGGACCCGGCGGTCGATCTCGAGATCCGCTACGGCACCGGGCGCTGGTCGGGGCTGAAGTCCGACCGGATCACCTGGGACGAGCTCTTCCCGGTCTGCAGTCCGGATTGGGCGAATGGCCCGCAGCGGATGACGCGGCCCGAGGATCTGGGGCGCCGCACCTTGCTCCATGTGTTCGGCTTTCGCGACGGCTGGCCGGAATGGCTGGCCAAGGCGGGCCTGACCGACAAGATCGACGGGGCCAGCGGTCTCGAGTTCGATCTGGGGCTGGCTGCGCTCGATCTGGCCGAGCGCGGCGTCGGCGTGGCGCTGGGCCGGACCTGCTATGCCGCCGAGCGCATCGCCGCCGGCCGGCTGATCGAGCCGTTCCGCATCAGATTGCCGACCGACGAAGCCTTCTATCTGGTCTCGGCCGAAGGCCGCCCCTCGACCGCCGCCGCGGTCGCCTTCCGGACCTGGGTGCTGGAAGAAGCCGCGACGGCGCGCCGTCAGGGCTGATCCTCTTCGAGTTCCCGGTTATCGGTATCGCGGCGGCCCTGCTTGATCTCTTCGCGGGCACGGGCGGCGAGCACGGCATAGCGCTTGCGCAGATGCGACAGTTCCTCGTCGTTCAACTCCTCGATGTCCAGGAGTGCGTTGTGCGCACCCTCGACCGCCCGGATCAGCTCGTCGAGCTTGAGCTGCACCGCATGCGAGTCGCGGTTCTGCGTGTTCTGGATCAGGAACACCATCAGGAAGGTCACGATGGTGGTTCCGGTGTTGATGACCAGCTGCCAGGTGTCGGACCAGGCGAAGACCGGGCCCGTGACCGCCCAGACGACGATGACCGAGCAGGCCGTCATGAAGGCTGCAGGATGGCCCGAAGCCCGCGCGGTCCAATTGGCGAAGCTGCCGAAGCGGCTGTTGCGGTAGTGCATGGGACCGGGTCTCCTTTGCGCGGGGGGCGATCAGTCCGGAGGCTTGATCTCCGGAACGTCGATGGGGGCTGGCTTCAGGCCGGCGCAATGGCGCCGCCAGATGAGGCGATAGGCCCCCTCGAGCTTACGCGCGAAGCCGTCGGTATCGAAGAGCGGGGTCGTCAGGCGGTTGGCGGCGAGCTTCGCCTTCAGTGACGCGAGGGCATAGGCGTCACGGCCATAGCGCAGCACGATCTCGCGATATTGATCGAGGCTGTGCGCGACCAGCTCCGGCAGCCCCACCGCGCGCAGCAGGCTGGCGGAGACGCGGGCGGGAAAATAGGCGCCCTCGAGGGTCACCACCGGCAGGCCGGCCCAGAGCGCGTCGCTGGTGGTGGTGTGGCCGTTGACGATGCGCGGATCGAGCGCCAGGTCGGCGAGGCCGAGCCGGCGCAGATGACGCTGCGTCGTGGCGCGATCGGCGAAGATCAGCCGCGCCGGATCGACGTTACGTGCGGCGGCTTCCTTCTTCAGGTTGGGTTCGATGCCCTCATTGCTGCGCCAGAGCCACAGCACGGCATCCGGCAAGGCCTGCAGCAACTCCATCCAGAGCCCGAACATGACGGGTTCGATCTTGTAACCCTGGTTGAAGCTCGCCAGCACCAGCGCCTTTTCCGGCAGGCCCTGCGCCGCGCGGCTGGTGGGCTCGGCCCAGATCGGGCGTTCCCGGTCATTGACCTGGTAGGAGCCGGGCAGGCGGACGATCTGTTCCGTGAAATGGCGCTGCGCTTCGGGCGGCGTCACGACGGCATCGCCCAGCACATAGTCGAAGAAGCGCGCGCCGGTGGTGCCGGGAAACCCCAGCCAGGTCGCCTGCACCGGCGCCGGCCGCAGCGCCGGAATCTCGAGCCTGGCGCCGCTGGTCCAGCCCTTGAGGTCGACCAGGATGTCGACGCCGTCCTTGGCGATCGCCTGCGCGGCGCTGCCGGGGTCGAGCGCCGAGAGATCGCGGAAACGATCGGGCTCGCTCTGCGCGTTCTTCCGATAGTCGCTGCCGTCATCGGCATTGGTGGCATAGGCGAAGACTTCGACTTGCGTCCGGTCGTGCCGGCGCATCAGCCCGCGCATCAATTGCATCGTGGCATGGGCGGAGAAATCGCCGGAGAGATAACCCACCCGGATCCGGCCCTCGGGCCCGGGCCGCGCGACGGCGGGGAATTTCTGCTTGTAGGGCGCCATGCGCCGTTCCATTGCCTCCGCCCAGGAACGCGCGACGGCGGCGCAGATCTCGGGTTCCTCGGCGAAGGCAAGGATCGCAAAAGGCGTGATGCCGAGGCGCTGGCCTTTCGCCAGGGCGCGGGTCACTTGCGCGCGCAATCGCGCCTTGATCTCGCCGAGCCGGTCCCAGTCGGCCATATAGGCCAGCTCGAGCGCGTAGGCGGCGGTCGTGGTCTCGTCGTTGGGATCGACCGCGAGCGCGCGGCGGTAATATTCGATCGCCAGCGACGTCTTGCGTTCCGACCGCATGATGTTGCCGAGCAGCCGATGCGCATCGCGCTGGGCGGGGTCGCGCTCGATGGCGGCCTGCAGCGGCGCCACGGCCTCGGCGGCGCGTCCCAGCGGCATCAGCGCCCCGCCGCGGGCGGTGAGGGCCGGCGGATAATCGGGATTGAGGGCGAGCGCCCGATCCGCAAAGACGAGTGACTCGGCCAGCAGGCCCTTCTGGCGTGAGAGGCGCGAGCGCTCGACCAGCGCGTCGATATCGT
This sequence comes from Hypericibacter terrae, assembly GCF_008728855.1. Lineage (GTDB taxonomy): Bacteria > Pseudomonadota > Alphaproteobacteria > Dongiales > Dongiaceae > Hypericibacter > Hypericibacter terrae. The sequence continues at coordinate 4,578,290 of NZ_CP042906.1, read as the reverse complement.
TGGGGTCGCGCTCGATCGCGGCATCGAGCAGACGCTCGGCCTCGTCCTCGCGTTCGAGATCGATCAGGAGCGCCCCCAGCCTCGCCGCGATCGCCGGATGATCGGGCCGTTCGGCGCGCGCTGCCTCGAAGCTTTCGAGCGCCGCCGCGCGGTCCCCCTTGGCGGCCTGGACCACGCCGCGCTGCAGCCGGGCCTCGACGAAGGTCGGATCGCAGACCAGCGCCTGGTCCAACGCGGCGATCGCCTGGTCGTAGCGCCGCGATTGATAAAGGGGTGCCGCCTTGGCGACGAGATCGAGCGCGTCGGCGGTGCGCGCCGGGATCGCACCTTCGTCGAAGCGGGCGCCGGCCTTGCCGTCCTCGCCGATGGTCACGGCGATAGCGGCCGGCCGCAGGCCGCGGCGATGGCGCTCCATCATCGCGCCATAGGCGCCCTCGAGACCGCGGGCAAAGCGCTGGCTGTCGAAAAGCGGCATCGTCGAGCGACAGGTCGCGAGCTTGCTGCGCAGGGCCGCGAGCCGGCCCGGATCGCGCGCCAGGCGCAGCGCCAGCTCGCGATAACCGGCGAGGCTGCTCGTCACCAGCTCGGGCAGGCCGATGGCGCGCAGCAGGCTGGCCGAAACGCGGCTGGCGAAATGCCGGCCCCCGAGCGCGACGACCGGCAATCCGGCCCAGAGCGCATCGCTGGTGGTGGTGTGGCCGTTATAGATGCGCGTGTCGAGCGCCAGGTCGGCCAGTTGCAGCCGGCGCAGATGCTGCTCCTTGGGCAGCCGCGCCCCGAAATGCAGCCGCGCCGGATCGACGCCGCGGGCCCCGGCTTCGCGCCGGAGATTCTCCTCGATGATATCGTTCGGCTGCCAGAGCCAGAGGCGGGCCCGCGGCAGCGCCGTCAGGATCTCCATCCAAAGGCCGAACATGACCGGCTCGATCTTGAAGCCCTGGTTGAAGGAGCAGAAGACGAAGGCGTCGTCAGGCAGGCCGACGACGCTGCGCGAAGCCGGCTCCGTCCCGATCGCGCGCGCATCGTCGTTCGGCTGGTAGCTGTCCGGCAGCCACACCAGATGCTCGCTGAAATAGCGCGCGTCGGCCGGCGGCGCCACGGTGCGGTCGACCAGCGCATAGTCGTGATAGCGGCTGCCCAGCGTGCCGGGAAAGCCCAGCCAGGCGGCCTGGATCGGCGCCGGACGCAGCGCCGGAATCTCCAGGCGCGTCCAGGAGGTGTGCCCGGTCAGATCGACCAGGATATCGACCTCGTCGGCGACGATCCGCTCCGCGGCGCGGCGATGATCCAGGGCGCTGACATCGATGAAGGCGTCCGCGGCCTGGCGGATGCGCTCGCGCATCGCGCTCGTGTCCTCGGAGCCGTAGGCATAGGCATGGACCCGGACGGCCTGCCGGTCATGACGCTCAAGGCAGCGGACCATGAGCTGGGCCACCGCATGATCGCGGAAATCGCGCGACAGATAGCCGACCGTGATCGGTCCCTCGCGGCGCGGCGGTCGCGTCAGGACGAGCGGCGCGCCGGCACGGCGCTCGGCGGCGCGCGCCAGCGACGCCGAGATGCGAAGCGCGGCGCCGGAATCGTCGTCATAGCCGATCAGGGAAAAGGGCGCCTCGTAGAAATTGCGCCCCGTCATCAAGGCGGTCGCGCGCTGGCGCTGGACCTGCCGGCGCAAGGGGCCCAGCTCGCGCCAGTCGCAGGCCTGGTCCATCTGATGCAGAATGCGCGCCGCTACCATGTCGTTGCCGGGCTCGAGCCGTCGCGCTTCGCGTCCCGCCGCCAGGGCGTTGGTGAGCTCTCCCTTCAACCAGTAGGCCCCGGCGAGATCGCTGAAGGTCAGGGATTTGGGCTCGAGCTCGGCCGATCGCTTGAGGAGTGCGACCGCCGAGGGAACCCGCGCCAGGGCCAGCAGCACCAGCGCCTTCTGGCGCAGCGCATCGGCGTGATCGGGATTGCGCTGCAGCAGGCGGTCGATCGCGCTGACGGCCTCCTCATGGCGCCCGAGCTCGCGCAGGGCCGAGGCGAAATTGAGGATGGTGGTCGGGCCGAACGGATTGCGCGCGGCGGCGCGTTCCAGCGCCGGCAGGGCCTCGGCGAGACGGCCCTGGGCCGCCAGCAGCGAGCCCAGATTATGCTGCGCCTCGTCGTGATTGGGATTGAGCGCGACGACACGGCGCGCCATCGCCACCGCGACCTCGACATCGCCGCGGCCCGCCGCCATGACGCTCGCGAGATGCAGCGCCTCGATGTCGTCGGGCGTCTTCTCCAGGATCGCTTCGCAGATCGCCTTGGCCTCGGCGCGCTTCCCCGCCTGAAAGGCGGCAACCGCTGCGGCCAGGGCCGGGCTGTCGCCCGGCTTCGCGGCCGCGCCCGCCGGGCGCTCGATTTCAGCCATGGGGCGCCGCCTCCGGCTTCATCGGGCCCGGATCGATCAAGGCGGGCGCGAGGCCCGACCGATGGCGTTGCCACAGGGCGCGATAGACCGCTTCGAGATGGCGCGTGAAGCGCGGGCTGTCGAACAAGGGCTCGGTGCGGCAGTTGTGCGCGAGCTTTGCCTTCAATGCCGCCAGCGCTGCGGGATTGCGGGCAAGCGTGAGCGCGATCTCGCGATACTGCTCCAGATCGCCGGCGACCAGTTCGGGCAGGCCGATGGCCTGGAGCACGCTGGCCGTTACCCGCGCCGGGTAATGCCGGCCCCGCAAGGTCAGCACGGGCAGCCCCGCCCAGAGCGCATCGCTGCTGGTGGTGTGGCCGTTATAGATTCGCGTGTCGAGCGCGAGATCGGCCAGGCCGAGCCGGCGCAAATGGACCGGCTTCTCCGGCCGGTCCGCGAAGATCAGGCGCTCCGGCGCCACGCCGCGGGTTGCCGCTTCGCGCTGCAGGGCGGCCGGCGCCAGCGCATTGAGGCGATGCAGCCAGAGCACCGATCCGTGGATCTCGCGCAGCAGGCCCATCCAGAGATCGAACAGCACCGGCTCGAACTTGTAGCCCTGGTTGAAGGAGCAGAAGACGAAGCCGGTCTCGGGCAGCCCATAGTCGGCACGGTTGGCCGATCCGGCCGCAATCGGCTGGCGATCGTCATTGGGCTGGAAGGTCTCGGGCAGATAAGCCAGCTGCTCGCTATAGAGAGCGGCCTGGTCGGGCGGGCTCACGATGCGGTCGGTCAGGAGATAGTCGAAGTAATCGGCGCCGCTGCTGCCGGGGAATCCCAGCCATCCGACCTGCAGGGGCGCGGGCCGCAGCGCCGGGATCTCGAGCCGGTGGCCCGCCGTGTGCAGCGTGAGGTCGATCAGGATGTCGATTCCGTCCCGCGCGATGCGCTCGGCCGAGGCGCGATGATCCATGTCGCGGATATCGACGAACTCGTCCACCGCCGCCATGACCCGCCGGCGCAGCGCGCTGCGATCGTCGGAGCCGGTCGAGTATGCCGTGGTCGCGAACTGCCGGCGATCATGCAGCTCCAGCGTGCGCACCAGCAGCTGCGACACGGCATGTTCGCAGAAATCGGCCGAGAGATAGCCGAGACGGATGCGCTCGTCCGATCTTGCGGCGCGCGGGGCCCGGGCCAGCGGCGGTCCGGCGCGGCGCTGGGCCGCGCGCGCATGGGCGGCGGCGAGCACCAGGGCGGCCTGGGGATCTTCTTCATAGGTCAGGATGGCGAGGGGCGTCTCGGCCGGTCTGCGGCCTTGCGCCAGGGCCTTCACCGTCTGCCGACGCACATGAGGCCGGAGCCGCGCGGCTTCCGCCCAGTCGCAGGCCTGGTCGAAGAGATGGAGCAATCGCGCGGCGGCCCCTTCGTCCTTCGGGTCGAGCGCCAGGGCCTGTCGGGCGGCAGTCATCGCGTCGTCGAGCCGGCCCTCCATCCGCAGCACGCCGGAAAGTTCGCCGAAGACGGCGGCCTGGGGCGCGAGGCGAAGCGAGCGTTCGAAGGCGAGGATGGCCTCGGGCCTGCGATCGAGCTGGCTGAGCACAATCCCCCGCTGACGCCAGCCCTCGGCATGATCGGGATTGCGTTGCAGGACCCGGTCGACCGCGACCAGGGCTTCGGCCGGCCGGCCTAGCTCGCGCAGGGCCGAGGCCAGGTTGAGCAGCGCGTCCGGCAGATCGGGATTTCGCGCGACCGCGCCTTCGAGCCACGGGAGCGCCTCGGCGAGGCGTCCCTGCCGCGCGAGGACGGCGCCCAGATTGCGCTGCGCCTCGGCATGATCGGGCCTGCGTCCGAGCACGCGACGCTCGGCGGCGACGGCACCGTCGAGATCGCCTTGGCCCGCGGCGATCACGCCGAGGAGATGCCAGGCTTCGATCGCATCGGGGGCGTCCGGCCGGATCGTCTCGCACAGCGAGCGGGCGTCAGCGAGCTTGCCGGCGCGAAAGGCCTCGATCGCGCGGGCAAGAACGCCGCCGCTGGTTCCGGCGGCTTTCCGCGGCGGCGGCGCGCCGCGAGATTTCGAGCTAGCCATCGCGGCGCGCCCCGGGGGCCGGCACGGCGATTTCGATCAGCGCCGGGGCCAGGCCCAGCTCATGGCGCGCCCAGGCGGCGTGATAGACCGCTTCGAGATTGCGCGTGAAGCGGGGGCTGTCGAACAGCGGCAGGGTGGTCCGGTTGCGCGCCAGGCGCGCCTTGACGTTGGCGAGTGCCGCCGGATCGCGCGCCAGCCGGAGCGCGATGTTGCGATAGCCCTCGAGGCTCGTCGCCACCAGATCGGGCATGCCGATCGCGGTCAGCACGCTGGCGGAGACGCGCGAGGCATATTGGCTCCCCAGCAGCGTGAGGACCGGCAGCTTCGCCCAGAGCGCGTCGCTGGTGGTGGTGTGTCCGTTGTAGAGGCGCGTATCGAGGGCGAGGTCGGCGAGGCCCAGGCGGCGCAGATGGACCGGCTTCTCCGGCCGGTCCGCGAAGACGAGGCGCTCCGGTGCCACGCCCCGCTTCGCCGCTTCGCGCCGCAGATTGACCGGCGCCACCTCGTTGTTGCGATGGAGCCACAACACGGAGTCCGGCAGGTCGCGCAACAGGCCCATCCAGATGTCGAACAGGACCGGCTCGATTTTGTAGGGCTGGTTGAAGGAGCAGAAGACGAAGCCGGTCTCGGGCAGGCCATATTCCGCGCGCTTCGAGATTCCGGGCGCGACCGGCTGCCGGTCGTCGTTGGGCTGGAAGGTCTCGGGCAGATAGGCCAGCTGCTCGCTGTAATAGGGGGCCTGGTCGGGCGGCGTGACGATCTTGTCGGTCAGCAGGTAATCGAAGAAGTCGGCGCCGCTGCTGCCCGGGTAACCCAGCCATCCCATCTGGATCGGGGCCGGACGCAGGGCCGAGATCTCCAGCCTTGCGCCCGTGGTGTGCAGGGTCAGGTCGATCAGGATATCGACCTCGTCCGCGGCGATCCGTTCGGCCGCCGCGCGGTGATCATGGTCGCGGATGTCGATGAAGGCGTCGACCCCGTCGCGAACCCGCTCGCGCAGGGCGCTGCGGTCCTCCGCACCGGTCGAATAGGCCCAAACCTTGAACTGCGCCCGGTCATGCAGCTCGAGCGTGCGCACCAGCAGCTGGGAGACCGCATGATTGCGGAAATCGGTCGAGAGATAACCGAGCTTGAGGCGCCGCCCGCCGTCGCGGGCCCGCGCCGGCAGGACCAGCTTGGGGCCCGCCCGTTGCGCCGCCTGCCGGCTCATGGCCTCCGCGATGGCGCGGTTGCGGGCCGGATCCTCGGCATGCGCGAGACTGAGGAAGGCCGCCTCGGCGGGCGCCTCGCCCTTGGCCAGCGCCTCGTCGGTCAAGGCATCGACCGTCGGCTTGAGCCGCTGCGCCTCGTCCCAGTCGCAGCATTGCAGCGCCTGATTGAAGAGACGGGGGATCGCCTGCGGATGGCGCGGCGCCGCGACCAGCGCGCGCCGGAAGCAATCGGTCGCTTCGGTCATGGTTTTCAGCTGCGCCAACACGTCGCCCAGCGCAACCAGCGTGTCGGGATCTTCGGGGGCCACGGCCAGCGACGCCTTGAACGACGCGATGGCGGCGTCGCGATCGTTGCGCAGCAGCTGGGCCAGTCCGATGCTGCGATGCAGGCTGACGGCATCGCCACCGCCTTCAAGCGCCAGGCGGTAATGCCGGATCGCCTCCTCGCAGGCGCCGCGATCGAGCGCCAGAGTGCCCAGGTTGAAATGCGCCGACGACAATCCGGGCTGCAGGGCCAGCGCGCGCTGCAGGGCGAGACGGGCTTCGTCGCTCCGGTGGCTGGCGCGCAGGGCGACGCCGAGATTGACCAGCGTGTCGAGATGGTCGGGGCGCAGGGCGAGTGCGCGGGCGAAGGCGCGCAGCGCGCCGTCATGGTCGCCGCCGGACAGCCGCAGATTGCCGAGCGCGAACTGCGCGTCGGCATTGTCGGGCGCCAGCTGTGCGACCGCTTCGGCTTCGGCCCGGGCTTCCGCCAGCGCGTCCAGCGCCCGCAGGCTGCGCACCAGCATCAGCCGGCCGCCGATATGGTTGGGTGCCAGCTTGGCCGCGGCCTCGAAATGGACCCGCGCTTCGGCATGGCGCCTCTGGCTGGCGAGGAGCGCCCCCAGATTGCGCCGTCCCTCGGCATGGTCGGGCGCCAGCTTGATCAGGCGCTGACTGGCGGCGATCGCGGTGGCCGTATCTCCGCTCGAGGCCGCCGCCGCCGCATAGAGATGCAGCACGTCGCGATTGTCCGACGCGATCTCCAGCAGAATCTTGCATTGCCGGCAGGCATCGGCGGCGCGGCCCTCGGAGAAGGCCTTCACCGCGGAATCGAACAGAGCGGAGGGATCGCCGCCGACGGCCTTGCGCTCGGGCGGAGGTGGACGCTCGGTCATCGTCCCGCCACCTTAGGTGCCGACAGCGACCGCAGCGCGGCCAGCATCTCGCTCACCGGAGGCTTCCAGTCGCCGGGGCTGGTCTGGCGGAAGAGGCGCGCGCTGCGATACCAGGGCGTGTCGCTGCGTTCCAGCATCCAGCGCCAGTCGGGCACGAAGGGGATCAGGATCCAGACCGGCCGATCGAGGCTGCCCGCCAGATGCGCGACCGCGGTGTCGACGCTGACGACCAGATCGAGCCCCGCCATGACCGCCGCGGTGTCGGCGAAATCGCCCAGATCCGACCCCAGATCGAGAATGCGATCCTGCCAGCCGTTCTTCGCGATCTCGGCCACCGCCGGCCCCTTCTGCAAGGAGACGAACGAGGCGTCGCTGCCATCGATCAGGGGACGCAACTGCGCCAGCGCCATGGAGCGATTCCGATCGTTGATGAATCCGGGATTGCCGCGCCACACGAGTCCCACGCGCAAGCCCGGCAGTCCCTGCAATCGCGGCGCCCAGCGTCCGATCAGCGCCGGCTTCGCCGCCAGGTTCGGCAGCCTCGGCGGGATCGTCGCCAAGGTCGTCTCGAACAGGATCGGCAGGTCCAGCAAAGGCACGGCGAGATCGAAGCCAGGCAGCGTCGAACCTTGGGGGACGATCGTTATGTCTTCGTGAAAGGGCTGGAACAAACCGGCGAGGGCCGGCGGGCATTCGAACAGGACCCGCCCGCCGCGGGCGGCGGCCAGCGGCAAATAGCGGGCGAACTGGATGATGTCGCCCAAACCCTGTTCGGGATAGACCAGCAGCGTCCGGCCGGCGAAATTCTCGCCCGTCCAGACCGGCACCGGATAGCGCCGTGCCAGACTCGCATGGCGATCGATATACCAGCGTGACCGGTATTCCGGCCAACCCTCGGCAAAGCGGCCGAGCGTGAGGCGCATCAGCGAGAGCGACAGCTTGGCGTCGACATTGGCCGGTTCCATGGCGTGCAGCCGCTCGAAATAGGTGATGGCTTCCTCGAAGCGCCCGCTGTTGCGGGCGAGCGTGCCCAGCCGTTGCGCCAGGCCCGCATCCAGGCGGGCTTGCGACAAGCGGTCGAGGATCGCCCCGGCTTCGGCCAGGTCGCCGCGGTCGACCGCGAGCAGTCCCTGCAGGGCGATCACCTGGAGGTCGTCGGGGGCCAGGGCCTGGGCGCGTGCCAGCAGCCGCGTCGCCTCGTCGATCTCGCCGAGGCGGCCGAGCGCGGAGCCGAGATTCATCAGCGCGCTGACGAAGTCGGGACGGACCGCCAGTGCGCGCCGATAGAAAGGGACCGATTCGGCGACCGCCTCGCGCTTGTGCAGCAGGCGGGCGAGGTTATAGGCGCCGTCGACATGATCGGGTTGGCGCTCCAGCACCGTCCGATAGTTCGCCTCGGCTTCCTGCAGCCGGCCGGCGTTCTCCAGCATGGTGGCGAGGGTGAAATGGAAATCGGCGTTGGCGGGCTGCAGCGCCACCGCCGCGGCCGCGGCCTCGACGGCGTCGGCCGGGCGGCCGGCGGAGCGGAACACCACGGCGAGATTGGCGCGGAAGAGCGCCACCTTGGGTGCCAGGGCGCAGGCGCGCCCGATCAGCCGCGCCGCCTCCTGGGACGATCCCTGCTGTTCCCTGATCAGCCCCAGGAGATGCAGGGTCTCGGGGTCGTCGGCGAGGTGCGCCAGCCGCGTCTCGTAGAGGCGCGCCGCGTCCTCGAATCGTCCGGCACGGTGCAGCGCGAGACCTTGCTCGATCGAGGGCGCCTCGCTGGCAGCGCGGATTTCGGGATCGGAGCCGGACACCGCGGCGGGACGGGCTCTCAGCGCTCGATGCGACGCAGATATTGGCCGACGAAATCCATGCCGACCAACCCGGCGTAGGCGTCGATGAGCTGCCGGGTGACAGGCCCCGGGATGGCGGTCTCGGCCACGGCACGGCCATTGATGCTGCGCACCGGGCAGATGCAGAGGCTGGTCGAGGTCAGGAAGGCCTCGTCGGCCGTGTAGGCGTCGTAGAGATCGATGTCGCGCTCCTGATGCGGGATCTTGAGCTTCGCCGCGAGCTCGAGCGTGACCGCGCGCGAGACGCCGGGCAGCACATAGCGCGATTGCGGCGTCATCACGATGCCGTCCCGCACCATGAAGAAATTGCTGCCGGTGCCCTCGGCGATATTGCCGTCGGCATCGAGCAGGATCGCCCAGCCTTTGGGGTTGCGCTCGCGCGCCTCGAGATCGCCCATGGTCAGGTTGAGATAATTATGGGTCTTGGCGCGCGGGCTCAGCATGTCGGGGGCTGCGCGCCGGACCGAGGGCACCACCACCTCGATGCCGTCGCGGAACAGTGTCGCACGCTGCTTCAGCGGCAGCGGTTTGCACTCGACGATCACCGTCGGCCGCGCGTCGCTGCTGACCGTGAGGTCGTCGGCCGGCACGCCGCGCGAGATGCGCTGGCTGACCCAGTAATCGTCGTCCTTGTCCAGGAGATGCGTGTTGCGCGCGAACACATCCTCGGTGATCGCGCTCATTTCCTTGGGGCTGAGGCCCGGATCGATCTTGAGATAGCGCAGCGAGCGATAGAGGCGGTCGAGATGTTCCTTGAGACGGAAGATCTTGTGGCCGAACGAGCGCGCCGTGTCGAAGGCGGCGTCGCCGGCGAGGAAGCCGCGATCGCGAAACGGGATCAGCACGTCGCTTTCGGGCACGACGCGCCCGTTGAAATAAGCGACCCGTTCATTCGCCAAGGAGGACATTGCGGTTCGACTCCCATTGCTGAAGGCCGGAGAGCCCCGGTCGACCCCCGGCGTGACAATTGCCGGCTCGGATCATAGGCGGCGGGTCGCGAGGCCGAAAGGGCGGAGCCGCGAAAGCTCAGGTGGCGGGAGCGAGTCCCGCGCGCCGGGGCGCCAGCGCGGCCGCCGTCGCGCCATGACGGAGGAGATCGGCGGGCAGCTCGCCCGATTCGATCAGGCCCTTGAGGCCGCGCGCCAGGGGCTCGGCCAGCATGATGCCGTAGCCGCCCTGTCCGGCGAGCCAATAGAAGCCTTCGGCCAGCGGATCGGCGCCCACGACCGGGCTGTAATCGGCGACGAAGCTGCGCAGGCCCGCCCATTGATGCGCCAGCCTGCGGACCTGGAGCGTCGTGGTGCGCTCGAGCCAATCCACCAGATGGGCGACATCCATCTCGTCGGGCTGGGCGTCGCAGGGCGGCGAGGGAGTCTCGTCGCCGGGCGAGACCATCAGCCTTGTGCCGCTGTCGGGCCGGAAATAATGCTCGTTGCTGCAGTCGTCGAGCGCCGGCCAGCGCGCCGGATCGCTGCCGGGCGGAAGATCGACCAGGATGGCGGTGCGCCGCTTGGGTACCAGGCCCACCGGCGGCAGGCCCGCCAGGGCCGCGATCTCGTCGGCCCAGGCGCCGGCGGCGTTGATCAGGATCGGCGCGGCCGCCGCGACCTCCCCGGCCCGAATCTGCCAGCGCCCCTGCCGCCGCTCGATCCGATCCACCCGCGCATCGCAGACCAGCTCGCCGCCGCGGCGGCGAAAGCCGGTGAGGAAGCCCTGATGGATCGCCGCCACGTCCATATCCTCGATGTCGATCTCGAACAGCGCGCGGGCGATCCCCTCGCGCCGCAGGATCGGCACCTGGCGAATCGCTTCCTCGGGCGTGATCTCATGGATCTCATGGCCGGGACCGGAGAGCGCCAGCCTTTCCTCGAAGGTCTCGCTTTCCGAAGGACCCGCGATGGCGATGGCGCCTCGCGGCTTGACCATCGGATGCTCGGCGAAGCCGGCGGGCGGGCGATCGAGGAAGGGGCGGCCCGCCAGGATCAGGGCGCGCACCACGTCGTTGCCATAGTTGGGCGTATAGAGCGCCGCCGACCGGCCGGTCGAATGATAGCCGGGGCGCGACTCGGCCTCGAGCATCAGCACGCGCCGTCCGGACGCCAGCTCATAGGCCGCCGCCGCGCCCGAGATGCCGGCGCCGGTCACGATGGCGTCGAAGGGTCGGGTCATGAGAGCGGGAACTCCGGGAGGGGCGAGAAGAACATCAGGCGGCAAAGGCCAGAGTGGCGCGTCGCGAGACGATATGGAAGCGCAGCGCCAGCAGGCACATGGCCACGATCAGGCTGACGAACAGCCCCCAGATCAATCCGACCGTGCCCCAACCGGCGGTGAAGGCCAGTGCATAGCAGAGAGGGACACCCACCAGCCAGAAGCTCAAGCCGGCGATCAAGGTCGGCATGACGGCGTCGGCGGCACCCCGGACCGCGCCCGTCAGCACCCCCTGGGCGCCGTCGGCGAGAATGAACCAGGCGGTGATGGTCATGAGCTGCAGAGCGAGGGCCCGGACGTCGGCCTCGTCGCTGTAGAAGCCGACCACCCATCCGGGCGCCAGGGTGAGGATCAGGGTGGCACCGATCATGGACGGGAACACCAGCCCCGCCCCCACCCATCCCGCGCGTGCCAGCCCGACCGCATCGCGCCGGCCATGGGCGTTGGCCACGCGCACCGCCGTCGCGGTCGCGAGGCCGAGCGCCAGCATGTAGATGAGCGCGTTGAAATTGAGCGCGATCTGGTAAGCCGCGAGCGAGGTTTCGCCCAGCCAGCCTGCGAAGGTCGCCGCCGCCATGAAGGCCGCGGCCTCGAAGCCGACGCTGAGCGCCAGCGGCGCGCCCAGCCGGATCATCGCGCCGATCTGCCCGAAGGTCCCCTTGAGCGGCGCCCAGATTCCGAAGCGCGCATGGTCACGCATCGTGAGCGCATAAGCCGCCAGGGCCAGGAACATGAGCCAGCGCGTGATCGAGGTGGCGAGCACGGCGCCTTCGGCACCCATCGCCGGCAGGCCGCCATGGCCGCCGATCATCAACCAATTGAGGCCGGCATTGGCGACATTGGCGAGGATGGTGACGATCATGCCGGGCCGCGGCCGGCTGACGCCCTCGAGAAATCCCGCGGTCGCCACATAGAGCATGATGCCCGGCATGCCGATCGCCCACATCAGCAGCACCTTGCCCCCGGCGGCGGCCAGGACCGGTTCCTGCCCCAGCAGCAGCAGCAGCCCTTCGCCATGGGCCAGGATCAGCGCGTCCACCAGGCCGATGGCGGCCGCGAGCATCAGGGCCAGCCGCCAGATCCGCCCGCAGAGCCCTTGCCGGCCGGCGCCGTCGGCCTGGGCGGTCAGGACGGTGGCGCCGATCAAGAGCCCGAATCCGACCGACAGCAGCAGCATCTGGGGCGCGAAGGCGATGGCGTAGTGCGCCAATTCTTCGCCGCCGGCCTGGCCGACCATCACGGTATCGACCGTGATCATGACCACCAGCCCGGCCCGGGCCAGCATCACGGGGAGGGCGAGTGCGACCGTCCGTCGCACATGGTGGCCGATTCCGTGACTTACGGCGCCCTGGCGCGGGATTTCGGGCGCTTTGTTGGTTACCGAATCAATCAATTGCCGGAGCCTGCTATCAAAAGGCTGTAGCCGCCAAATTGCTGCGAATGCAGGGCGAACTTAACCACGGTTTAAACGGGTCCGGGGGATACAGGAACCCCCGAAGGATTGCCCGAATGGCCAGCACCGCCGCCGTACCCCGAGAGTCCCGACCGCCCTTCAAACAGCGCTTCAAGGCGTGGTGGGAAGGCGTGGAGCTGGACGACGTGGCCTCGGCCGAGAGGAACAAGCAAACCCCCGGCCAGAAGGACACCGTCCGCCGGGCCAAGATCGACAAGAAACCCGCCTTCGAGTGGGAAACGCCCCGGATCAAAGTGCTGCAGACCATCTGGGGCCCCGGCTGCGCCGTGCCGGGCGACAAGGATTTCTGCCTGTGGCTGGCCAAGCCCTGCGGCCTCGACCCGACCATGACGGTCGCCGAGCTGGGGGCCGGCCTCGGCGGCTTCACCCGCGCCCTGCATCAGGAATTCGGCCTCTGGATCACCGGCTTCGAGCAGGACTCCGAGCTCGCCCGCGCCGCCATGGAATATTCGGTGATGGCGGGGCTGGGGAAAAAGGCGCCGATCTCGGTGTTCGATCCCGAGATGCTGGAGCTGAAGGAAAGCGCCTATGACTGCATCTTCTCGCGCGACATCTTCTACGGGGTGAAGGACAAGAACCGGCTGCTGCAGACCGTCGAGAAGGCGCTGAAGCCCCGCGGCCAGCTGCTCTTCACCGACTTCGTGCGCACCGGTTCGACCAGCGAGATGCGGCCCACCTACATGGCCTGGCAGCCCGGCGAGCCGGTGGCGGCCGATCCCTGGACCGTCCAGAAATACCAGACCGCCTGCGCGGAACGCCGGCTGGACCTGCGGGTCAGCGAGGACCTCACCAAGCTGGTGCGCACCAACGTCATCAAATGCCTGGCCGACCTGCTCGACAAATCCGAGATCCTCAAAAGCGATCCGCGGATGGCCGAGCCCCTGACCCAGCATGTCGCCCTCTGGACCCGCCGGGTGGCCGCCATCGACAGCGGCGATATCGGCTTCTTCCGCTTCCACGCCTTCAAGACCGGCGTCGATAAAATGCTGTCGGACTGGTAGGTTAGGGACGATCGATCGCCGCATCCCGCGACGGTTGACAGGCTCCGGCCGCCCCACTATGGTCCGGCGCTTCGCGCGGTACCGGAGGGCCCCTAAAGGACCCGCCGGAGCTGTGCCTCCGAAACCTCGAGACGTTGCCTAGCAAGGACCGCCATCATGAAGGTCGTCAATTCGCTGAAGTCGGCCAAGAAGCGCCACAAGGACTGCCGCATCGTCCGGCGCAAGGGGCGCGTCTACGTCATCAACAAGACCAACCCGCGGTTCAAGGCCCGCCAGGGCTGATCCGCCGCGCCCTTTCATCAGGGCGCCGGTCTTCGACGTTTCCTGATCTTGGACTGACTCGCACGGCCGCATCAGCGGCCGTTGTCGATTCCGGCTCGCTTGCGGCACAACGCGGCTGAGGCCAGAGTGCCGTCAACGGTCAGAAGCGGAACGCCTCTCATGTCCCTGAAGATGCCGGAGCCCGATCAGGCCACGATCCGCCGCCGACGCGACATCGCGGCGGCGCTCGGCACGATCTTGCCGCCGGATGCGATCGTGGTCGAGGAATCGATGCGCCGGGTCTATGAGAGCGACGGGCTCAGCGCCTATCGGCAGTTGCCGCTGCTGGTGACGCTGCCGCGGACGACGGCCGAGGTCGCCGCGGTCCTCTCCTATTGTCATCGCGAGGGCATCAAGGTGGTGCCGCGCGGGGCCGGCACCAGCCTCAGCGGCGGCGCCCTGCCGCTGGCCGACGGCATCCTACTCGGCATGGCCCGCTTCAACCGCGTGCTCGATATCGATCCGGCCAATCGCTGCGCCGTGGTCCAGCCGGGCGTCACCAATCTCGCCATCAGCGAGGCGGTCAAGGGGCTCGGCTTCTATTACGCGCCCGATCCCTCGAGCCAGATTGCCTGCACCATCGGCGGCAATGTGGCCGAGAATTCGGGCGGGGTTCATTGCCTCAAATACGGCCTCACCACCAACAATGTGCTGGGCGTCGAGATGGTGCTGATCGACGGCACCGTGATCCGGCTCGGCGGCAAGCATCTGGACGCGGCCGGCTACGATCTTCTCGGCATCGTCATCGGCTCGGAAGGTTTGCTCGGCGTCGTGACCGAGGTCACGGTGCGCATCCTGCCGCGCCCCGAACATGCCTGCGCGCTGCTGGTCGCCTTTCCGACGAACGAGCAGGCTGGCAATTGCGTCTCGGCGGTGATCGCCGCCGGGATCGTGCCGGCCGGTATGGAGATGATGGACCGGCCGGCCATTCATGCCGCCGAGGATTTCGTCCATGCCGGCTATCCGCTCGATTGCGAGGCGCTGCTGATCATCGAACTGGACGGGCCGCGGGCCGAGGTCGACGAGCTCAAGGCGCGGGTCGAGGCGATCGCGCGCGAGCGCGGCGCCAGCTCGATCGCCGTCAGCCAGACCGAGGAAGAGCGCCTGCGATTCTGGGCCGGCCGCAAGGCGGCGTTTCCGGCCGTGGGCCGCATTTCGCCCGACTATTACTGCATGGACGGCACCATTCCGCGCCGCGAGCTGCCGCGCGTCCTGACCGAGATGCGCCGGATGTCGGAGCATTACGGCTTGCGCTGCGCCAATGTCTTCCATGCGGGCGACGGCAATCTCCATCCGCTGATTCTCTACGACGCCAACCAGCCGGGCGAGCTGGAGCGGGCCGAGGCCTTCGGCGCCGACATCCTGAAGCTCTGCGTCAAGGTCGGCGGCGTGCTGACGGGGGAGCATGGGGTCGGCGTCGAGAAGCGCGACCTGATGGGCGTCATGTTCAACGAGGCCGATCTCGCCCAGCAGCAGCGCCTCAAATGCGCCTTCGACGAGGGCGGCCTGCTCAATCCCGGCAAGGTGTTCCCCGAGCTCCATCGCTGCGCCGAGCTGGGCCGGATGCATATCCATGCCGGCCGGTTGCCGCATCCCGATCTGCCGCGATTCTGAATTCCCATGATCGAGA
Source organism: Hypericibacter terrae (assembly GCF_008728855.1). Lineage (GTDB taxonomy): Bacteria > Pseudomonadota > Alphaproteobacteria > Dongiales > Dongiaceae > Hypericibacter > Hypericibacter terrae. The sequence continues at coordinate 4,562,990 of NZ_CP042906.1, read as the reverse complement.
CGATCAGGCCCCTGAGCATCGAGGAGCTTCGCGCCGCCGTGGCCGGTGCGGCCGAGCGCGCGATCCCGCTCGAGATCCTGGGCCGTGGCAGCAAGCGCGAGCTGGGAAATCCGGTCGAGGCGCAAGCCGTGATCGACCTGTCGCGGCTCGCCGGCATCCAGCTCTACGAACCCGACGAGCTGGTGCTCAAGGCCGGTGCCGGCACCTCGCTCGCCGAGATCGAGGCGGTGATCGCGCAGCGCGGCCAGATCCTCGCCTTCGAGCCGCCCGATCTGGCGCCGCTCTATGGCGGCCCCGCCGGCAGCGGCAGCATCGGCGGGGCGGTCGCTTGCAACCTGGCGGGCCCGCGCCGGCTCAAGGCGGGCGCCGCGCGCGATCATTTCCTGGGATTTGTCGCGGTGTCGGGTCGGGGCGAGGTCTTCAAGGCCGGCGGCCGCGTGGTCAAGAACGTCACCGGCTACGATCTGCCGAAATTGCTGGCGGGTTCGCATGGCACGCTCGCCGTCATGACCGAGATCACGGTGCGCGTCCATCCGGCGCCCGAGATCTCGCGTACGCTGATGCTGGTGGGACTCGACGACGCACGCGCGATCGAGGCGATGGCGGTGGCGCTCGGCAGCCCGCATGAAATTTCCGGTGCCGCGCATCTGCCGGCGGGCGAGGCGGGGTTGAGCGCGGTCGATCGCGTGGCCGAGACCGGCGCCGGCGTCACGGCGCTGCGTGTCGAGGGGCCGCCCGCCTCGGTCAATTATCGCGTCGGCGCGCTGGCGGCCTGGCTGCAATCTTTCGGCGCCCCGACGCTCACGCTCGAGCCGGCCGAATCCGCGACTCTCTGGCGCGAGATCCGCGACGTGAGCAATTTTGCCGCGGCGCGGCTCGATCCGCGCATGCCGCTCTGGCGGCTCTCGGTCCCGCCCAGCGAGGCGCCGCGGGTGGTCGCCGCGATCCAGAGCGCGCGTCCGGGCGCGCGTCACCTCTATGATTGGGGCGGCGGCCTCATCTGGCTGGCGCTGCCTCATGCGCCCGATGCCCATGCGGCGATCGTGCGCGGCGCGCTGCAGGGGCAGGGCGGCGCGCCCGCGGGCCACGCGACCTTGATCCGCGCGGAACTTGCCGTGCGCCAGGCGGTGCCGGTGTTCGAGCCGGAAGCGCCGGCGCTCGCGGCCCTGAGCCGGCGGGTCAAGGCGTCGTTCGATCCCTTGGCGATTCTGAATCGCGGGCGGATGGGCTAGGGAATCGATGCAGACCCATTTCACTCTCTCGCAATTGGCCAATCCGGACAACGAGGCCGCGGAGAAGATCCTGCGGGCTTGCGTCCATTGCGGCTTCTGCACCGCGACCTGTCCGACCTATGTGCTGCTGGGCGACGAGCTCGACAGCCCGCGCGGCCGCATCTATCTCATCAAGGACATGCTGGAGAACGACAAGCCGGCCGACAGGGACACGACCCTCCATATCGACCGCTGCCTCTCCTGCCTCTCCTGCATGACGACCTGTCCCTCGGGCGTGCATTACATGCATCTGGTCGATATCGCGCGCGCCCATGTCGAGGAAACCTATGAGCGTCCGCGCGGCGACCGCCTGATGCGCGCCGGTCTGCGCTGGCTGTTGCCGAAGCCTTATCTGTTCGGGCCGGCGCTGATGCTGGGCGGTCTGTTCAAGCCCCTGCTGCAGCGTCTGCCCGGCCGGTTCAAGGCGCTGGCCGACATGATCCCGGCGCGCCGGCCGCGGCCCGCGCGTGCCGCCACGGCGCCGAGCCTCGATCGCGCGCGCATGACCGGCGGTGCGGCGCGCAAGCGCGTCGCCATGCTGGGCTCCTGCGTGCAGCAGGCGATGGCGCCCGAGATCGACCGCGCGACCGAGCGGCTGCTGGCGCGCCATGGCGTGGAGCTGGCGCCGTCGCCGGGCTCGGGCTGCTGCGGCGCGCTGGCCCATCATCTGGGCGCGGAAGAGGAGGCGCTGGCGCGCGCGCGGCAGAACATCGCCGCCTGGGAGCGGGTGATGGCGGCGGGCCCGCTCGACGCGATCCTGGTCAATGCGTCGGGCTGCGGGACGGTGATCAAGGATTACGGCTTCATGCTGCGCACCGACCCGCTCTGGAAGGACCGCGCGGCCGCGATCAGCGCGCTCACCCGCGACATCACCGAATTCATGGCCGAGCTCGGCCTCGATATGAGCGCGCCCGCACCCGACTATCGGCCGGGCCTCGACGTCGCCTATCACTCGGCCTGCTCGATGCAGCATGGCCAGAAGGTGAAACGCCCGCCGGTGGATCTGCTGTCGGCGGCGGGCTTCGCGGTCAAGGAACCGGCCGAGGGCCATCTCTGCTGCGGCTCGGCCGGCACCTATAATCTGCTCCAGCCCGAGATCGCCTCGCAGCTCGGCCAGCGCAAGGCAGGCCACCTCGCCGCCACGGGCGCGGCCATCGTCGCCACCGGGAACATCGGCTGCATGGTCCAGATCGCCCGCTACGGGCAACAGCCCGTGCTGCACACGGTCGAGCTGCTGGACTGGGCCACGGGCGGGCCGAAGCCGGCAGGCCTCCCGTAGTCACTCTCGCGAAAGCGGGGGCCCATGGTGACGTTCGCTGCACTGGATCAGGATGGGTCCCCGCTTTCGCGGGATGACAATGAGGAGGGGCGCAGGGAGGAGATAAGAAATCAGCTCCCCGCCAACCCCTTCAGCATCCGCCGCGTCACGTCCTCGCCGCGTTCCCACACCGCGTTCTTCCAGTCGTCATGGTCGGGGTAAAAGGCGTCGCGGATCTGCTGCTTGATCGCACGGCCTTCCTCGGAGTCGAGCTTGCCATGGACATGGAGCCAGTTGTCGGCGCGCACGGCGTCGATCATCCCCTTCAGCGGCAGCGTGCCATATTCGAGCGTGATGCCGCTGAGCGGGACCCCGGGCATGGCGCGCTCGATCCCGGTCAGCGTGTCGCCGGTCAGGACCGAGGAGGAGGAATCGCCGCTGGCATAGGAGGTCGCCTCGCCGCCGAACCAGTCCTCGATGCGCGCGAAGCCGGGCAGGCCCGGCGCGTGGCCGTTCATGATCTCGCCATAGCCATAGGGCCCGAGGCCGCTATGGAGATCGATCGCCGCCACCTGGCGCGCCTCGCGCGCGATCTCGCCCGAGAGCCGGGTCAACAGCTGGTTCGACCAGCTCGGCGCCAGGCCGCCATAGAACACGCCGTCGGGATGCGTGTACTGCCCCGCCGTGATCGCGGCCTGCAGCGCCGCATCGCCATGCTGCGAGCCATAGGCATAGAGCCGCTCGTCGGCTTCGCGGCGCTGCCCAACCGTCCAGGAGCGCGGGCAGATGAAATTGTGCAGCTCCTCATAGGCGCGGTTCTGCGGATGGGGCCGCGCGTGATCGACGAAATTCCGGTTGAGGTCGATGTTGTTCTCGTTGGTGCGCCGCAGCCAGGCGAAGCCGAAGGGATTGAGCGCGTGCAGAACGACGACGCCGACGCCGGCGGGGAGATCGCGCAAGGCCCCGCTCTCGATCAGTCCCACCTGGATGCCGGATCCCAGAAACCCTTCGACGCCATGAGTTCCCGACTTGATCAGCAGGATCCGTTCGGCCCGCTCGGGCCCGAAGCGCGCGATGTCGGTGAAGAGCGGCGCGCCCTCCGGCCCGCTCGCGGGATTTTGATGGGAGGTCAGCCGGCCGCCGGCGGCCTTGGCCGCGGCCAGGAACTTGCCGCGGGCTTCGGCATAATGGGCTGAAAAGTAAGTCGATGCGGCCAAAACCGGTCTCCCGAAAAGGGCAGGGTGGGCGACACTCTCGACCAGCGCGGAGGGCGCGGCAAGGGCTCTTGCCGCCGTTGGAGCCGGGCCCGACGAGGGCCATACTCAAGGGCAGGGAGACGCGGGATCGCGAGGCGCGGAACGATGACAAGCCTTTCATTATCCAACCGGTTCAGCCAATGGCGGCGGTGGGCGGCGGCTCTGGGCTTGTTCTTCGCCGTCGCGCTGCTGGCACCGGGCGCAGCCTTCGCGGATCAGAAGGATCCCCGATTGCCGGAATTGTTCGATCTGCTCAAGAAGGCGCCCGATCCCGGCGCCGCGCAGCAGGTCGAGGGGCTGATCTGGACCTTGTGGTTCCATTCCGACAATCCCGAGGTGCTCAAGCTGATGAACAGCGGCGTCGCTGCCATGTCCGCGTCGGATTTCAAGATGGCGATCGACGCCTTCACGAAAGTGACGCAGATCGCACCGGACTTCGCGGAAGGCTGGAACAAGCTCGCGACGGTCCACTACCTGACCGGCGACTATCAGGATTCGCTGGACGAGATCGGCCACACGCTGGAACTCGAGCCGCGCCATTTCGGGGCGCTCTCCGGCCTGGGGCTGGTCCAGGTCGAGCTCAATCATACCGAACAGGCGCTCGACGCCTTCGAGCGGGCCCTCGACGTCTATCCCCTGATGCAGGGCGCCCGCATGAACGCCGACACACTGCGCAAGCAGCTGCAGGACAAATCGATTTAGCCGGCGTTCCGCCGCCGCTCGGGTCCCGGACAGAAATCCTCGGGCTGTCTTGCCGCGCTCGCGCCGCGCATGTCACACTCCGCCCCTCATTCTGGAGCCGGATCATGCGTCCCTTCTGGATCGCGCTTGCCTTGATGGCGTTCTGTGTCACCACCCGAGCGGAGGCCGACGACGTGCAGACGATTCTGACCCAGCGCCTTCAGGGCTACTACGACGCACAGAAGGCGGGCGACATCGACAAGGCGCTTGGCTTCTTCGCCAAGGAACAGCAGAAGCTCTATAGCGACGAGATCGGCAGCGATCCGGACAAACGCAAGATGGCGGCGGACTGGATGCAGAAGACGGCGCCGAAGAGCTTCGCGGTCCAGAAGCTGACCGAGGACAAGGCCGCGCATACCGCCAGCCTCTTCACCGTCAGCGAGATGCTGGACGACGAGGGCAAGCTCGCCCATGTCGAGATGCAGACCGACTTCGTGAAGGAAGGCGGGACCTGGGCCATCACCGGCCAGATCTTCGGCATGAACCTCGATGCGATCAAGCGCGCGGCCAACGACGATCCCGAGCCCGACAGCGCCTACGACACCGATACGAACCTCAACATCGGCGGCCCGATCCGGCGCGTGGCGTTCGAGAAGGATTACACGCTGATCGTCATCCGCGTGCTGGACGAGGAACATGACCTGTTCCTGCCGCCCAAGGCCAAGCTGAAGGCCATGGGTATCGACCCGGCCAAGCTGACCGAAGGCACCATCGTCAGCGGCGACGGCGCCACCAGCCGCAACGACGAGTTCAAGCACCGCATCGATTCGCTGGAGATCCAGGAATCGGGCGGAGAGTGAAAAGAAAAAGTCTCACCCCCTTCCCTTGCGGGAGGGGGTAGGGGGAGGGGTGCTGCGAACGAGGTCTTGGGCCGGGAAGCGAAGTTTCTTTACTAGGTCGTCTGCGGCAAGCACCCTCCCCGCTCGCTACGCTCGCCGCCCCTCCCGCAAGGGAAGGGGCTGAGATTTGCCGGCTGAGTTACTGACTACTTCGCCGGCACCGCGGCCTTGACCGAGGTCGCCACGCCGCGACCCAGCGGCACCAGCCGGACCTCGATGCCATGGACGGCCGAGCTCTCGCCCATGTCGCTCTTCTGGCCGGGATTGAGGCTGTTGATGTTGGCGTGACCGCCCAGCGCCTTGGGCCAGCGGCTCTTCGCGCCCAGCAGCACGCCGGGCGGTGTCAGCGCGGCGACCTCGGCATTCATCTCCAGCCGCCCCGTCTCGTTTTCGAGCCGCACGCGGTCGCCGTTCTGAATCCCGAGCTTCGCCGCGTCCTGCGGATGGATCGTGATGCGCTCGGGCCCCATCTTGGCCTGGATCGCCGGATCGTTGCCGTAGCTCGAATTCATCAGCCAGGGCGAGGCGGGCGAGAGCAGCCGGTAGTGGCCGGGCGCCGGGCGCGGATCGACGGTGGCCTGCGGGGCCGCGGGATGGCCGTCGGCCGCCGCGGCCGCACTGGCGATCTCGATCTTGCCCGACGGGGTCGGAAACTTGCCGTCCGCGAATTGCGAAACCGGCGTCTCCCAGACATCGACCGTCGCCTTCGCCTTGAGCGCGTCGAAGCCGCCGGCGACCCCGCAGGCTTTCGCGACGCGATCGAGGATCGGCGCGTCGGGCTCGGTCAGCGCCGGCTCGGTGAAGCCCATGGCCGTCGCAAGCCGGCGGAAGATCTCCTGGTTAGGCAACGCCTCGCCCATCGGCGCGATCGCGCGGGCTTGGGCCGAGAGCGTCAGGTCGAAGTAGGACGAGACGATGTCGTCGAACTCGAGGAAGCTCGCCGCCGGCAGCACGATGTCGGCGAGCTCGGCGCTGTCGGTGCGGAAGAGATCGATCACCACCGTGAAGAGATCCTCGCGCTTCAGCGCGCGATGCAGCCTCGCCTGGTCCGGATTGGAGGCGGCGATGTTGATGTTCCAGCAGATCAGCGCCTGGATCTTGTCCGGCGCCTCGAGCGTCTCGCAGAGATCCATATGGCTGACGGCATTGCGCGGCCGCGTGCGCAGATCGGCACCCTCGATGTCGCCGCCATCGACGCCCTTGCGCGCCCCGCCATTGAGGAAGAGGAAGCCCGCGCCGGGCTTGCCGAGATTGCCGGTCGCCGGCGGCAGGAGCCCCACCGCGCGGAAGATGTTGCCGCCCTGCGGCTGGCGGCAGAGGCCCTGGCCCAGCCAGAGCAGCGACGGCCCGCCTGCATAAATCCGCGCCGCCTGCTCGATCAGCGCGGCCGGCACGCCGGTCTGCGCCTCGCCCCAGGCGGGCGTGCAGGGATCGAGCTGCGTCTCGATCTCTTCCCAGCGGATGGCGTTGCGCGCGAGGTAGTCGCGGTCGAGCAGACCCTCGCGCCGGATCACATGCAGCATGGCGAAGGCCAGTGCCGCGTCGCTGCCGGGGAAAGGCTGCAGATGCAGATCGGCCTCGACCGCGGTCGCGTGGCGGACGGGATCGACTACGATCACCTGGCCCGGCGCCTCTTTCAGCCAATGCTTATGCGCATGCGGCGCCGAATGGGACGGGTTGGCGCCCCAGACCATGATGCAGCCGGCGTCCCTGGCCATGCGCGGATCGAATCCCAGGCTCGACGTCCCGTACATATAGCCGAGGGCGGCATGGGCCGAGAGATTGCAGATCGAATCCGGCTCGACCTCGCTGGCGCCGAGCTTGTTGAAGAAGCGCATCGGGAAGGCGGTCGCCAGCAGCGAGCAGGTGCCGGTGTAATGGCAATGAAAGATCGGCTCGGGGCCGCTCCTGGCGACGATGCCCTTGAGGCGGCCGGCGACGATCTCGAGCGCCTCCGCCCAGGAGATCGCCTGGAACTCGCCCTCGCCCTTGGGCCCCACGCGCTTCAGCGGCTGCATCACCCGCTGGCGGGGATCGCGCCAGGCGCCGTTATAGGCGATCGCGCATTTGCCGCAGAGGGCGCCGCGGCTCACCCGATGATCGGGATCGCCCAGCACCTTCACATGATCGCCGCGGCGCACCACCGCGATGCCGCAGGCGTCATAGCAATCGCGCGGGCAAGTGGTGCGGATGATGGTCTTTTCGTCGGCCATGGAAGGGCCCTCTCCTGCCGCGTCGCCGTCTATTGAGCGGCAATGCCCGAGTCTAGGGGCAGGAGTGCCGTGGCGGCAAGCCGGCTCGCCAGACGGACGAGTCTCGATTAGGATCGGCGTTTCATCCCAAAGCGGTCCTGAATTGGCACAGTTGCCGACGCGCCGCTCGCGTTCCTCAGCATCCGGCCCTTCGCCATTTCCGTGACCCGCGATCCTCATCCTGAGCGCAAGACGCTGATCGGCGCGCTCTATGCGCTGGGCTGCTTCTGCCTCTGGGGCCTCAACCCGGTCTATTTCAAGACGGTCGCCTCGGTGCCGGTGATCGAGGTGCTGGCGCACCGCGTGGTCTGGTCGGTGCCCTTCCTCGTCATCCTGGTCGTCCTGGCGCGGCGCTGGCCGAATGTCGCCGACGTGCTGCGCAACCGGCGCGCCCGCTCGATCCTGATGCTGACGGCCCTGATCCTCGCCACCAACTGGTCGCTCTATATCTGGGCGGTGGCGAGCGCGCAGATCGTGCAATCGGGCCTGGGCTATTACATCAATCCGCTGGTCAACATGCTGCTCGGCACCTTCGTGCTGCGCGAGCGCCTGCGCCCCTGGCAATGGGCGGCGGTGGGCCTCGCCAGCGCCGGCGTGCTCAATCTCGCGATCGCCTATGGCCAGTTTCCCTGGCTTGCGCTCAGCCTGGCGGTGACCTTCGGCGTCTATGGGCTCCTGCGCAAGATCGTGGCGGCCGAGAGCCTCGACGGGCTCATGGTCGAGACGCTGCTGCTGCTGCCCTTCGCGCTGGGGCTCTTGATCTATCTGGCGGCCATCGGCGCCGGCAGCTTCGGCATGGTCTCGAGCCATCTCGATCTCATGCTGATCCTGGCCGGCCCGGTGACGGCGGTGCCCCTGCTGCTGTTCGCGGCCGCCGCCCGACGGTTGCGGTTAGCGGCGCTGGGCTTCTGCCAGTATCTCTCGCCGACCCTGCAGCTGCTGCTGGCGGTCGTCGTCTATGGCGAGCCCTTCACCCAGGCACATCTGGTGACGTTCGGCTGTGTGTGGGCCGCGATCGCGATCTACAGCGCGGACTCGCTGCGCGCGCGGACGGTGCCCTCCATCAGTCATCCCCGCGAAAGCGGGGAGATGGATTCACACTCCAAGTGCAACACTTGGCTGCAGAAGATTTCAGCGGGGCTGTGCCAGTCAAGGCATTTGCGCGGGGTGTTGTTGTAGGCGCGGACCAGATTTGAGAGTTGGCGTGTGGTGAGGGTGTCGAGGTTGGTTTTTCTGGGGATGTTGCGGCGCAATCGCCCGATGGCGTTTTCGACGCCCCCTTTCTGCCAGGGAGCATAGGGGTCGCAGAAGAAGGTCTGGATATCGAGGCGGTGGAGCTCGTAGTGACGGGCGAACTCGGTGCCATTGTCGAAGGTGATGGTCTGGCGCAGGGATTGGGGCAGAGGCCCGAGCAAGCTGGCGATAGCGTCGGCGATCGGCTCGGCATGCTTGCCGTTGGACCGGCCGACGATGAGCAGGCGGGAGGATCGCTCATGCAAGGCGAGGAGGGCCTGGCCGTAGCGGGTGAACATCATGAGATCGGCTTCCCAGTTGCCGGCGACCGAACGGTCCCCGACGGCGGCGGGTCTTTCTGCAATGGAAACACGATCTTGGATGTGCAGGGCCGAGCTGCCGCCCTTGCGGCCGCGGCGGCCGCGTTTGCTCTTGGCGCGGGGCAGGTAATGGCGCCAGCGATAGTCCTTGTGGCGGGTGATCTGGGCCTGGATGAAGCGGTAGATGCTCTCCGGGCTGATGACGTGCCGGCCCTGCTGGCGTTCGAGCCAGCCGCAGACCTGCTCGGGCGACCAGCCTTTCTTCAGGCCGTCGAGGACTTGCCGGCGCAACTTGGCGTCACGTTCCAGACGCGAGCCTCGCCAGCGCCGGGCCCGGGTCTGCTGCTGGGCGTAGACGGCCCGATAGCCGATCTGACGGCCGGTGTTTCGCTTCAGCTCCCGAGAAATCGTCGATGCTGGGCGATCCAGAGCTGCAGCGATCTGGCGGATCGAGTGGTCTTTGGCCTGAAGGCTGGCAAGGATGGCGCGCTCTTCGGCCGAGAGCTGAGTGTATTTTGTTCCCATGGCAACACCCTAATCTGGTGTTGCACTTCGTTTGAAAATTCAGCGGACCCATCCTGATCCAGCACAACGAATGGGACCATGGGCCCCCGCTTTCGCGGGGGTGACACTGGGGGCTACCCATCCACCCACGCGATGCGCAGCACGTTGGTCGACCCCGGCGTGCCGAAGGGGACGCCGGCGGTTACCACCAGCCGCTGCCCCGCCTTGGCGAAACCTTCGGTCAACGCGATGCGGCAGGCCTTGTCGACCATCTCGGAGAAGCTGCGGATCTCGGCGGTCTCGATGCAGTGCGTGCCCCAGACCAGCGACATGCGCCGGGCGGTCTCGCGCTTCGAGGTCAGGCAGAGGATAGGCACCTCGGGGCGCTCGCGCGCCGCGCGGTAGGTGGTCGAGCCCGAGGTCGTGTAGGTCACGATCGCAGCCGCCGAGATCGTGTGCGCCACCTGCTGCGCCGCATAGGTGATGGCGTCGGCGGCGGTCGCCTCGGGCTCGGGGCGCTGGGCCGCGAGGATGCGGCGATAGAGCGGGTCCCGTTCCACGCGCTCGATGATGCGGTTCATGATCGAGACCGCCTCGATCGGATAATTGCCCGACGCGGTCTCGGCCGAGAGCATCAGCGCGTCGGCGCCGTCATAGACGGCGGTGGCGCAGTCCGACGCCTCGGCGCGGGTGGGGGCGGGGGCGCTGATCATCGATTCCAGCATCTGGGTCGCGACCACCACCGGCTTGCCCTTGAGGCGGCAGGTCGCGACGATGCGCTTCTGGATCGAGGGCACGTCCTCGGGCGGCATCTCGACGCCGAGATCGCCGCGCGCGACCATCGCGGCGTCGGCAAGGTCGAGCAGTTCCTCGAGCCGCTCGATCGCCGAGGGTTTCTCGAGCTTGACCATGATGGCGGCGCGGCCCTGCACCAGGCGACGCGCCTCGGCCACGTCCTCGGGCCGCTGCACGAAGGAGAGTCCGATCCAGTCGACGCCGAGATCGAGCGCGAAGGCGAGATCCTTGCGGTCCTTCTCGGTCAGGGGCGAGAGCGGCAGCAGCACGCCCGGCAGGTTCACGCCCTTGCGATCCTTGAGCCGCCCGCCCAGCACGACGGTGGTGTCGGCATAACCTTGGCCGGTGCGCTCGACCTTGAGCTTGAGCCGGCCGTCGTCGATCAGCAGATCGGCGCCGGGCGTGAGCGCCGACAGCACCTCGGGATGGGGCAGGCGCACGCGCGTGCTGTCGCCCAGCCGGTCCTCGAGATCGAGGCGGAAGGGCTGGCCGCGCTCGATCTGCGCCTCGCCGCCGGTGAGCGGACCGATGCGGAGCTTGGGGCCTTGCAGATCGACCAGGATGCTGATGGGGCGGCCGGTATCCTGCTCGATCTCGCGGATGACGGCATGGCGCGCGCGATGATCCTCATGCGTGCCATGGCTGAGATTGAGCCGGAACACGTCGACGCCGGCGTGAAACAAGGCAAGGAGCTGCTCGCGGGTCGAGCTGGCGGGCCCCAGGGTGGCGACGATCTTGGCCAGGCGTTCTCGTCTCATGCGCGCAACTCTACTTTCGGCTTTGTTACCGCTGAAAGCGTCCCTGCCTTCAAGAGGGGGCCTTCAAACGGGGCTTTCAAGGGGGAGGGCGAACCGGGAGGCCGGCCCGACCCCTGGCGAGGGCAGCCAGCGACGTCCTTACCCTAGCCGCTTCCCGATCAGGATGGCGCGGAAATCATTGACATTGGTGAGGGTCGGACCGGTCTTGACCAGGTCGCCAAGAGCCTCGAAGAAACTGTAGCCGTCATTGTCGGCGAGCAAAGCCTTGGCATTGACGCCCTTCGCCCAGCCCCGGGCCAGGCTGTCGGGCCCCATGAGCGCGCCGGCATTGTCCTCGGTGCCGTCGATCCCGTCGGTATCGCAGGCGATGGCATGGATGTCAGCATGGCCGTCGAGGGCGACGGCGAGCGCCAGCAGGAACTCGGCATTGCGCCCGCCGCGCCCCTTGCCCCGGACCGTGACGGTGGTCTCCCCACCCGAGAGCAGCACCAGCGGCGGCTCGCCAGGCTGTCCGTAGCGCGCGGCCTGGCGTGCAATGCCGGCATGGACCAGCGCCACGTCGCGCGCCTCGCCCTCGATCGAATCGCCGAGGATGAGGGGCGCGATGCCGGCGGCGCGTGAAGCCTTGGCCGCGGCCTCGAGCGCATCCTGCGGCCGCGCGATCATGATGGTGCGCGCCCGCGCGAAGCGTGGGTCGCCGGGCTTCGGCGTCTCGTCCCGGCCGCGCTTGAAGCGCTCGATGACGGGGGCGGCCTCGGTGATCTTGTATTTCTCGATCACCGCCAGCGCGTCGGCGAAGCTGGTCGGATCGGGCACGGTCGGACCCGAGGCGACCACGGACGGATCGTCGCCCGGTACATCCGAGATCAGCAGGGTCACGACCTGCGCCGGAAAGGCCGCCGCCGCGAGCCGGCCGCCCTTGATCGCCGACATATGTTTGCGCACGCAATTCATCTCGGCGATGGTCACGCCATATTTGAGCAGCGCCTTGTTCATCGCCTGCTTGTCGGCAAGCGTGATGTCGGGGGCCGGCAGCGACAAGAGCGCCGAGCCGCCGCCCGAGATCAGGCAGAGCACGAGATCGTCCGCGGTGAGGCCCTGCACCTTCTCGAGGATGCGCCGTGCCGCATCGCGGCCGCGCTCGTCGGGCACCGGATGCGAGGCCTCGACGATCTCGATCTGCCGGCAAGGGACGCCATGGCCGTAGCGCGTCACCACCAGCCCTTCGAGCGGCCCCTGCCAATGGCGCTCCACCGCGGCCGCCATCGCCGCCGAGGCCTTGCCGGCGCCGACCACGATGGTGCGGCCCTTGGGCGGCTTGGGCAGGTGGGGCGGCACGGCCTGCATCGGATCCGCCACCGCGAGCGCGGCGCGGAACAGGCTGAGCAGCAGGTCGCGGGGGGCTTGAGACATCGGGCGCGGTCTCGGGGTTCGTATCGGTCTGTCTAGAGAATCAGCCGCGGCGTTCGCTGTAAAGCCGCGCGATCAGGATGCCGATCAGGACCACGACGCCGGCCAGGATCTGCCAGGGTGTCAGCCGCTCGCCGATCAGGAACCAGGCGAGGAAGAAGGTCGCCACCGGATTGACCAGCATGCTGACCGAGGAGAAAGCAATCGGCAGATGGTGCAGCGCCCAGGCGATCATGCTCTGGCCGCCGACCTGCGAGATCCAGGCGAGGCCGATCAGGATGGCCCAGCCCTCGAGGCTGGGCGGCAGGAGGCTCTCGCCCGAGACCAGGGCCGCGATCAGCATGACCACGGTTCCCGAGACCGCGGTCCAGCTCATGACCTGCGCGGTCGAGAAGCGCTTGCGCGCGATCTTGAGGGTCATGAGGTAGCCGGCATAGGTGATGCCGGCGCCGATCCCGGCAAGATTGCCGATCAGATGGGTCGGATCGAGATTGGCGCTGCCGAGGAGTGCCGTGACGCCGCCCAGCGCCACGACCAGGCCGATCACGAAGCCGGGCCGGAAGCGCTCGCCATAGAGCAGCCAGGCCGTCAGCGTCACGAAGATCGGCGCGGTGTTGCCCAGCAGCGTCGCGGTCGCGGCCGTGGTCAGGCGGATCGACCAGTGCCAGCAGACGAGATCGGCCGCGAGATAGAGGCCGGGCAGGCAGAGGATCCAGAAATCGCGGAGCGCCGCTGGCTTGGCCGGTGCGCGCGTCTGGTGGCGGGCCTCGATCCCCTGCCAGAGCAGCAGCAGCGGCAGCGCCAGGAAGAGGCGGTGGAAGCCGGTGGCCGAGGGTCCCAGCTCCGAGATCTTGACGAAGATTCCGGAGAAAGAGACCGCCGTCGCTCCGATCAGCAACACAGCGAGAGCGGCCCGGCTTTGGCTGGCCGCGGGCGTCGTCGTAGGGGCCAGCGTCATGGCGCCCTTTATAGGCGCCGCCGCCATGCCGAACCATGGCCGCCGCGACCCAACCCCTTGCATCCGCGACAGACCTCCCATGCGGCGGCGGACGGTCCCTCTGCTTGTCGGATCAAAGGGTTCGGCAGCACCGACCGGGAACATTAATTTTCGAGCTATTCCAGCTTTGCGGCAGCCCATGACGCGCATTGACGGGGGCGGGAGCCGGTGCGAGCCTCCCGCGGTTTTTGGGCCCCAGGCTTTTCAGAAAACCGGGCCCTTTAGAGGAGGTTCCGTCCATGACCGGCTGGCGCGGCGTATTTCCGGCGATCACCACCCAATTCAAATCCGACCAGTCGATCGACATGGCGGCGACCGCGGCCTCGATCGAGCGCCAGATCAAGGCGGGTGTCCATGGCATCATCATGTGCGGCTCGCTCAGCGAGGCCAGCACGCTCGACGGCGACGAGAAGCGCCAGATGGTGAAGCTGGCGCTCGACACGGCGAAGGGCCGGGTCCCTGTGCTGGCCGGTACCGCCGAAGCCACCACCAAGGGCGCCTGCAAGTTCGCCGAGGATGTCGCCAGGCTCGGCGGCGGCGGGCTCATGCTGCTGCCCGGGATGATCTACAAGTCGGACCGGCGCGAGACCATGGCGCATTACCGCACCGTGGCGCGCGCGACCGACCTGCCGATCATGGTCTATAACAATCCGCCCGCTTACGGAGTCGACATCAATCCGGAGATGTTCGCCGAGCTCGCCGACGAGAAGAACCTCGTGGCGATCAAGGAGTCCTCGGACAATGTGCGGCGCATCACCGACATCGTGAATCTCTGCGGCGACCGCTACATCCTGTTCTGCGGCGTCGACGACCTCATCCTCGAGAGCCTGATGCTGGGCGCCGTGGGCTGGGTCGCGGGCTTGGTCAATGCCTTCCCCGACGAGACGGTGCAGCTCTACCGCCTGGCACAGAAGGGCCGCTATGACGAGGCCCGCGCGCTCTATCGCTGGTTCATGCCGCTGCTGCATCTCGACGTCTCGGTCAAGCTGGTCCAGTACATCAAGCTGGTGCAGGCCGAGGTCGGGCTCGGCACCGAGACCGTGCGCATGCCGCGCATGCCGCTTGCCGGCGAGGAGCGCGAGCGCGTGCTCGCCATCATCCGTGCCGCGGTCGCCAAGCGGCCGAAGCTGCAGGCGCTGGCGGCAGAGTGAAGCGCTCGTGACCTGACCTGAACCCTGCGCGGTGGGGCCGACGGCGCTGCTCTAGCTTGGGTATTTCTTCCCGCTGACCATCGAGAGGACGGTGCGGGCGAGATCGGCAGGGAAATCCACCAGCCGGTCTGCGCCGGCGGTTTCCAGTTCGTCTCGGCTGCCATAACCCCACAGCACGCCAAGACCGCGCATTCCGACCGCATGGGCGCCGGAAATATCATGCCGGCGATCCCCGACCATCAGGCTGTCAGACGGCGAAAGAGCATGTCGAGACAGAATATGGGCGAGCAGTTCAGGCTTGTGATCGAGCTCGCCGCTCGGCACCGAGCCATAGATGCCATCGAAATATGTGGCGAACTTCAGATGGTCCAGAATGCGGCTCGCGAAGATCGCTCTCTTCGATGTCGCGAGATAGAGTCGCAATCCGGTCCGCTTCATCTCGTCGAGGGATTGGCCAATTCCCGGGTAAGGCACGCTTTCGAGAAACCCGCTTTCGCCGTAATGCCGACGGTAGGCAGCGACGGCTTCGGCGACTCTGTCGTCTCCGTGGGCCTGCAGCAGGATTTGCATCGTGTCTTCGAGCGGGGGCCCGATTGTATGTCTTATATCGAGGGTTTCATCCGGTTCATGCCCAAGGGCGCGCAGCGCCGCAAGGCAGCTTGCCAGAATGCCGGGATACGAATCGATTAAGGTGCCGTCGAGGTCCAGAAGAACGGTGCAAGTCATGATCCGAAGATAGCGGCCAAGAGCAAACGACGACAAGTTCGTTTGATTTCGCGTCTGCTTCGGGCCATTCGCCACCGGGCCGAGGAACAACAGCAGAAGGGCCGCTCACCCGGCGGGCCGGGGTCGACAAAGCGACCGGCGCTGGCGGCGGAATAACCCCGGGCCTTGGCTCACACCGTCGGGATGGTTCCGCCGTCGATCACATATTCGCTGCCGGTGATGGAGGAGGCGCGGTCCGAAAGCAGGAAGGCCACCAGCTCGGCGACCTCGTCGGGGCGGCCGGGCCGTCCCAACGGAATGCCGCCCAGCGAATCCATCAGCGCCTGTCGTGCCGCCTTGGCATCCGTGCCGTTGCTCCGGGCCAGCCGCTCGATCAGTGCGGAGGCGGCCGTCGTCTCGATGAAGCCGGGGGCGACGCTGTTGACGCGCACGCCTTTCGGACCGACCTCGTTGGCGAGGCCCTTGCTGTAAGTCGTGAGCGCCGCCTTCGCCGCGGCATAGGCCAGGGTCGATTCGAACAGCGGCAATCGCCGCTGGATCGACGAGATATGGATGATCGATCCCGCCTTCCGCTCCAGCATGCCCGGCAGGAATCCGCGATCGAGCCGCACCGCCGCCAAGAGGTTCGTGTCCAGCTCATGCTGCCATTGTGCATCGTCGAGCGCGGCAAAGCCGCCGCCAGGTGCCGAGGATCCGCCGACATTGTTCACCAGGAGATCGACGCCGCCGAAGCGTTCCCGGGTCTGCGCGATTACCCTGGCGACACCGTCGGCGGTCGAAACATCGGCTTCGATGAAGAGGGCCGCCGGGGACGGCCTCGCCGGCGCGGCGCGCGCCGTGCTGACGACGATGGCGCCCGAGCGCGCGAGGCGGTCGACGATGGCTTCCCCCATCCCCCGGCTCCCGCCCGTGACCAAGGCGCGCTTGCCCTCGAACTCGTTGCCATCGGATCGGCTTTTTTCTTTCGACATGGGAACTCCCGGACGGTTCGCGATGCGCCACTGTCGGCGTTGCGATCAATATGGGATAATGACCGCGCATGACCAGAACCGACCGGAAAGTGGGCTACTCACCCACAGGTAAGCTCGAAGACGTCACGCCGAAGATGGCGGCCGACGGCGTCGAAGAGGTGCTGGCGGTTCTGGAAGGCCGCTGGAAGATCCTGATCCTCTTTCACCTGTTCTCCCGCTCGGTGCTGCGCTTTTCCGAGCTCGAGAAGGCGATTCCCGCCATCTCTCAGAAGATGCTGGCCCAGCAGCTCCGCGACCTGGAGCGCGACGGCATCGTGCAGCGCACGGTCCACCCGCAGGTTCCGCCTAAGGTCGAGTACGCCCTGACCGATATCGGGCAAAAGCTCTGCCCGGCGCTGGATGCGCTGCTGGAATGGGCGGCGTTGCGGAAATCGTCGCTCGACGGCGGACGCTAAAGACCGAGATCGCTCCGGCCGCCGCTCAGGAAGCGGCGCGGCGCATAACCCAGGTCGCGCGCGGCGGGACCGGCGTCGAAGGCCTGATCGCGCGCCATTCTGCTGGCGAGATCGGAGATCGCGGCCAGGCCGGGAATGCGAACGAACCGCGGAGGCCGGCCCAGCGTCTCGAAGATCCGCGCGATCATGGCGCGATAGGCCAAGGTCTCGCCTCCGGGCAGGGCGTAGGTCATGCCGACCGCGGCCGGACTTTCCAGCGCCGCGAGGGCCGCCGCTGCCAGATCGTCGGCATGAACCGGCTGGCGCAGGCCTTGTGCGTTCCAGGCCAGGGGGAAGAACCCGAAGCGCTCGATGAACCGCGCCGCCGCGCTGACATTGGCATCCTCGCCGGCGCCATAGATCAAGGCGGGGCGCAGGATCGTGGTGCGGATGCCGGCCTTGTGGGCGGCCTCCATCACCGCGGCTTCGCCGCCGGACAGCGCGGCGACGACGGCGCGCGCCTTGGCGCTGCGGCTCTCGCGCTTGGCTTCGACCGAGGTCGAGGAGAAGGCGATCAGGCGATCGACCCCCATCCGCGTCAGCGCCGGCAGATGCGCGTCCAGCAGCCAGATCGGCAGGGTGGCGATGGCCTGCTGCGCGCGCCCTTCGGGAAATGCCACGGCGCCCAGCGCCAGATCGGCCCGATGCCACGCCACATCGTCGCGATGGGGCTTCGATCGCCCGATCACGGTGACGGCGCGCCGCCGGGAAGTGCGGTCGAGGATGAAGCGCCCGACGGGGTCGGTGCCGCCGAGGAGGAGGAGGGGGGAAGTGGTCATCACGCCCCCCAACTGTCATCCCCGCGAAAGCGGGGACCCATCTTGATCCAGAGTGCCGAACGGGGCCATGGGCCCCCGCTTTCGCGGGGGTGACGATGGGAGCAAACAGCGGGGGTGTCGGACGCTTGAGCGACTACCGCCCCGCTTTCGCGGGGATGACCGCGGGCGCTAAACGCGCGTGATGCCGCAGACGCCCGCAGCATCACACCAGCTGGAAGCCGTGCTTATACGGATCGCGGTCGTCGATGAAGATGGTGTTGTAGCCGGTCTGCCGCGCCCAGCCTTCGATCGAGGGCAGGATCGCGTCGTGATTGCCGACCTTGGTCCTGGCCTCGACGCGGCCGTTGAAGAGGCTGCCGATGATGCTCTCATGGATGAAGTCGTCGCCCACCTTGAGCTTGCCCTTGGCGGCGAGCTGGGCCATGCGGGCCGAGGTGCCGGTGCCGCAGGGGCTGCGGTCGATCGCCTTCTCGCCATAGAACACGGCGTTGCGCGCGTTGGCCTTCGGGTTCTTCGGCTTGCCGGTCCAGAGGATATGGCTGACGCCCTTGATCGTCGGATTCTCGGGATGGACCAGGTCGACGGCTTCATTCAGCAGTTTTCGCAGGATCGGCGAGAGCCGCAGGATGTCGCCCGGCGTGACATCCTCGAGATCGCGATAATTCTTCTGCGGCTCGAGGATCGCGTAGAAATTGCCGCCATAGGCGATGTCGAAGCTCAAGGCGCCCAGGCCGGGGCAGTCGACCTCGACGCCTTCGGCCGCGAGATAGGAACCGACATTGCAGATGCGCACCGCCTCGACATAGGCGCCCTCCTGGCGATAGGTCGCCTCGACCAGGCCCGCCGGCGTCTCGAGATTGAGCTTGCCCGGCTGACGCGGCGTGACGAGGCCGCGCTCCAGCGCGAAGGTCACGGTGCCGATCGTGCCATGGCCGCACATCGGCAGGCAGCCCGAGGTCTCGATGAAGAGCACGCCGATATCGCAGTCGGGTCGCGTCGAGGGATAGAGGATCGAGCCCGACATCATGTCGTGGCCGCGCGGTTCGAACATCAGGCCGGTGCGGATCCAATCGTAATGCTTGAGGAAATGCTGGCGCCGCTCGCTCATGCTGCTGCCTTCGAGCAGCGGGCCGCCGCCGGCGACGAGCCGCACCGGATTGCCGCAGGTATGGCCGTCGACGCAGAAGAAGGTATAGGTGGCCAAGGAGAAGGCTCCTCGAAGGAAATCGGGGTGTGGAACGGGTTTTAGGCCCCTCATCCGGGCGCGGTCAACTCGACCCGCGCGACCCCGGCCGGATATCGCCCTACAGCCGGTCGGGGCATCGGAATTTAGCGCTCGCCCCTCTGGCGCGGCGCCTTCGGCGGTCGCATATTTGGCATCAGGAGAAGGAGTTGGCCCTCATGAACGAGAAGACCCGGACCGAGCTCGAAGCCGCCGCTTTTCGCAAGCTGGTCGAGCATCTGCGCGAGCGCAAGGACGTGCAGAACATCGATCTGATGAATCTGGCGGGTTTTTGCCGCAACTGCCTGTCGAAATGGTATCGCGCCGCCGCGGAGGATCGCGGCCTGGCGCTCAGCGACGCCGAGGCGCGCCAGATCGTCTATGGCATGCCCTATGACGAATGGAAGGCGAAGCATCAGCAGGGCGACGGCATCCCCGCGCTGAAGGCGCTGGCCGACGCGCGCGGCAAGCCGCACACGCACTGAACCGGGGTCGAATCCCCACCATGACGGAAGGGCGCCTCCCCAGGAGGGAGGCGCCCTTTGTCATGACCTGTGAGCCGGCGATCGATCTGTTGGGGAGCGCCGCCGAGCGTCTCATGGTCGTGACGATTTAGTCGTCACCGCCGCCATGGCCGCTGGAGCCACCGCCTTCGCCGCCGCCCGAGCCGCCGCTGCCCGAACCGCCGCCGCCTTCGCCGCCCGAACTTCCGCCGCCTTCGCCGCCGCCGGAGCCGCTGGCGCTGGAGCCGGCGCCTGAATTGCCGCTATCGCCGCCTTCGCCGCCCTCGCCATTGCCGCCATTGTCGTCGCCGGCATCGTGGTTGGCGCCATCGACGCCATTGTCGTCACCGACATCGTGCGTGGCGCCGTCATCCTCGCCTCCGCCCGAGGCGGGCGTCCCGGGCGCGTCGCCCGAGCCCTGGTCGGCGGTGCCGTCGTCGCTGGCGCTCTGCGCGAAGGCGGCCTTGGCGACCAGCGGCTTGTGCAGGCCGCCGAGCGTGATCGGCATGAGGGCGGTGGTGAGCGCGATGATGCTGACGCGCGTCAGCAGCAGCGCCTGGCGCGCGAGCTTGCGGCCGGTCGGTTGCGTGTCACGGTGCGGGAGGTCGATGGTCATGAGGGACTCCGTCCTGCTGTTGGGGAGAAGGGGTGCCGACGCCCCGGTTTCCGGAGCGATCGGGTGATTTCGACCAGACAACGGGCCTCGGGCCGGGTTTATTCCGGCACCGCTTCTTTCTTCCCCGGACGGTCTTGCCGCCCCCGATTCGTCCCTTTATCGTCCGCGGGCCCTGCATGCCGCCGGCAGCGCGGGCCAACTCAATAACCATCTGATTTGACGGGGAGTTTCTTCGAATGGCGGGCAAGGGCGGAATCGCAGCGGACCGGCTCAAATCCTTCATCGAGCGCATCGAGCGGCTCGAGGAGGAAAAGGCGGCGCTGGCGGCCGATATTCGCGAGGTCTATGCCGAGGCGAAGGGCACCGGCTTCGATACCAAGATCATGCGCCAGATCATCCGCATCCGGCGCATGGACAAGGCCGACCGCCAGGAGCAGGAGGAATTGCTGGTCCTCTATAAGCGCGCACTGGATCTGGAATGAGCGTGGACTGAAGCGTCGGTCTTCTTTTCTTCCTATCGTTGAGTCTGTGAAGAATCGAAAATCGAAGAAACATCCCCTCCCCCAACTTTTGGGGGAGGGTTGGGGAGGGGGCTGCTCGGTATCGGCCCCTTCGCACCCCGACGAGATCCTGGACGGAGTCATCCCCCTCCCTGCCCTCCCCCAAAAGTTGGGGGAGGGGATCCAAGCGACCGCGTCCCTTCGCGCTCGTGATGGCGAGCGACACTGTGGGGCGCTCCGACCTTTCCCGCCCCTGTCGCTCGGCCTTTCGTGAATGTCGCAAACAGGCTCTAATGGCGCCGCCGCGGCGCCCTATTGTCTGGCGGCACATCAAGGCGAGAGCGCGACATGGCAGGGTTTCCGGAGAAAGCGAAGGTCGTCATCATCGGGCTCGGCGGCATCGTCGGCTCGTCGGTCGCCCATCACCTGATCGCGCGCGGCTGGGACGACATCGTCGGCATCGACAAGTCCGGCGTTCCGACCGACATCGGCTCGACGGCGCACGCCTCCGATTTCTGCTACACGACCAGCCACGATTTCCTGTCCTGCTGGACGACGCTCTACTCCATCGATTTCTACGAGAAGCGGGGCCACTACGCCCGCGTCGGCGGACTGGAGGTCGCGCGCGTCGGCGACGATGCCCGCATGGAGGAGATCAAGCGCAAGGTCGCTTCCGCCAAGGCCTTCGGCACTCGGGCGCGCCTGATCGGGCCGGCCGAGATCAAGCAGAAATTTCCGCTGATCGAGGAGCATCTGGTGCAGGGCGGCCTGTGGGACCCCGATGGCGGCCTCGTCATCCCGCGTTCGCAGACGGTCGCCGGCGAGCTGATCGACGAGGGTGTGGCCAGCGGCAAGCTCCAGGTCTTCGCCAACACGCCGGCCAAGTCGCTCCTCCTCGAGAACGGGCGCATCAAGGGCGTCGTGACCGATCGCGGCACGATCCGGGCCGACCATGTCGTGGTCTGCGCGGGCCTGTGGGGCCGCCTGATCGCGGCCCTGGCGGGCGAGGACCTGCCGGTGATGCCGGTCGACCATCCGCTCACCTTCTTCGGGCCCTATAACGAGTTCGCCGGCACCGGCAAGGAGATCGGCTGGCCGCTGCTGCGCGACCAGGGCAACTCGGCCTATATGCGCGACACCGGTGATCCCAAGACCGCCGAAGGCGGCATGATCGAGTGGGGCTATTACGAAGAGACGAACCCGCGCCTCTGCCATCCGCGCGACATCCTGGAGAAGGACCAGGCCAGGCTGTCGCCCTCGCAGCGCGACCTCGACATGGAGCAGATCCTCAAGCCGCTCGAGCGCGCCATCGAGCTGACGCCGATCCTGGGCGAGCTCGGCTATGAGGAGAAGCGCTCCTTCAACGGCCTGCTGCAGGTGACTGCCGATGGCGGGCCCTCCATCGGCGAGAGCCAGAAGGTCCGCGGCCTCTGGTATGCCGTCGCCATCTGGGTCAAGGACGGCCCGGGCATGGCCAAGCTGGTGGCCGACTGGATGACCGACGGGCGCACGCCGATCGATCACGCGAAGATCGACTATGCGCGCTTCTACCCGCACCAGCTCCAGGAGAAGTTCATCGAAGGGCGCTGCGGCGAGGCGGCGCAGAAGATCTACAACCCCGCGGTCCATCCGCGCGAGCCCTATGCCACGGGGCGCAATGTGCGCCACTCGCCCTTCTATGAGCGCGAGAAGGAGCTGGGCGGCTATTTCATGGAGCTCGGCGGCTGGGAGCGCGCGCATGGCTATGCCGCCAATGAGCACCTGCTGAAGAAATACGGCAACCGCGTGCCGGTGCGCGAGAACGAGTGGGACAACCGCCATTTCTGGCGCGTCTCCAATGCCGAGCATCTCGCCATGAGCGAGGATTGCGGCATCGTGAACCTGTCGCACTTCTACATGTTCGACGTCGAAGGCCCGGATCATGTCGCGCTGATGGAATGGCTCTGCGCCGCCAAGATCGGCGGCGACAATATGATCGGCAAGGGCATCTACACCCATTTCCTCGACGACGAGGGCATGGTGCGTGCCGACCTGACCGTCATCCGCATGGCGGACCGCTGCCGCGTCATCGACGGCGCCGATGCGGGCCCGCGCGATTTCCACTATGTGCGCCGCACGGCGCAGGACAAGGGCTTCAACGTCACCGTCACCGACGTTACCGAGAAGTTCGTGACGATCGGCATCTGGGGCCCGAACGCGCGCAAGACCCTGCAGAAGGCGGTCGAGGACCCGAACGGCCTCACCCACGAGAACTTTCCCTTCGCCGCGATCAAGCAGATCAGGATCGGCGGCAAGAATGTGATGGCCTTCCGCATCTCCTATGTCGGCGAGCAGGGCTGGGAGCTGCATATGCGCTACGAGGACGGCCTCGCCGTCTGGGACGCGCTGCGCGCGACCGGCGTCATGGCCTTCGGCGTCGAGACCTACGCCAACAGCCGGCGCATGGAGAAGAGCCTGCGCCTGCAGAACGCCGATCTCCTGACCGAATACAACCTGATCGAATCCGACCTCGCCCGCCCGAAGGTCAAGGAGGCGGATTTCCGCGGCAAGGCGAAGCATCTCGAATACAAGGCGCGCCCGCACCAGCCGGCGATGCTCTGCACGCTGGTGATGACGCGGAACATCGATTCCAAGGGCGTCGCCCGCTATCCGGTCGGCACCCTGCCGGTGCTGGACCCCGCGACCGGCGAGGGCCTGGTGGACGAGCTCGGCCGCCGTTCCTTCACGACCTCGGTCGCCTACGGTCCGACGATCGGCAAGAACATCGCGCTTGCCTATCTGCCCTGGGCCTATTGCCAGGAAGGCCGCAAGCTCAACGTCGAATATTTCGGCGAGACCTATCCGGTCGAGGTGGCGGCCATCGGCTACAAGCCGCTCTACGACCCGGAAAGCCTCAAGCCGCGGAGCTGACGCGTCCTCTACGCTGCGAGCCTGGCGATGCGTTGAGCAGCGCTCGGATGCGTGTCGTTGACGGCCGAATAGATCGGGTCCGAGGTCAGGGTCGCTGCGTTGTCGCGGTGCAGCTTGACGAGGGCTGAAGCCAGTTCCCTGCTATTGGCATGGTTGGCGGCATAGGCGTCGGCTTCGAACTCCTGCCGGCGCGAGACATGGTTCGGAAGCGCCCTGAACCATGTCGAGACGAGAGGGAAGAGCAGGAAGAACAGGAGCAGACCCGTCATCGGCATGGCGTGCGCGATCGCCGGATCGACGCCGAAGCCCCGGTAGAACCCGTCCTGGCGAAAGAGCCATCCGAGGAAGGCCAGGATGACAAGGCTGGCTCCGAAGTAGGTCAGCAGGCGCCGCAGGACATGCCGCAGCTTGAAGTGGCCGAGCTCATGCGCAAGAACCGCTTCGATCTCCTCGGGCGTCAGTTTCTCCAGCAGCGTATCGAACAGCACGATCCGCTTGGACGGCCCGAAGCCGGTGAAGAAGGCATTGCCATGGCCGGAGCGTTTGCTGCCATCCATTCGATAGACGCCTTTGGGATGGAATCCGCAGCGCTTCATCAGCGCTTCGATCCGGGACTTCAAGACTTCGTCCTTCAGCACCTCGAACTTGTTGAATAGCGGCATGATGAACGTCGGCACGATCAGCAGGGCGAGCAGATTGAAGGCGACGAAGATCCCCCACACAGCGAACCACCACCATGACCCCAATTGCCGCATGGCGAAATCGGCCGCGAGAACGAGAGGGGTCGCGAACGCTATCGCCAAGGCGACCGACTTCGCGCGGTCGACGAAAAAGAGCTTTCGGGTCGTGCGATTGAAGCCGAATGCCGCTTCGATCGAGAAGGTCCCGACATAGGCGAACGGCAGGGCCACCAGGCCGCCGATGCCGGCGATGATCGCCACAAGGGCCAGCGAACCGACATAACCGGTGCCGAACGTCGTCGCGACCACGGAATTGATGAAGGCGAATCCGCCCCCGACCAGAAGCAGCAGGCTCAGGACCATCCCGGCCAGCTCGCGCTTGATGCCGAAGCGCCGCCTCGCCACGGTATAGGCCGCCGCCTTCTGATGCTCCTCGATCGACAAGGCGCCTTGAAAGGCCGCGGGCACGCGCTCGCGATGGACGAGGACATGATGGATCTGCCGCCGGTCCAGCCAGAGGTCGAACAGGAAGGAGGCCATGATGGCGACGGCGACGACAGTCAGGAACACGGGCGGGCAACCTCGATGGTTTCAATCTTCATCAGAATCTACCGAATGAAGATTGTGTCGTATTTTCAAATCGCAAGCGGCGGGCGAACGTCGAAATCGCCTCAGATCGCGCGCGGCCCTTCGCGCCAATGATGGCATGCGACACTGTGGCCATCGGGCGTGACCTCGAGCGCCGGGCGTTCGGCGGCGCAGATCGCGGTCGCCTTGGGACAGCGGGTGCGGAAGGCGCAGCCCGAGGGCGGGTCGAGCGGCGAAGGCAGCTCGCCTTTGAGCACCAGATGCCGGCGCGCCCGCTCCCGTTCGGGATCGGGCAGCGGCACCGCCGAGATCAGCGCCTGGGTGTAGGGATGGCGCGGCTCGCGGAACAGGGCGCGGCGGTCGGCGAGCTCCGCAACCCGGCCCAGATAGAGCACCATGATGCGGTGGCTGATATGCCGCACCACCGAGAGATTGTGCGAGATGAAGATGAGGGCGAGCCCGTCCTCGCGCTGCAGCTTCATCAGCAGATTGATGATCTGCGCCTGGATCGAGACGTCGAGGGCCGAGACCGGCTCGTCGCAGATCACCAGCTTCGGGCGGTTGATCATGGCGCGCGCGATGCCGATGCGCTGGCACTGCCCGCCCGAGAATTCGTGCGGATAGCGGTCGAGATGCTCGGGCCCCAGGCCGACGCGGGCCAGCATGCCGGTGACGCGCGCGCGGAGTTCCTTCTTCGGCAGGTCGGGCTGGAAGGTGCGCAGCGGCTCGGCCACGATCTCGCCGACCGGCATGCGCGGATCGAGCGAGGCCAGCGGATCCTGGAACACGATCTGCATGTCGGCGCGAAGGCGCCGCAGCGCCTCGGGCGTCAGGCCCGCGAGATCCTGGCCCAGCCAGGTAACATGGCCCTCGACGCGCGGCAGGAGCCGCAGCACCGCGCGGCCCAGCGTCGATTTGCCGGAGCCGGATTCGCCGACCAGTCCCAGCGTCTCGCCCGGCTTGAGATCGAAGCTCACCCCGTCCAGCGCCACCAGGGTCGCTTCGCGCCGGAACAGGCCGCGGCGGATCGGGAAGGTGACATGCAGATCCTTGACCGAGAGGATCGGCTTGGCCTTATCGAGCGTGGGCTTCCCGGATGCGATCATGGCCGGGGCGTCCCCACGGCCGGCGGTTGATCGAGATGGCACGCCTTGGCGCGGCCCTGGCCGGCGCCGCGCAGCGGCGGCACCTCGCGCGCGCAGCGCTCGAAGGCGAAGCGGCAGCGCGTGCGGAAGGCGCAGCCTGACGGCAGATGCTGCAGGTCGGGCGGCTGGCCCGGAATGGCGATCAGCGGCGGCTCGTCATCCTCGACCGACATCGGGTCCGCGCGCGGGATCGAGGCCAGCAGTCCTGCGGTGTAGGGGTGGAGCGGCTCGCGGAACAGGTCCTGGACCCTACCTTCTTCGACAATACGCCCCGCATACATCACCAGCACCCGGTCGCAGAGGCCGGCGACGACGCCCAGATCGTGGGTGATGAGCGCGAGCGCCATGCCGGTGTCGCGCTTGAGTTCCGCCAGCAGCGACAGGATCTGCGCCTGAATCGTGACGTCGAGGGCGGTGGTCGGCTCGTCGGCGATGAGGAATTCCGGCCCGCAGAGCAGCGCCATGGCGATCATCACGCGCTGGCGCATGCCGCCCGAGAACTCGAACGGATACATGCCGATGCGCCGCTCGGGCTCGGGAATCTGCACCCGCTCGAGCATCTGGATGGCGGCGTCGCGGGCGCGGGCGCGGTCGAAGCCGCGATGGGTGACCAGCACCTCGGTCAGTTGCCGCTCGACCGTGAGGAACGGGTTGAGCGAGGTCATCGGGTCCTGGAACACCATGGCGAAGCGCGCGCCGCGCAGACGGTTGAGCTCGGCCGGGGGCAGCCCCAGGATCTCGGTGCCCGCGAAGCGCACATGGCCCGTCGCCCGGCCGTTGCGCGCCAGCAGGCCCATCGCCGCCATGAAGAGCTGGGTCTTGCCAGAGCCCGATTCGCCGACGATGCCGACGGTCTCGCCGGGCGCAATCGAGAAGCTGACGCCGTCGAGGGCATCGATCCGCCCGCCGCCTTCGAGGGCGAAGGCGACCCGCAGATCCTCGACCTCGAAGACGGGGTCGGTGGAGGGGGCGGGGCGGGAGGCGGCGACGGCGCTCATCTCAGCGGTCCTTCGGGTCGAGCGCATCGCGCAGGCCGTCGCCGAGGAAATTGAGGCAGAGCAGGGTCACCACCAGCAGGGTCGCCGGATAGACCAGCACCCAGTAGGAGGTCTCCATCACCCGGGCGCCCTCGTTCACCATCGTGCCCCAGCTGGCATTGGGCTCCTGCACGCCCAAGCCCAGGAAGCTCACGAAGGATTCGATCAGGATCACCTGCGGCACGGTGAGCGTCGTGTAGATGATGACAGGGCCCAGCGTGTTGGGCACGATATGCCGGCGCAGGATGGCGAAGGTGCCCACGCCCGAGGCGTGCGCCGCCTCGATGAATTCCTTGCGCTTGAGGCTCAGGGTCTGGCCGCGGACGATGCGCGCCATGTCGAGCCAGGAGACGGCGCCGATCGCGACATACATGAGGATGACGTCGCGCCCGAACACGACCGTCAGCAGGATCACGAAGAAGACGAAGGGCAGCGCATAGAGGATGTCGACGATGCGCATCATGAGCGCATCGACCCGGCCGCCGACGAAGCCGGCGACGGCACCCCAGGCGACGCCGATGACGAGGCTGACCAGCGTCGCCACCGCGCCGATCGAGAGCGAGACGCGGCCGCCATAGAGCGCACGGGCGAAGAGGTCGCGGCCGTTCTCGTCGGTGCCGAAGAAATAGCCCAGCGACCAGTCGGGCGGCGCCATGATCCGGTCCCAATTGACCTCGTCCATCGGATGCGGGGCCAGGAGGGGCGCCAGCATGCAGGCGAGGGTGATGGCCGCCAGCAGGATCAGGCTCAGCATCGCCGCCCTGTTGCGGAACAGGCGGCGGCGCGCATCGGCCCAGAGGCTGCGGGGCCGTGCCGGTGCGGAGGGGATGGCGAGATCAGTCATAGCGCACCTGCGGATCGAGCAGCCCATAGGCCAGGTCCGCCAGCAGGTTCAGCAGGATGATGAGGGCGCCATAGAACACCACCACGCCCATGACCAGCGTGTAGTCGCGGTTGAGCGCGGCCTGGACGAAATAGCGGCCGATGCCGGGAATGCCGAAGATCTGCTCGATCACGATCGAGCCGGTGATGATGTTGGCTATCGCGGGCCCCAGATAGGACACGATCGGCGGCAGCGCGGCCTTGACGCCATGGCGCAGCAGGGTGATGCGCTCGGGCAGGCCCTTGGCGCGGGCGGTGCGGATATAGTTGGTGCGGAGCACCTCGAGCATGCTGCCGCGCATCAGCCGGGCGATCGCGGCAACCTGCGGCAGCGCCAGGGCCGTCGCCGGCAGGATCGCGTGGCGGATCGAGAAGCCGCCATCGCTCCAGCCGCCCACCGGGAGCAGGTGAAGATACAACCCGATCACCAGGGTCAGAAGCGGCGCCACTACGAAGTTGGGCACCGCCACGCCGAGCACGGCAGCGCCCATCAGCACATGATCGAGCAGGCTGTTCTGGCGCAGCGCCGCGATCATGCCGGCTCCCATGCCGAAGACGATGGCCGCCGTCATGGCGATGGCACCCAGCGTGAGCGAGGTGGGGAAGCCGCCGAGGATCAGCTCGGTGACGCTGTAATCCTTGTACTGGAAGGAGGGCCCGAAATCGCCCTGCAGCAGATTGCCGACATAGCGGCCGAACTGCTGGATGACGGGCTCGTCGAGATGATAGGCCTTGCGCAGATTGGCTTCGACCTCGGCGGAGAGTTTCCGTTCCTTGTCGAAGGGACCGCCGGGCGCCAGATGCACCATGAAAAAGGTGATGGCGACGATCAGCAGCAGGGTCGGAACCGCGCCGATCAGTCGCTTGATGGCATAATTGAGCATGGCCGGTCGCGCCCGGGAGGAACGCCGTCGGCAGGCGGCGCCGGCACTCTACTCCGAGAGTGACGGCACCGCCTCGCCCTAAGACGGCGTCGAGAACCTCAGGACTTCAGCGAGAGGTAGCGGCCGGGATGGATGTCCAGGACGTTGGACTCCCATCCGACCAGCTTCGGGCTCAGCATATGCTTGGTGGTGTAGTGATAGATCGGAATCATGGCGTAGTCGTCGAGGAAGATCTTCTCGGCCTGCGCCAGGATCTCCAGCCGCTTCTTCGGATCGACGGTGGCGCCCGCGGTCGTCAGCAGCTCGTCGAACTTCGGATTGTTGTAGCCGGCATCGTTGCGCGCACCGGCATCCGACTTGAACATGTCGAGGAAGTTGATGGGATCGGGATAGTCGCCGATCCAGGCGGCGCGCGCGATGTCGAAATCCTTCTTGTCGCGCGTCTCGAGATAGACTTTCCATTCCTGGTTCACCAGCTCGAGCTCGACGCCCAGCGGCTTCCACATCGCGGCGATCGCGACCGCGATCTTCTTGTGGTTCTCGCTGGTGTTGTAGAGGAGCTGGATCTTCAGCGGCTTGTCGGGGCCGTAGCCGGCATCGGCCAGGAGCTTCTTGGCTTCGGCCAGGCGCTGCGCCTTGGCCTCGTCCTTGAAGTCGAGGAACTGCTGCTGGTACCCGAGGATATCGGGCGGAACCCAGCTATAGGCGGGGAGTTCGCCGGCCTGCGTGATCTTGTCGACGAGGATCTCGCGGTCGACGCCGAGCGCCAGCGCCTTGCGGATCTGCTGCGCCTTGCCCAGCGTCTCGCGGGTCAGGTTGATGACGTAGTAGTAGGTGCCGAGATAGGGCGTGTTGTGGAACTCGTCCTTCATGTTGGCTTCGACCCACTTCACCTGATCCGACGGAACGTCGTAGGTGATGTCGAGTTCGCCGGCCCGATAGCGCTTCAGCTCCTCGGCAATATCCTCGGTCGGGTAATAGATGATCTTGTCGAGCTTGACGCTGGAGGCGTCGTGGAAATTCGGATTCTTGACGATGGTGAGCTGCGACTGCGGTACCCAGTCCGCCAGCATGAAGGGGCCGTTCGACACGATGTTGCCGGGCCGGGTCCATTGATCGCCGAACTTCTCGACCGTGGCCTTGTGCACGGGCATGGCGATGTTGTGGGTCAGGAGGCCCAGCAGATAGGGCGTGGATGCGTTGAGGCTGATCACGACCGTGTGCGCGTCGGGCGCGGTCACGCCGAGCTGGTTGAGGTCGGTGATCTTGCCGGCGATGATGTCGTCGGCGTTCTTGATCGGTGAGAGGATGGGCGCGTAGTCGGACGCCGTCTTGGGATCCACCGCGCGCTGGAAGGAATAGACGAAGTCGGCAGAGGTCACGGGCTCGCCGTTCGACCATTTCGCGTCGTCGCGCAGATGGAAGGTGTAGACGGTGCCGTCGTCGCTGATGTCCCAGCTCTTGGCGACACCGGGCACCTCCTTGCCGTCGGGACCCCAGGCGACCAGGCCTTCGAACAGGTCGTTCTCGATCGCGTTCTCGGGCACGCCCGTGGATTTATGCGGATCGATCGTCTCGGGCTCGGCGCCGTTGCCGCGCCGCAGGACCGTCTCGGCATTCGCCATCGCGGTTCCCGCCAGCAACGTCGCGACCGCGAAGGCGGCCAGTTTCAACGTCGTTCGCCGATTCATCATGAGATTTCCTCCTTGTCCCTGATTCCCGGGCCTTGGCCCTTGGCAGCGTTCGCGTGGGGGGCGATGCGCATGGGCCTTTTCAAGGTCGGCCGGGGTTCGTTGCCCAGGAATAGTCCTTCAATATGCGGGGAGGTTCAAGCGCATGTCCCGGTGACAAGCACCTGCTCGCATCGTCCCGTGGCGGCGATAAACCCGAGGCGCCATACGGCCTTGCCGCATTACCGATCGTTGCCAGGGCGTTCCGTCGCGACCCGGGCGTCGCGGTCACAATTGTCGTCGATGCACCAAGCCCATTGCGGTTCGCCGGCCGTTGCTTTAGGCGAACAAGAAATCATTGAAACATAAACCTGCGACGCGGACGGCCCCGGCGACATGACGACCAAGAGCTCGAGTTGGATTCCCGTCCTGGTGGCGCTCGCCGTAGTGGTGTTCTGGGGGGCGACGCCGGTCTTCACCAAGGTCGCGGCGCGCGAGATCGATCCGCTGCTGGTCGGCATGCTGCGCACCCTGCTCGGCGGGCTGGCGGCGGCACCCCTGGCCTTGGGCCTGCGCATCAAGCCGCCGCGCCAGGGCCGCCAGATCTGGCCGCTGCTGCTCTCGGGCTTCTGCGGCTTCGTGGCCTTTCCGATTCTCTACACCATCGGCCAGCGCATGACCTCGGCCATGCATGGCGGACTGATCTTGGCCGCGCTCCCCATCTTCACCGGGCTCTATGCCGCGGCCATCGAGCGGCGCCGGCCCAGCCGGGTCTGGTGGGCGGGTTGTGCGGTCGCCTTCGCCGGCGAGATCCTGCTGATCCTCGGCCGCATGCCGACCTCGGCGGGCGAGGCCTCGATCCTCGGCGATTGCCTGATCCTGTTCGCCAGTCTGTTCGCCGCCATGGGTTATGTCGCCGGCGCGCGGCTCACCCAGTCCGGCTATGCCAGCCTCGGCACCACGCTCTGGGGCGTGACCGCGGGCGCGCTCGCGGTGGCGCCGTTCCTGGCCTTCGAGACGGGCGGAAGCCTGCCGGAGGCGAGCTGGATCGCCTGGGGCACCATCGCGATGCTCGCCTGGGTCACCTCGATCATGGGCTATATCGGCTGGTACTGGGCGCTCGGCCATGGCGGCATCGCGCGCATGGGCACGATCCAGTTCCTGCAGCCGCTCTCGGGATTGGTGCTCGCCTTCTTCTGGCTCGGCGAACGGCCGACCGCGATCCTGATCGCCGCCACCATCATGATCTTCGCCGGCGTGGTGATCGCGCGACGGCGCTGACCGTCATCCCCGCGAAAGCGGGGACCCATCTTTCAGCTTGATACGCTGGAGCGAGTTGGGCCCGCTGAATTTTCAAACGAAGTGCAACACCAGATTAGGGTGTTGCCATGGGAACAAAATACACTCAGCTCTCGGCCGAAGAGCGCGCCATCCTTGCCAGCCTTCAGGCCAAAGACCACTCGATCCGCCAGATCGCTGCAGCTCTGGATCGCCCAGCATCGACGATTTCTCGGGAGCTGAAGCGAAACACCGGCCGTCAGATCGGCTATCGGGCCGTCTACGCCCAGCAGCAGACCCGGGCCCGGCGCTGGCGAGGCTCGCGTCTGGAACGTGACGCCAAGTTGCGCCGGCAAGTCCTCGACGGCCTGAAGAAAGGCTGGTCGCCCGAGCAGGTCTGCGGCTGGCTCGAACGCCAGCAGGGCCGGCACGTCATCAGCCCGGAGAGCATCTACCGCTTCATCCAGGCCCAGATCACCCGCCACAAGGACTATCGCTGGCGCCATTACCTGCCCCGCGCCAAGAGCAAACGCGGCCGCCGCGGCCGCAAGGGCGGCAGCTCGGCCCTGCACATCCAAGATCGTGTTTCCATTGCAGAAAGACCCGCCGCCGTCGGGGACCGTTCGGTCGCCGGCAACTGGGAAGCCGATCTCATGATGTTCACCCGCTACGGCCAGGCCCTCCTCGCCTTGCATGAGCGATCCTCCCGCCTGCTCATCGTCGGCCGGTCCAACGGCAAGCATGCCGAGCCGATCGCCGACGCTATCGCCAGCTTGCTCGGGCCTCTGCCCCAATCCCTGCGCCAGACCATCACCTTCGACAATGGCACCGAGTTCGCCCGTCACTACGAGCTCCACCGCCTCGATATCCAGACCTTCTTCTGCGACCCCTATGCTCCCTGGCAGAAAGGGGGCGTCGAAAACGCCATCGGGCGATTGCGCCGCAACATCCCCAGAAAAACCAACCTCGACACCCTCACCACACGCCAACTCTCAAATCTGGTCCGCGCCTACAACAACACCCCGCGCAAATGCCTTGACTGGCACAGCCCCGCTGAAATCTTCTGCAGCCAAGTGTTGCACTTGGAGTGTGAATCCATCCCCCCGCTTTCGCGGGGGTGACGATCGGGTGCTCGCCTCTGTGCCAAATCGGATGAGCGAGAGTCCCGCCTACTCCGCCGCCGCGGCCTGGACCGGCGCGCTGCGGAACGTCGCGAGCAGCTCGGCCTCGCGCACCTTGGTCTTCTCGATCGATGCGTCCTTCACATGGCCATAGCCGCGGATCTGGTCCGGCAGGTCGGCCAGCGCCACCGCGACGCGGTGGTTCTCGTGATCGAGCCTGGCCAGGATCTCCTTCACCAGCGCCTCATACTCGACGATCAACGCGCGCTCGCGCTTGCGCTCGGCGGTGCGGCCGAAGGGATCGAGCGCCGTGCCGCGCAGGAAGCGGAAATGCGGCAGGATGCCGAAGACCTTGAGCAGCCAGGGGCCGAATTCGCGCTTGAGCAGATGGCCGGTCTCGGGGTCGCGCCTGGCGATGATCGGCGGCGCCAGATTGAGCGAGACCTTCCAGTTCCCCTCGAACTGGCTCGCCAGCGACTGGCGGAACGCCGGGTCGGAGAGGAGCCGCGCCACCTCATACTCGTCCTTGTAGGCGAGGAGTTTGTAATAGTTGCGCGCGACCGCCTCGGCAAGGCCGCGACGGCCGGGCGTGCGCTCGGCCTCGGCCACCTCGACCAAGGCGACGAGATCGCGATAGCGGCGCGCCAGCGCGTCGTTCTGATAGGCGGTCAGGTCGCGGGCCCGCAGGTTCACGATCTCCTCGAGCGTGGTCGCGATCGGCCGCGGGGCCGACGCCGGATCGGCGGCCTCGGCGGCGGTCTCGACCGAGGCCGGGTCGTGGGCGGCGCGCCGGCCCCAGCGGAAGGCCTGGCGGTTCTGCTCGACCGCTGCGCCGTTGAGCTCGATCGCCTGTTCCAGCGCCTCGCCCGAGACCGGGATCAGGCCCTTCTGATAGGCGAAGCCCAGCATGAAGAGATTGCTCGCGATCGAATCGCCCATGATCGCCGTCGCCAGGCGCGAGGCGTCGACGAAATCGACATCGTCACGCCCGACCGCATCGACGACCGCGCGCTTCAGGTCGGCGATCGGGAACCCCATGTCGGGGTGGCGCGTGAAATCCCCGGTGATGCTCTCTTCGAGATTGATGACGGCGCGGCTCACACCCTTATGCAGCTTGGTCAGCGCGTCATAGCTGGCGGCGACCACGAGATCGCAGCCCAGCAGCAGCCGGGCGCCGCCGGCAGCGACCCGGACCGCATGGATGTCGGCGGGATTGTCGGCGATGCGCAGATGGCTGATGACGGCGCCACCCTTCTGCGCGAGGCCGGTCATGTCGAGGATGGTGCAGCCCTTGCCTTCGATATGGGCGGCCATGCCGATCAGGGCGCCGACCGTGACCACGCCGGTGCCGCCGACGCCGGTGACGAGGATGCCGTAGGGCTCGGCCGTGCCCGGCCGCTGCGGCTCGGGCAAAGGCGGCAAGGCGGCCGCGCCGTTCGGCTTCGCGGGGCGGCGCTTCCTGAGCGACCCGCCCTTGACGGTGACGAAGCTCGGGCAGAAGCCCTTCACGCAGGAGAAGTCCTTGTTGCAGGAGGACTGGTCGATCGCGCGCTTGCGGCCGAACTCGGTCTCGACCGGCACGACCGAGAGGCAGTTCGACTGCTTGCTGCAATCGCCGCAGCCCTCGCAGACGCGCTCGTTGATGAGGACCCGCTTGGCGGGATCTTCCATCAGGCCGCGCTTGCGCCGGCGCCGCTTCTCGGCGGCGCAGGTCTGCGCATAGACCAGCGCGGTCACGCCCGGCGTCTCGCGCAGCGAGCGCTGCACGGCGTCGAGCTGGTCGCGGTGCGAGATCTCGGTGCCCGGCGCCAGCGAGGAATCGCCCTCATAGAGCTCGGGCTGGTCGGTCACGAGGCAGATGCGGCCGACACCTTCGGCCGCGAGCTGGCGCGTGACCCGCGGCACGTCGAGCGGGCCATCGACATGCTGGCCGCCGGTCATCGCGACCGCGTCGTTATAGAGGAGCTTGTAGGTGATGTTGACGCCGGCCCCCACCGCGGCGCGGATCGCCAGCGAACCCGAATGGAAATAGGTGCCGTCGCCGAGGTTCTGGAAGACGTGCGGCGTCTTCGAGAACGGCGCCTGGCCGATCCAGGTGGCGCCCTCGCCGCCCATCTGGGTGAAGGTGTCGGTGTTCCGGTCCATCCACTGCGCCATGTAATGGCAGCCGATGCCGGCCAGCGCGCGGCTGCCGTCGGGCACGCGCGTCGAGGTGTTGTGCGGGCAGCCCGAGCAGAAATAGGCGACGCGCTTGATGGCGGGCTTGTAGCCTTCGAGCGCCTTCTCCTTGGCCTCGAGGAAACCCAGCCGCTCCTCGATCCGCGGGCTGTCATAGAAGCGCTTGATGCGCTTGGCGATGACGCGCGCGATCATGGCGGGGGAGAGCTCGTCGGCCGAGGGCAGGATCCATTCGCCGCTTTCGTCATATTTGCCGATGACGCGCGGCCGGCGGCCGGCCGGCGCGTCATAGAGGATAGTCTTGATCTGGTCCTCGAGCAGCGGCCGCTTCTCCTCGACCACCAGGATCTCCTCGAGGCCTTCGGCGAATCGCTTGAGGTTCTCGGGCTCGAGCGGCCAGACCAGCCCGACCTTGTAGACGCTCAGGCCCACTTCCTCGGCATGGGCCTCGTCGATGCCGAGATCGTCCAGCGCCTGGCGCAGATCGAGATAGGATTTGCCGGTGGTGACGATGCCGAGCCGGCGCTTCGGCCCGTCGATCACCGCGCGGTCGAGCTGGTTGGCGCGGGCATAGGCCAGCACCGCCTTCAGCTTGAACTTATGCAGCCGCATCTCCTGCTCCAGCGCCTGGACCGAGGCGAAGGGCGAGGAGGGGAGGCGGATATTGAGGCCGCCCGCGGGCATGTCGAAATCGGTCGGGGCGACGATCTGGACGCGGTGCGGATCGACCGAGACCGAGGCCGAGCTCTCGACCGTGTCGGCGACGCATTTCAACGCGACCCAGCAACCGGAATAGCGCGAGAGGGCGATGCCATGGAGGCCCAGATCGAGGAACTCCTGCACGCCCGCCGGGTTCAGCACCGGGATCTGCGCATCCATGAAGGCGAATTCGGTCTGGTGCGCGGTGGTCGAGGATTTGCAGGTGTGATCGTCGCCGGCCAGCGCCAGCACGCCGCCATGCCTGGCGGTGCCGGCGAGATTGGCATGGCGCAGCGCGTCGCCGGAGCGGTCGACGCCGGGGCCCTTGCCATACCAGAGGGCGAAGACGCCGTCATAGTTGGAATCGCCGAAGAGATCGAGCTGCTGCGTGCCCCAGACGGCGGTCGCCGCCAGATCCTCGTTCACGCCCGCCTGGAAGCGGATGTGGTGGCGCTCGAGGAACTTGTGGGCCTGTCCCATGGCCATATCGAGCCCGCCAAGCGGCGAGCCGCGATAGCCGGTGACGAAGGCCGCCGTGTTGAGGCCCGCCGCCTCGTCGCGCCGGCGCTGCATCATCGGCA
The DNA here is from genome assembly GCF_008728855.1 of Hypericibacter terrae. GTDB lineage: Bacteria > Pseudomonadota > Alphaproteobacteria > Dongiales > Dongiaceae > Hypericibacter > Hypericibacter terrae. The sequence goes on along the minus strand of NZ_CP042906.1, from coordinate 4,526,741 downwards.
GGCGCACCAGCGCCTGGGTGCCGGTCAGGAAGATGCGACCGCTTTCAGCGGTGTATTTGTCGTCGAGGCTGACGGTCGCCAATCTCATGGGAGCCTCATGAAGCGGGCCGGAGGCCCAAAAGGTTCCGTGCCTCGGCGGGATTTGCCGGCGGACGACCCATCTCGGCGCAGAGCGCAGCGGCCCGGGCCACCAGCTCGGCATTGCTCGCGGCAAGCCGGCCCTTGGCGTAATAGATGTTGTCCTCGAGGCCCGTGCGCAAGTGACCGCCCTTGGCGAGTGCCCAGCGGTTGGCCTCGAGCTGATGACGGCCGGTGGCCGCGGCGGTCCAGGTCGCGCCCGGCAGGAACTCCGCCAGCTCGCCGATCAGGAAATCCAGCACTTTCTCGCGCGCCGGGAGGGCGCCGGGAATGCCCATGACGAACTGGACATGGACCGGCGGCTTCAGCAGGCCCCGGTCGACCAGCTCGCGGGCGTTATAGAGCATCGCCAGGTCGAAGATCTCGATCTCGGGCTTGATCTCATGCGCCAGCATGGTCTGCGCCAGCCCGTCGATCAGTTGCGGTGGGTTCTCATAGATGATGGTGGCGAAATTGACCGAGCCGGTGGCGAGCGACGCCATGTCCGGCCGGTGCTTGAGCGACGAGCCGCGCTCGGACGGGTCGCGCCCGCGCCCCCCGGTCGAGAACTGGACGATCATGCCCGGACAGTGGCGGCGGATGCCTTCCTGAACCCGGGCGAAGCGGTCAGCATCCGAGGAGGAGCGGCCCTCGTCGTCGCGCACATGGATATGGACCAGGGCGGCGCCGGCCTCGAAGGCCTCGTGGGTGCTCTCGATCTGCTCGGCCGGGGTCACGGGCACGGCCGGGTTCTGCGCCTTGGTCGGCTGGCTCCCGGTAATGGCGACGGTGATGATCGCTGGCTGAGCCATATCTCTCCCTTGGGACCGGATTCGACGCCGCCGGACCAGGGCGGGTGTTCCGGATTGTCGTTGTTGCCAAGTTATGCCTGTTGATTCTGCGTGAAGCTAGCCGAGCGCCCGTCCGCCTGCAATGAATGGGCGGGGCGGCCCGGGCTTTTCCGCGGCTTGGTAACGTTGGATGATTTACGGCGCCGGCTCGGCTATATCCTTACGTTCCCACCCGGGTTTGCGGACATTTCATGACCGTCCTCGTTACCGGCGCCGCCGGCTTCATCGGCTTTCACCTGGTCAACGCGCTGCTCGACCGCGGCGAGCGAGTCGTGGGCGTCGATAACTTCATCCATTTCTACGATCCCGCCCTGAAGCAGGCGCGGGTCCAGGCGCTGCTGAAACGCGACGATTTCAGCTTTCACGACCTGGATGTGGGCGATCCGAAGGCGCTGGCGGCCCTGTTCGAGGGCTATGCCAGCATCGACCGGGTGCTGCATATGGCGGGCCAGCCTGGCGTGCGCCGGTCGATCACCCATCCCTGGGAGTTCATCCGCAGCAATATCGACGGTCAGCTGGCGATGGTCGAGGCGGTGCGCCAGCTCCCCGACTTCAAGCATCTGGTCTTCGCCAGCAGCTCCTCGGTCTATGGCGACAGCAAGGAGGTGCCCTTCTCCCTCGACAACCGCGCCGACCGCCCGCGCTCGCTCTACGCCGCCTCCAAGCGCGCGGCCGAGCATATCGCCGCGACCTACAGCCATCTCTACGGCATCCCGACGACGGGCTTGCGCTTCTTCACGGTCTACGGGCCCTGGGGCCGGCCCGACATGGCGGCCCTGCTCTTCATCGACGCGGTGATGCGCGGCAACAAGCTGTGGCTCTTCAATGGCGGCAATCTGAAGCGCGACTTCACCTATATCGACGACATCGTGGCGGGCGTGCTGGCGGCATTGGACCGTCCGCCTGCCAAGGACCGCGAGGGGCTGCCCTATGCGATCTATAATCTCGGCAATCATCGCACCGTCGACGTGCGCGATTTCGTCAAGGTGGTCGAAGCGGCCTGCGGCAAGCCGGCCAAGGTCGAGGACGCGCCGATGCAGCCGGGCGACGTCCATGTGACCTATGCCGATATCAGCGCCTCGACGCGCGATCTGGGCTTCATGCCGCGCACGCCCATCGAGGAAGGCATTCCCCGCACGGTCGAATGGTACAAGCGCTATTACGGCGTCGACTGAGCGCCGGCCCTCATTCGATGGCGAAGACCTTGGGCGCGTCGGCCCCGGCTTCGCGTTCGATCCGATAGATGACGAAGGGCGCCGTCTTCTCGCCGCCCATGCCGGGCGAGCCCATCGGCATGCCGGCCAGCGCGATGCCGACGATGTCGGGACGTTCCGACAGCAGGCGCCGGATCGGTTCGACCGGCACATGCCCCTCGATCACATAGCCGTCCGCGAGAATGGTGTGACAGCCGGCGAGCGCTTCCGGCACGCCATGCTGGCGCCGGAGCGAGTCGAGGTCGGGCGTCTCGACGACGGTCACCGCGAAGCCGTGGGCTCTCAGATAGTCGGCGTGACCGGTGCAGCAGCCGCAGGCCGGATCCTTATGAAGGACGAGCGCATCGTCCGCGCGCACGGAAGCACTGTCGTAGGACAATCCGGCTGCCAATATCGCCACCGATAGCTTCAGCATCTCACGGCGTCGCATCGATCGGACCCATCATCGTCGGTGGAGCGGTCACATGTCCCAATTGCGATTGCGATCGTAACTCAATCCCGATCATACTGCAGTGGCTTGTGGCCGCAGCTCGCGAGCGCGGGTAGAAACTGTCGACAGCGTCACGCGATGCTGGAAGTGAGTGTGCCTGCGGCGCAAGTCCCGCCGAAAGTCTTTCCCCCTTCAATCCGATGCTGGCACTGCCCCGAGACCGGGGTGGGCGGGAGCTTTGTGAGCCTCGCATCGGCTTGAAGCGTCGCCGCTGGGTGGGCGCCGACGAAAATGACAAAGGAATGAATGCACATGGCGATGCGTAGAGCGGCTCTGGCTGCGATGGTGGCGGCGTTGCTGCTGGCGGCTTGCGATTCGAAGCCCGATTTCGGGGGCTCCTACTCCGACAAGAACGGGCTGATGTCGCTGAACTTCCATTCGAACGGCAAGGTGACGGTCGACACCGTCGGGGGTGGCGGCGATTTCGACTATGTCGTCAGCGGGAAGACGATCACGCTGAAGATGCCGCAAGGCGACCAGACCTTGACGATCGCGGACGACGGTACCCTGACCGTTCCCGGCGGTCCGCCCCTGATCAAGGATCGCGAATATGCCTGCAAGGACGACAGCGGCGCGATCGGCAATCTGCGCCTGAGCGGCGACGAGGCCTATATGGTCGATCCCAAGGACCAGACCGCGGCGGGCACGCAGAAGATCGGCACCTTCACCGACGACGGCAAGCAGCTCGTCATCACCGACGCCGAGGGTTCCAACACCTATACCGAAGACAAGGGCACGCTGACGGCGGGCAAGGTGACCTGCACGCTCATCGGCGGCTGACCGGAGATCGAGCAGCCCCCTCCCTGACCCTCCCCCGGAAGCGCAGGAGTGTCCGGGGAAAGTTTTCATGAATCGTATCAAAGTGTTGGCGCATATGGATTAGACGTGATCCGTGGGCGTGCGAGACTTAGAACAATAAAAATGAGTCGTTTGAATCCCTTGAGTCCGTTCCCCGGACAGTCCTGCCGGAAGCGGGGAGGGGATTAGAAAGACAAACCCGAACTTCTTCGGACTATCCCCTCCCCCAACTTTTGGGGGAGGGCAGGGAGGGGGATGACTCGGTCCAGGATTGCGTCGGGATGCCAAGGGGCCGATACCGAGCAGCCCCCTCCCCAACCCTCCCCCAAAAGCTGGGGGAGGGGATTCACTCGCCTCACACTCCCTCACCGCTCATAGAGCGCGTCGATCAGCGGCCCAAATCGCTCGCGGATCTTGTGGCGCTTGATCTTGAGCGAGGGCGTCAGCATGCCGTTCTCGATGGTGAAGCCCTCGGGCGCCACGGTGTAGCGGCGGATGCGCTCGACCGCCGAGAGGCTGGCATTCACGCGCGCGACCGCCTCGCCCAGGCTCCTGGCGACCTCCGGATCCTCATGCAACTGGGCCAGCTCGCCCGGTTTCCGATGGCGTTCCGACCATTGGGCGAGGAACTCGGTTTCCGGCACCAGCAACGCCACCAGATGCGGCCGGTGCTCGCCCCACACCATCGCCTGGCCGATCTCGGGCTGCGCCACCAGGAAGCCTTCGACCCGGGCGGGCGAGATGTTGTCGCCGCCCGAAAGCTTGATCAGGTCCTTCTTGCGGTCGGTGATCCTGAGATAGCCGTCCTTGTCGAGCGTGCCGATGTCGCCGGTATAGAGCCAGCCCTCATGGATGGCCTTGGCGGTCGCTTCCTCGTCGCGCCAATAGCCCTGCATCACCACTTCGCCGCGCACCAGGATCTCGCCATCCTCGGCGAGCCTGATTTCGACGCCGTCGATCGCCGGTCCCACCGTGTCGATCCGCACCCGGCCCAGCCGGTTGACCGAGATCACCGGCGCCGCCTCGGTCTGGCCGTAGCCCTGGAGGATGCGCAGGCCCAGCGCCAGGAAGAAGGCGCCGATATCGGGATTGAGCGCGGCCCCGCCGGAGACGAAGGCCTTGAGGCGGCCGCCGAACCGCGCCCGGACCTTGCGCCGCACCAGGATATCGCAGGCGAGATCCAGGAGCCGCTCGACCGGCGAGAGCGGCGCCAGGTTGAGCGCCTTGCGCCGGCCCAGGGCCAGCGCGCGATCGAACCAGCGGCGCTTGGAGGGGGCTGCATGGACCAGTCCGCGCTGGATGCGCCGATGCATCGCCTCATAGAGCCGCGGCACGGCGGTCATGATGGTGGGCCGGATCTCGCCGATGTTCTCCGTCAGCTTGTCGATGCTCTCGGCGTAATAGATCTCGGCGCCGATCGAGATCGGGAAATAGAGTCCCGCCGTATGCTCATAGGCGTGCGACAGCGGCAGGAAGGAGAGGAACAGCTCGTGGCTGAGATTGAGCTCCGACAGCACGCCGAAGGCGCCGCGGCAATTGGCGATGATGGCGCCATGGCTCAGCATCACGCCCTTGGGCGTGCCGCCGGTGCCGGAGGTATAGATGAAACAGGCTGTGTCTGTGCGCTTCGTGGCGGCCAGGCGCTCATCGACCTGGTCCGGCGCGGCATCGCCCGTGGTCAGGACCTGGCTCCAGGCGAAGACCGGCTTGGCCGGGCGCTGCGCCAGGCCCAGATCCTCGATCGCCACGATCCAGCGCAGCTCGGGCGCCATGATCGCCGCCGGCAGCAGGCGGGTCGACAGCGCCTTGGTCGAGACGATCACGGCCGCCGCACCGCTGTGGGTCAGCACATGGTGATGGTCGGTGATGGTGTTGGTGACATAGGCCGGAACGGTGATGCCGCGCGCCGTCATGATGGCGAGATCGGCGATGGCCCATTCGGGCCGGCTTTCCGAGAGCAGCACGACCCGCTCGCCGGGCTTGAGCCCGAAGGCCGCCAGCCCGCGGGCGAGACGGCGGACCTGGCTGGCCGCCTGGCCGTAGCGGGTGGGAACCCACGCGCCCCCCACCTTCTGCCACAGGAAGGGGACATCGGGCGTGCGCCGCGCCTGTTCGAAGAACATCTGCGGCAGGCTGTTCCAGCGATCATAGTCGCCGGGCGCGGTCACCAGCCGTGATTCCGTCAAATCCCCCTCCCTGATGGGGTACCTGAAAGCCGCGTAAGCCTTTGGACGCGGTGCTTGGCGGGAACCGGTCGACGCCTTATATCCCACGGGGCGAAGCCCGCGCCAAGCCGGCCCCGGACGGTCGGTGGGCGGAGGCGCGGAATTCGCACGGGATTGAACGGACGAGCGGCAGCGGAGAGCTTGTGATGGCGGATGACAGCGCGAAGATCGGCGAGAAGTCGGAGCTCCCCGTCTGGGACCTGACGGATCTCTATCCCTCGTCCGATGCGCCGGCGCTGACGCGCGACCTCGAGGAGGCCGCCAAACAGGCCAAGGATCTGCGCCGGCGTTTCGAGGGGAGGATCGCGGGCCACGAAGGCGCGGCGCTGGGCGCCCTCATCGTCGAATATGAGGCGATCCAGGAGCGGCTCGGGCGGCTCGCCAGCTACGCGCAGCTTAGCTATGCGGGCAATATGAGCGATCCCGAGATCGCGCGCTTCCATCAGACGATCGACGAGCGCACGACCGACATCTCGTCCGACCTGCTGTTCGTCACCCTCGAGCTCAACAAGATCGACGATGCGGTCTTCGCCGGGCAGCTCAAGGCGCCGGCGCTGGCCCGCTACCGGCCCTGGCTCGAGACGGTGCGCTCCTTCCGCCCGCATCAGCTGTCGGACGAGGTCGAGAAGCTGCTGCATGAGAAGCGCATCACCGGCGCCTCGGCCTGGAACCGGCTCTTCGACGAGACCGTCGCCGAGATGCGCTTCAATGTGGACGGCAAGGAACTCACCTCCGAAGCCGCGCTCACGCTGCTGGTCGATCGCGACGGCAAGAAGCGCAAGGCGGCGGCCGACGGGCTCGCGGCCGGCTTCCGCTCGCGGCTCAAGGCCTTCTCGCTCGTCACCAACACGCTCGCCAAGGACAAGGAGATCGAGGACCGCTGGCGGAAATTTCCGCGTCCCGTCTCCTCGCGCAATCTCGCCAACCAGGTCGAGGACGAGGTGGTCGATGCGCTGGTGAAGGCGGTCAAGGACGCCTATCCGAGGCTGTCGCATCGCTATTACAAGCTGAAGGCGAAATGGTTCGGGGTGGAGGCCCTCGATTACTGGGACCGCAACGCGCCGCTGCCGCAGGACAAGGACCGCAGCGTCAGCTGGGGCGATGCCGAGAAGCTGGTGCTCGACGCCTACAGCGCCTTTTCGCCCGAGCTGGGCGCGCTCGGCCGGCGCTTCTTCGACCGGCCCTGGATCGATGCCAGCCCGCGGCCCGGCAAGTCGCCGGGCGCCTTCGCCCATCCGACGGTGCCCTCAGCCCATCCCTATCTGCTGATGAGCTATCGCGGCCGCACCCGCGATGTGATGACGCTCGCCCATGAGCTGGGCCATGGCGTGCATCAGGTGCTGGCGGGACCGCAAGGGCTGCTGCTGTCCGACACGCCCTTGACCCTCGCCGAGACCGCCTCGGTGTTCGGCGAGATGCTGACCTTCCAGTCGCTGCTGACGCGCGAGACCGATCCGGAGCGCCGGCGCATCCTCCTCGCCTCCAAGGTCGAGGACATGCTCAACACCGTCGTGCGCCAGATCGCGATGCATGAATATGAGCGCCGGCTGCATGACACGCGCCGCCAGGGCGAGCTCACGGCCGACGAGATCGGCAGGATCTGGCTCGACACCCAGATCGAGGCGCTGGGGCCGGGGATCAAGCTCGGGCCCGATTCAGACTACAGCGTCTATTGGGCCTATATCCCGCATTTCATCCATTCGCCGTTCTATGTCTATGCCTACGCCTTCGGCGACTGCCTGGTGAACTCGCTCTATGCGGTCTATCGCGAGCGGCCCGAGGGGTTCCCGAAGAAATATCTGGAGCTGCTGGCGGCCGGCGGCACCAAGCGCCATCGCGAGCTGCTGGCGCCCTTCGGGCTCGACGCAGCCGACCCTGCCTTCTGGAGCAAGGGCCTCGGCGTCATCGCCGGCTTCATCGACGAGCTGGAGAAGGCGTGAGCCGGCGGCTCAACCCGTCGGCGGCGCGTAGGCCAGGAACACGACCGTTCCGTTGCTGAGGGCGTGGAACAGGATCGGCGGCCAGAGCGAGCCGCTGCCCTGATAGAGGCCGGCCGCGATCAGGCCGAAGACCAGGATCTCGACGGTCATCACCTGGCCCGAGAGGCCCGGCACCTCGATGAAATAGAAATGGACCGCGGCGAAGATCGCGGCGCTGAGGAGGGCCGCGAGCACGATGCCGAGGCGCTCGCGGAACCAGCGATAGAGCAGCCCGCGGAACAGGATCTCCTCGCCGAGTGCCGTGATCGGCCCGACGGCGAGCGCGACCGCGATCGCCCAGGCCAGCGACTGGTGCATCGGGAAGAAGCCCTCGGCCATGTCCTGCTGCAACTGGCCGGTGGGATCGAGCCAGTTGGAGACGATGCCGTCGGCCCAGTTGAAGGCCGCGAACAGGATCACGGCCGCCAGCAGCCAGGGCCAGCGCACGCGGCCCAGGCCGAAGCGGCCCGCCTCGAGCCCGCGCCCCCGCGCCAGCCCATAGCCGGCCGCGGCGAGAATGACGCCGGCCGCGACGACGGCCGCGACCAGGGCGAGCTGGGTGGCCTCCATTTCCGGAAGCGCCAGCGCGTCCCGGAAGGTCGAGAGCAGGCCGTTGCCCTTCATCACCAGGATCACGACCACGCCGGTCGCAAGCTGGCTCAGGATGAAGATGCCGGCGATCCAGAGGATGTCATAGCGGCGTAACCCCGGTGGCTTGAAGGGACGAGGAGGCTCGGTCACAAGGGAACTAGGAGGGCAACTAGTCATGGAGATCTCGGGTTGAAGTCATGCCGAGCAAGCTGTCACGGGCGGGAGTGGGCGACAAGGCGTAACCCACAGGCACTCATCCCGCTGAAAGCGCATCGCTCGCCACCCCAAATCAGTCATTCTTCGATCGAGGAACGAGTGGTTCTTTGAAGCTACAGCGCAAGTCGGTGCAAGGTTGCAAGCGCTAGCCCAGCGACAATCGCAGCGGAGATTACCGGCCAGAGTGACTTGCTCATTTGAAGGAGAATTCCGGAGATGGCACCCATCAAGAAGTAGAAGCTCGCGAGGTAGGCAGCGACCGCGCTATTCTGCCCGATGTACAAGAGGCTGGGCCAAGCGGACAGGCTTGCGCTTACAATGATCGCGACGACCGCCGTCGATCTTTCGCGAAGCCATCGATAAGCGAGGCCGCGCCAAACGAGCTCATGAACGAATATCCAGATAGGTTGAACGCAGAGTCCGAAAACAGCAGCCCAAATCAGCGAGCAGGAATAGGGTAACGCAAGTAAACCAAGAAATCGCCTCGCGGTAGGCACATGCTCGTTTAACCAGTAACCAGCGGCACTGTTCGTCACAGAGAGAACAAGAAACGCGACACCGCCGACGGCATACCAAATTGGCTGTGAAGCTCGAAGCCCAATATCATGCCGTGAAAGACTCCGACGACGAATGAGACACAACGCTCCAAGTATCGAGATCAACGAAAAGGCAAGAGCGAATGCTAAATTCGACAGAAGATAGAGATTCACAGGATTGGCATCTGGGCTCGCCCAAGGCGCCCCGGTCATCACGAGCGCGGCAACAGTCGAAAACCGTGCTGCAAGTCCAATGAGAACGGCAGCGGCAACAGTACCCAGTATCCAGACAATGTCAGTCTTGTTGAATCGAGGTGATGGAGGGACGCTTGCGCTCAGCGACATTTGGGGCGCCTGTTTGAAAGTGGATGTATACGCTAGGCCCTCTTCCGCCATGAGAAAATTCCGTCAGGCGTTCAATTTTTGCGGGAAGTTTACTAAAGAACCATGACCGAGCGCAAAACCAAAACCAAGAGCGCCGAACGCAACCGCCTGACCGGACGCGTGCGCCGCTATGCCCAGGTCGGCACGGCGGTCGGAGGGGCCGCGGCACGGCTCGCGGGCAAGCGGTTCCTGGGCCTGCCGCTCGACAGCGCGCGCCATGCCTCCGATCTCAAGATCGCGTTGGGCGGGCTGAAAGGCCCCCTCATGAAGGTGGCGCAGTTGCTCTCGACCATTCCCGATGCGCTGCCCGAGGAATATGCGGCCGAGCTTGCCGGGCTGCAGTCGAACGCGCCCTCGATGGGGTGGAATTTCGTCAAGCGCCGCATGGCGGCGGAGCTCGGGCCCGACTGGCAGGCGCGCTTCAAGAGCTTCGAGCCGGAAGCGGCCGCGGCCGCCTCGTTGGGCCAGGTGCATCGCGCGGTCTCGAAGGAGGGGCGGCTGCTGGCCTGCAAGCTGCAATATCCCGACATGCCGAGCGCCGTCGAAGCCGATATCGGCCAGCTCAAGCTGATCCTCGCGCTCTATGGCCGTTACGATCGCTCCATCGACTCCGCCAACATCCATGCCGAGATCGCGGCGCGGCTGCGCGAGGAGCTCGATTACCGCCGCGAGGCCAAGCATATGCTGCTCTATGGCGCGATGCTGGGCGGCGAGAAGCAAGTCCATGTGCCGGTGCCGGTGCCCGCGCTCTCGACCGACCGGTTGTTGACCATGGGTTGGCTCGAGGGCCGGCCGCTCAAGACCTTCCTCGCCGACAAGCCGGACATCGCTTTGCGCAACAAGGTGGCGCTCGCCATGTTCCAGGCCTGGTATGCGCCCTTCTACGGATTCGGCGTGATCCATGGCGATCCGCATCTCGGCAACTACACGGTCCGCGACGATGGCAGCGTCAATCTGCTCGATTTCGGCTGCATCCGGATCTTTCCGCCGAAATTCGTGGCCGGCGTCATCGATCTCTACCGCGCGCTCGAGACCGGCAACCGCAAGCTCGCGGTCTCGGCCTATGAGAATTGGGGCTTCGAGGGGCTGACACCCGAGATCATCGACGTGCTCAATCGCTGGGCCGCCTTCGTCTATGGCCCGCTGCTCGAGGATCGCAGCCGGCTGATCCAGGAGACCGGGGCCGGCAGCTATGGGCGCGAGGTGGCGCAGGAGGTCCATGCCGAGCTGCGCCGGCTGGGGCCCGTGAAGCCGCCGCGCGAATTCCTGCTGATGGACCGCGCCGCCGTCGGGCTGGGCTCGGTCTTCCTCCATCTCAAGGCCGAGGTGAACTGGCACCGGCTGTTCCATGGCTTGATCGAGGATTTCGACGTGAAGACACTGGGCAAGCGGCAGGCCAAGGCGCTCCAGGCGGCCGGCCTTCAGGCGACCGAGTAACCCGCACCAGAATCAGGCCAATTTCCCGCCCGCGCCGGTCCGGGCCGCTTGTGAATCGGGCCCGCCTTGGGCATTGTTGTCGGCCAATGCAGGGGGCTCCGGATTTCGGCGGGGCAGCGAGCGGGACGGGGTTTCATGAAGATTGGCGTAGCCAGGGAACGGCGCCCTCACGAGGCGCGCGTGGCGGTGTCGCCCGACACCGTGAAGAAATATGTCGGCCTCGGCGCCAGCGTCGTGATCGAGACCGGTGCCGGCGGCGGCGCCAACATCTCCGACGAGGCCTACAAGGCTGCGGGCGCGGAGATCGCGCCCGACGAGGCTTCGGCGCTCAAGGATGCCGATCTGGTGCTGAAGGTGCAGCGACCGCTGACGGCGGCCGAGGGCGGCCCCGACGAGCTGGCGCTGATGAAATCCGGCGCGGTGCTGGTGGGGATCCTGAGCCCCCACGGCGCCAAGGACCAGGTGCAGCAATATGCGGCCAAGGGTGTCGTTGCCTTTGCCATGGAGATGATGCCGCGCATCACCCGCGCGCAGGTGATGGACGTGCTCTCCTCGCAGTCGAACCTCGCCGGCTACAAGGCCGTGGTCGACGCGGCGGCCGAGTTCGGGCGGGCCTTTCCGATGATGATGACGGCAGCCGGCACCATCGCGCCGGCGCGCGTGCTGGTGATGGGCGCCGGCGTGGCGGGGCTGCAGGCGATCGCGACCGCGCGGCGCCTCGGCGCCATCGTCTCGGCGACCGACGTGCGTCCCGCCGCCAAGGAGCAGGTCGAGAGTCTCGGCGCCACCTTCGTCGCGGTGATGGACGAGGAGTTCAAGCAGGCCGAGACCGCCGGCGGCTATGCCAAGGAAATGAGCGACGCCTACAAGCAGAAACAGGCGGCGCTGACGGCCGAGACCATCAAGAAGCAGGACATCGTCATCACGACGGCGCTCATCCCCGGCCGCAAGGCGCCGGTGCTGGTGAGCGAGGAGATGGTCAAGACCATGAAGCCCGGCTCCGTCATCGTCGATCTTGCGGTCGAGCAGGGCGGCAATTGCCCGATCGCCGAGCCCGGCAAGGTCGTGGTCAAGCATGGCGTCACGATCGTCGGGCATCTCAACCTGCCCTCGCGCCTCGCGGCCGACGCCAGCTCGCTCTATGCCCGCAACCTCCTGGCCTTCGTCTCCCTCATGATCGACAAGGAGACCAAGGGCCTGAAAATCAACTGGGACGACGAGATCATCAAAGGCACCGGCCTGACCCGCGACGGCAAGGTCGTGCATCCGGCATTGGCGGGCTGAGGGAGACCGACATGGAAGACACGCTCGCGACTCACGCTCACGCGCCCTTCGTCCAACTCTTCACTGTCTTCGTGCTGGCCTGTTTCGTCGGCTATTACGTGGTCTGGCGGGTGACGCCGGCGCTGCATTCGCCGCTCATGGCCGTCACCAACGCGATCTCGAGCGTCATCATCGTCGGCGCGCTGATCGCGGCCGGTCCTGCGCATTTCAATCTCTCGCAGGTGATGGGCTTCATCGCGGTGGCGCTGGCCTCGGTCAACATCTTCGGCGGGTTCATCGTGACCAACCGGATGTTGTCCATGTTCAAGAAAAAAGAGCCGAAGAAATAGGCCTCAGGCGCGGGAGCGATATTGTGACGGAAGAACTTTCGGCCTACGCCTATCTCGCCGCTGCCATCTGCTTCATCATGGCGCTGCGCGGCCTGTCGAGCCCCGTGACCTCCCGCGGCGGCAATTTCTTCGGCATGGCGGGCATGGCCATCGCCATCGCCACCACGCTGGCCTCGCCCGAGGTGGTTTCCTATCCGATCATCGCCGCGGCGATCCTGGTCGGCGGCGCCATCGGCACCGTGATCGCGCTGCGCATCCAGATGACGGCCCTGCCGCAGCTGGTGGCGGCCTTCCACAGCCTGGTCGGCCTGGCCGCGGTCTGCGTCGCGGTCGCGGCCTTCTTCTCGCCGGACGAGTTCGGCATCGGCACCATCGGCGCCATCAAGGGCCAGAGCCTGGTCGAGATGGGGCTGGGGGTCGCCATCGGTGCCATCACCTTCACCGGCTCGATCGTCGCCTTCGCCAAGCTGCAGGCGCTGCTCTCGGGCGCGCCCCTGGTCTTCAAGGGCCAGCATATCCTCAACGCCGCCATCGGCATCGCCATCGTCGCCCTGATCGTGGCGCTGGTGATCACCCAGGACCCGATCGTCTTCTGGGTGCTGATCGCACTGTCGCTGCTGGTGGGCTTCCTGCTGATCCTGCCCATCGGCGGCGCCGACATGCCGGTGGTGGTGTCGATGCTCAACTCCTATTCGGGCTGGGCCGCCTGCGGCATCGGCTTCACGCTCGGCAACAGCCTCCTGATCGTGACCGGCGCCCTCGTCGGCTCGTCGGGCGCCATCCTCAGCTACATCATGTGCAAGGGGATGAACCGCTCGATCTTCAACGTGATCCTGGGCGGGTTCGGCACCGATTCCGGGGCCGCCGCGGCGGGCGGGCCCAAGGCCGCCGACCGGCCGGTCAAATCGGGCTCGCCCGAGGACGCGGCCTTCATCCTGAAGAATGCGGGCTCGGTGATCATCGTGCCGGGCTACGGCATGGCGGTCGCGCAGGCGCAGCATGCCTTGCGCGAGATGGCCGACATCCTGAAGAAGGAAGGCGTCAAGATCTCCTACGCCATCCATCCGGTGGCGGGCCGCATGCCGGGCCATATGAACGTGCTGCTGGCCGAAGCCAACGTGCCCTATGACGAGGTGTTCGAGCTCGAGGACATCAACCGCGAATTCTCCTCGACCGACGTCGCCTTCGTGATCGGCGCCAACGACGTCACCAATCCCGCCGCCAAGAACGATCCCAAGAGCCCGATCTACGGCATGCCGATCCTCGAGGTCGAGCAGGCCAAGACCGTGCTCTTCATCAAGCGCTCGATGGCCTCGGGCTATGCCGGCGTCGAGAACGAGCTCTTCTTCCGCGACAACACCATGATGCTGTTCGGCGACGCGAAGAAGGTGACCGAGGGGATCGTGAAGGCGCTGGGGTAATTCTCGGCGCGGTCGCGATTGTTCCGAGCCCGTGGTCGCCATCGCTCTTACCGTCATCCCCGCGAAAGCGGGGACCCAACTCTAAGCCTGGTGACCTGGATCAAGATGGGTCCCCGCTTTCGCGGGGATGACGATTGAGAAGCTTCGCGGGCAACGAAAAGTCCGCGCCATTCGAGGCTAAGCCCAGAATCAAAAACGGCGCCGCCCCTGGGGGCAGCGCCGTTTCGTATCTCTGGATCCGCCGAAGCGGGGCGTCGGCTTAGTAGCCTTCGCGCTCCATGCGCTTGCGCAGCAGCTTGCGGTGGCGGCGGACCGCTTCCGCCTTCTCGCGCGCGCGGCGCTCGGAGGGCTTCTCGTAGTTACGGCGCATCTTCATCTCGCGGAAGATACCCTCGCGCTGCATCTTCTTCTTGAGCGCGCGCAGGGCCTGATCGACGTTGTTGTCACGAACGAGAACTTGCAAGGACGCCTCTGCTCTCCAAACGGGGACAAAAAATAACGGGCCGGGTCGGATGCGAACCAGCTGAGGGGCGGGTGTATAACAGAGTTTCCGGTGGGTGTGAACCCTTATCGCGCAAGGCCTTAGCGCGTTTTGGCACAGTCCGCCGCCGCGCCCGACCCGCCTGGAATCGATTGAATAACAACAGGTTGCGGTCGGGCCGCCGCGCTGCCCCTAGAGGTCGCGGCTGGCGTCGGGGTCGATTGAATAATCATAGCGGGTCGCCAGATGGCCCGGGAGCCCGGCGACTCGCGCCTTCCAGGCCCGGAAGGCGGCAAAGGGCCCCAGATCGAACCCGCCTTCCTCGGCCCAGGCGCCATAGGCATAGACGGCGATATCGGCGATCGAATAGCGGCCGGCGAGGAAGTCGCGGCTCGCCAGATGGCGATCGAGGGCCTCGAGCGAGCGGATCCCGCGCTGGCGCCGGGCGGGCACGCCCGCCGCGTTGCGCTCGAGCTTCCCGGTCAGGGTCCAGTAGCGCAGGCTGCCGATCACCGGCTCGACATAGTTCTGCTCGAAGAACAGCCACTGCATCACCTTGGCCCGGTCGAAGCGGCCCTCCGGCAGATAGGTCGTGCCCTCCGCCAGATAGCAGAGGATGGCGTTCGATTCGGCGATGGCGCGGCCGGGCTCGACCTCCAGCACCGGCACGGTCCCGCCGGGATTGAGCGCCTGGAACTCGGGCTTGTGCTGCGCGCCCTGGAAGATCTCGACCATCCGGTGCTCATAGGGGAGATCGAGATGGGCCAGGAGCTGGCGCACTTTCCAGCCATTCTGCGAGGGAAGGTAGTCGTAGAGGCGGAGCATGGCACGAGCTCTCGGCTGCTGTGGCGACAGGAAGCACTTAGACCCTAGGCAAGGCGTCTGCCGAAAAACATCCGGTTCTTGCGGATGCCAGTTCGAGCGCCCACGTCCGAAAATCTCGAAACTCAGACCCCGCTGAATTTTCAAACGAAGTGCAACACCAGATTAGGGTGTTGCCATGGGAACAAAATACACTCAGCTCTCGGCCGAAGAGCGCGCCATCCTTGCCAGCCTTCAGGCCAAAGACCACTCGATCCGCCAGATCGCTGCAGCTCTGGATCGCCCAGCATCGACGATTTCTCGGGAGCTGAAGCGAAACACCGGCCGTCAGATCGGCTATCGGGCCGTCTACGCCCAGCAGCAGACCCGGGCCCGGCGCTGGCGAGGCTCGCGTCTGGAACGTGACGCCAAGTTGCGCCGGCAAGTCCTCGACGGCCTGAAGAAAGGCTGGTCGCCCGAGCAGGTCTGCGGCTGGCTCGAACGCCAGCAGGGCCGGCACGTCATCAGCCCGGAGAGCATCTACCGCTTCATCCAGGCCCAGATCACCCGCCACAAGGACTATCGCTGGCGCCATTACCTGCCCCGCGCCAAGAGCAAACGCGGCCGCCGCGGCCGCAAGGGCGGCAGCTCGGCCCTGCACATCCAAGATCGTGTTTCCATTGCAGAAAGACCCGCCGCCGTCGGGGACCGTTCGGTCGCCGGCAACTGGGAAGCCGATCTCATGATGTTCACCCGCTACGGCCAGGCCCTCCTCGCCTTGCATGAGCGATCCTCCCGCCTGCTCATCGTCGGCCGGTCCAACGGCAAGCATGCCGAGCCGATCGCCGACGCTATCGCCAGCTTGCTCGGGCCTCTGCCCCAATCCCTGCGCCAGACCATCACCTTCGACAATGGCACCGAGTTCGCCCGTCACTACGAGCTCCACCGCCTCGATATCCAGACCTTCTTCTGCGACCCCTATGCTCCCTGGCAGAAAGGGGGCGTCGAAAACGCCATCGGGCGATTGCGCCGCAACATCCCCAGAAAAACCAACCTCGACACCCTCACCACACGCCAACTCTCAAATCTGGTCCGCGCCTACAACAACACCCCGCGCAAATGCCTTGACTGGCACAGCCCCGCTGAAATCTTCTGCAGCCAAGTGTTGCACTTGGAGTGTGAATCCATCCCCTCCCCCTTGAGGGGGAGGTTAGGGTGGGGGGTGATCGTAGGACGCAATGAGCGCCAAACGGCCAGTGTCGTGAAGTCGTCACGCAGCCGACATCAACTCCAGCCGTTGCTGACCGAGCCCTGCATCCACCCCTCACCCCAGCCTCCCCCTCAAGGGGGGAGGTGAAAAGTCGCTGATCTTCCGCGATCCCACTCGATCCCCCATATTAGGGCCATGGCCATTCTCAAGATCGCCCGCATGGGGCATCCCGTCCTGCGCCGCCCGGCCGATCCGGTGGCGGATCCGACCGCTCCCGAGATCAGCCGGCTCGTCGCCGACATGCTGGAGACGCTGGCCGATGCCGGCGGCGTCGGGCTCGCGGCGCCCCAGGTCCATGTCCCCTTGCGCGTCGTCATCTTCGAAGTGCCGCCCCACCGCGCGGGCGAGGGCGGGCCCGTGCCGATGACCTGCCTGATCAATCCGGTCATCGAGCCGCTCGATGAGGAGAAGGCGCTGGGCTGGGAGGGCTGCCTCTCGGTACCGGGCCTCACCGGCGCCGTGCCGCGCTGGCGCCATATCCGCTATCGCGGGCTCGGGCTCTCGGGCGAGACGATCGAGCGCGAGGCGCGCGACTTCCATGCCCGCGTGGTGCAGCATGAATGCGACCATCTCGACGGCACGCTCTATCCGCAGCGCATGACCGACCTGTCGCTGCTCTCCTTCGTCGAGGAGATGAAGCATGGCGCGCCGCCGATCCAGGCCACCGGCACACCGGGCGAGGATTAAGCCATGAAACCCGCTGACGCCAATCGCGATGTCTATGTGGCGCTGCTGCGAACCGTGCTGCGCCATGTGCCCTTCGACGGCTGGAGCCCGGCCGCGCTCAAGGCCGGGGCCGCCGATCTCGGGCTCGATCTCCCCAAGGCGCTGCTGCTGGTGCCGGGCGGCATGACGGAGCTGGCGGCGCTCTTCCACGAGGAGGCCGACCGGCAGATGCTGGAGGCGCTGGCCAAGCGCGACCTGGCTTCGCTCAAGATCCGCGAGCGCGTCGCGCTCGCCGTGCGGCTGCGGCTCGAGCCCTGGAACGCCGATCGCGAGGCGGTCCGCCGCCTGCTGGGCTTCCTCGCCCAGCCGCAGGAAGCGCCGCGCGCGGCCAAGCTGCTCTATCGCACGGTCGATGCGATCTGGCACGGCATCGGCGACCGCTCCACGGACTACAACTTCTACACCAAGCGCGCGCTGCTCGCGGGCGTCGTCAGCAGCACCGCGCTCTACTGGCTCGACGACAAGTCGGAGGGCTGCCGCGAGAGCTGGACCTTCCTCGACCGGCGCATCGCCGACGTGATGAAGATCCCGCAACAGATCGGCCGCGCGAAGAAGCTGTTCGAGAAGCTGCCCGACCCGGCGCGGATTCTGCGGCGCTTGAGGCGCGGCAACGCAGCGTAGCAAAGAATCTCTCGCCCCCTCCCCCTGCGGGAGGGGGTAGGGGGAGGGGTGCCGCGGCCGCGATTTTGCAGACCCCTCGTAGAGTTGAAAATCCCAAGAAAAATCTCGGGATGGGTTTATCGCGGCTACTCACACGTCATCTAAACTCCCTTGCGTCGCTAACGGCAGGGCGGACGCAGCGTCGATGCATTGGGAACGAGTCTACACTGTAAACGGGTTCTGGGATGGCCCTCGGCTGGGCGTGGCCGACTACCAGGGAAAGCCGCATATCTACGAGTCTGAATTCAGCGAAACCCAGGACGACTATTCAGGTCTCTTCCGGTTATCAGAGGTAGAGTCGGCCCTTCTTGCGTTGATCCTAGAAGACTGGGAAATCTGGCAAGGGTGGGAAGCGGACTTTAAGCAAGGAAAAGTGGGATTGGAGACTCACCCCGCCTTCCCTCTCAGGGATCAGCGCTCTGCGGAGCTGAGACGACTGATCGGTGATCGACTGCGTGCCGATCCACAGAGCCCAATCGTCAAGCGAGCCGAATTCCGATATCGAGACAACGAGATTGAGGTGGGTTGGTACGATCCGGAGCCTTCATGATAGTCGATACCTGCCAACGCGCGCAGAGAATGAAATGACGAGTCTAAGTCGAGAGGCGGCTGATATCCTGCGGCAGCACCCCTCCCCCTACCCCCTCCCGCAAGGGGAGGGGGCGTGAGTTTTTCGGTTCTTCGGCCTTGGATTCTTCCCCTTACCGCTTCGGCGTGAGCCGGGTCACATGGCCCATCTTGCGGCCG
This sequence comes from Hypericibacter terrae, assembly GCF_008728855.1. Taxonomy (GTDB): domain Bacteria; phylum Pseudomonadota; class Alphaproteobacteria; order Dongiales; family Dongiaceae; genus Hypericibacter; species Hypericibacter terrae. The sequence continues at coordinate 4,508,184 of NZ_CP042906.1, read as the reverse complement.
GGGCGGGGTTCGGCTTTGCCGTAGAGATGGAGCTTGGCGCCGGGCTCGGCGAGGATCTCTTTCCAGGCCAGCACGTCGTCTCCCAGGAGGTTCTTCATCACCGCGTCCGAATGGCGCTCGACCGAGCCCAGCGACAGGCCGCAGACGGCGCGGATGAACTGCTCGAACTGGCTGGTGATGCAGCCATCGATCGACCAGTGGCCCGAATTATGCGGGCGCGGCGCCAGCTCGTTGACCAGCACCTCGCCATCGTTGGTCACGAACATCTCGACCGCGAGCAATCCGATCAGCCCCAGCTCCTCGGCGATATGCCGGCCGATCGCTTCCGCGCGCATGGCGACGGTGGGCGTCACGCGCGCCGGCACGATCGTGGTGTCGAGGATGTGATGGCGATGCTGGTTCTCGACCGGCTCATAGGCGACGACATTGCCGTCGAGCGCGCGGGCGACGATGACCGAGATCTCCAGCCGGAAATCGACGAAGGCCTCGAGGATGCCGATCGAGGCCCCCATCTTGGCCCAGGCGTCCTCGGGCCTGCTGTCGGCGTCGATCCGCACCTGGCCCTTGCCGTCATAGCCGAACTGCGCCGATTTCAGGATCGCGGGATGGCCGATCTCGCGCAGCGCGCGCTCCAGGCTCTCGGCCCGCGCCACTTCCATATAGCGCGTGGTCGGCACCTTGATGGCGGCGAGGAAGTCTTTCTCGCGCAGCCGCTCCTGGCAGATATGGAGCACGCGCGGTGCGGGGCGCGTCGGCTTCAGCCGGGCCAGGGCCTCGGCGGTGCGGCTCGGCACATTCTCGAACTCGAAGGTGACGACATCGACCGCCGCGGCGAAGCGCGCGAGGGCCGCCTCGTCCTCGTAGGGCGCGATCGTCGCGGCGTTCGAGACATAGGTCGCCGGGTTGTCGCCGGGCGGGCAATAGATATGGGTCTTGAAGCCGAGCCGGGCCGCGGCCATCGCCGCCATGCGCCCGAGCTGGCCGCCGCCGAGGATGCCGACGGTCGATCCCGGCGCGATCACTTGGCCCTTGTCGGCCGAAGCGGTGGCGCCCTTCGCGGCGTGGCTGCTGCTCATCGAGGGCTCGGCGCGTCCATGATGGGCTTTTCGGCGACTGCGGCCGTGCGCGCCTCGCGCCAGGCCTCCAGCCGCTTGTCGAGTCGCTTGTCCGCCAGCGCCACCACCGCGGCGGCCAGGAGGGCGGCATTGATGGCGCCGGCCTTGCCGATGGCGAGCGTGCCCACCGGGACGCCCGCCGGCATCTGGACGATCGAGAGCAGGCTGTCGAGCCCCTTGAGTGCCTGGCTCTCCACCGGGACGCCCAGAACCGGCAAGGTGGTCATGGACGCCGTCATGCCGGGCAGGTGGGCTGCCCCGCCGGCGCCCGCGATGATCGCCTTCAGGCCGCGTTTCTTTGCGCTCTGGGCATAGCTGTAGAGGCGCTTGGGCGTGCGATGGGCCGAGACGATCCGGACCTCGTGCGGCACGCCCAGCTCGTCCAGCGTGCTGGCGGCGTGGCGCATGGTATCCCAGTCGCTCTGGCTTCCCATGATGATGCCGACCGACGGTGCCGTCTTGGCCATGCGCGCTTCGCCTCGCTCCCCAGATCCCGGCCCCTTGATCCCAACCGGGCCCCGCCCCGGCGGGAGCGCGACATTATAGGGGGGAGGGGTGGGGTGGCAAGGCGCGGAACCGCGCGGGATTCCTGGCGTTTTGACCGGAGAGTCCGGTCGTTCTAGGCGATGATGTCGGGCAGCAGCTGGCTCTCCAGCTTGATGATCTGGTCCTTGAGCGCAAGCTTGCGCTTCTTCAACCGCTGCACCTGCAGCTGGTTGAAAGGTGCCGTCATCTGCAGCTGGGCGATCACGTCGTCCAGATCGCGATGCTCGCTGCGCAGCTCTTCGAGCCGGCGGCGCAAATCCTCTTGCCCCAACATCCAGGCTCTCCGGTGCAGGCGGGATGGCCGGGAGTATAGTCGAGCCCGACCCCGGATACTATGCGTCCGGCCCGAGTCGATTCTCCCTTGTCGGTCGCCACGCCTTGTACAGATCACAGCCAGCCCCGACACTGATTAACCAAGATTGCGTTCCCAGACTCGGCCTTGCGGCCCATCGGGATTCCATGACGCCCATCAGGGAGACGCCTCGCGCATGACCAAGCGAATCGGAATTCTCACCAGCGGCGGCGATTGCGCCGGGCTGAACGCCGTCCTGCGGGCCGTTGTCCTCCATGCGACCAGCAACAAGGGCTGGGAGGTGATCGGGCTGCATCAGGGCACGGCGGGGCTGATGGCGCGGCCGGTATCGGCCGAGCGGCTCGACCCCTACACCATGACGACGGTGCTGCTGCGCCAGGGCGGGACGGTGCTCGGCACCACCAACCGCGGCGATCCCTTCGCCTTTCCGATGGCGGACGGGCATAGCGTGGACCGGTCCGAGGAGGTGATCGAGGGCTATCGCCAGCTCGGCCTCGACGCCGTCATCGGCATCGGCGGCGACGGCTCCTTCAAGATCCTGCGCCGGCTCGCCCAGCAGGGCGGCCTCAATCTGGTCGGCATCCCGAAGACCATCGACAACGATCTCGGGCTGACCGAGATCTCGGTCGGACATGACACCGCCGTACAGGTGGCGACCGAAGCGCTGGATCGGCTGCAGCCGACGGCCGCCAGCCATGACCGCGTGATGGTGCTGGAGGTGATGGGGCGCGACGCCGGCCATATCGCCCTCTCTGCCGGCATCGCCGGGGGCGCCGACGTGATTCTCATTCCCGAGATTTCCTATCGCATGGAGCGCGTGGCGGCGAAGATCGACGACATCAAGCGGCAAGGCCGGAATTTCGCGCTGGTGGTGGTGGCGGAAGCGGTGCCGACCGAGAGCGGCGAGCCGGTCACGCGGATCCATGTCGGCGGCAAGGCCACCTATGGCGGCATCGGTCACTATGTCAGCGAAAGGCTCGCGGCGATGACCGGAGCCGAGACCCGCGTTACGGTGCTGGGTCATCTGCAGCGCGGCGGCCCGCCCGACGCCCGCGACCGGATCATCGCGCAGGCCTTCGGCGTGCATGCCGTGGACCTGATCGAGGCCGGCAAGTTCGACCGCATGGTGGCCTGGCAGAACCGGCGCGTGATCGACGTGTCGATCCTCGAGGCGACCGAGCACAGCCAGGTGGTCGATCCGAAAGGCACGCTGGTGCACACGGCCCGCGGGCTCGGTATTTCATTCGGGGATTAGCAATGGAGTTCGAAAAACGATCATGAGCGGCGATGCAAAACGCGGGTTCTGGGAATTCAGCCTGGCGCATTACGGCAAGCCCGGCCTTTCACCGGCGGTGATCGGCCTGCAGGACCGGCTCGGCGCCGACGTCAATCTGCTGCTCTATGGCTGCTGGGCGGCCGCCGAGGGTCGCGCCTTGGGCGACGCCGACATCGCCAGGGCGGAAGCCACGATCCAGCTCTGGCGCGAGCAGGTGGTGGAACCGCTGCGCGCGGTGCGGAACCGCCTGAAGCAGGGCGTGGCGCCGGTCCCGACCGATGCGGGCATGGCCTTGCGCAAGCGCGTGCTGGAAGCCGAGATCGCTGGCGAGGAACTGGCGCAGAATGCCTTGGCCGCCCTGCTGCCGGAAGCGAAGGCCGCCGGGAACGCCGCCGCCGCGGCGCGTCATCACATCGACCGCTATCTCGCGCGCCTGGCGAAGCCGCCGGGCACGGAGGATCAGGCGGCGGTGGAGACGCTGATCAGGGCGTGTTTTGGGTGAGGGTTGGAAGATAGAGACACATCTTGTTCCCTCCCCCGTCTTGCGCAGGAGTGTCCGGGGAAAGTTTTCATGAATCGTATCAAAGTGTTGGCGCATATGGATTAGACGTGATCCGTGGGCGTGCGAGACTTAGAACAATAAAAATGAGTCGTTTGAATCCCTTGAGTCCGTTCCCCGGACAGTCCTGCGTCTTGCGGGGGAGGGCTAGGGAGGGGGAAGACGCCGATCTCGCCGTCCCCCTCCCTAACCCTCCCCCTGAAAAGGGGGAGGGAACAGTTATCTTAATCTTCTGTCTTCTTCTGACCGGCCTCAGTCCTCGTCCGCCTCAATCCTCTTCGCTCTCCCCGCGGCCGCGCGCTTTCCGCGAGCGCGGGCTCAGCGGCGGGCCTTGCCAGCGTTTGACGGCGCCGGTGTCGAGGCCGAAGAGATCGCAGACGCGGCCGACGCTGTGATCGACCATCTCCTCGATCGTCCTGGGTCTCGCATAAAAGGCCGGCACCGGCGGCGCGATGATGGCACCCATTTCGGAGAGGGCCGTCAGGTTGCGCAGATGGCCGGTATGGAGCGGCGTCTCGCGCAGCATGAGCACGAGGCGGCGGCGTTCCTTCAAGGTCACGTCGGCGGCGCGCGTCAGCAGCGACGAGGTCACGCCGGTCGCGATCTCCGACATGGTCTTGATCGAGCAGGGCGCGATCACCATGCCCAGCGTCGGGAAGGAGCCGCTCGAAATCGGCGCCGCCATTTCGTGGATGCCGTGCGTCGCATCGGCCAGCGCCCGCACCTCCGTCACCTTCAAATCGGTCTCGTAGGCGATGGTGAGCTCGGCCGCGCGCGAGATCACCAGATGGACCTCAACCGGCAGGGGTCGCAGCGCCTGCAGCAGGCGAATCCCGAGGATGGCGCCCGACGCCCCGCTCATGCCGACGATCAGCCGGGTCGCAGGGCTCTCTGCCGCGGATTCCTTGGGGTTTCGCCGTACCATGCCGATCTCGTTTACAACCGCCTCGGGGCGGCGTTAGCATTGTTTCGTTGATCGGCCTCGGAACCCGGAAAGGAGGTACTCGCATGTCCGCAATGGAACATGTCGAAGCACTCAAGACGAAGCATTCCGACCTCGATAAACTGATCGCCGAAGAAGAGTCCCGGCCGCATCCGGACGATATCCGGATCACCGAACTTAAGCGGCAAAAGCTCAAAATCAAAGACGAAATCAATCATTTGGCTCCTCACTGACGACGCACTGACGCTCGTCTGAGCCGGATTTCGTCCGCTGCCTGACTTGGGCTGCAGGCGGCAAGGTTTCACTCGTATCCTTGCACCCCATCGTGAGAAGGATCGCGCCCGGCGGTCTTGCGCCCGCTGTCTCCGCGCGTTTCCTCAGGCGCCCTCGGGAAAGCTCGCCTGCTGGTTTTCCGGCGCGTCAAAGACGCGCACCAGCCCCGAGCGGCCGGCGAGCGCGTCCGCGATCCGGATGCGCGTGCGCAGGTTCATCGGCTCGGGCAGGCGATCGGGCGCGAAGAATCCGATCGCCGAAATCTCGCCGTCGGGCGCCCAGGGTTCGCTGCCGATCGAGTGCCCGATGAAGGCCAGCACCAGATCGTCGTCATAGGTGCGCGAATAGGCGCCGACGAAACGCTCGACCTGGATGCGATGGCCGGTCTCTTCGCGCACCTCGCGATGCAAGGCCTCGAGCGGCGATTCCTTCGGCTCGACCCGCCCGCCCGGTTGCGACCAGACGCGACCGGCATAGTTCTGGCGCACCAGCAGCAGATGGCCCGCCGCGTCCAGGATCGTGGCGAAGACGCCGATATTGGCCATGGAGGAAACTGCCTGGGATCGAGGAGGGGCTGGCAAGGAATCGATGCGCCTTGCCCCGCGGGCCGGCGCTCCCGCATCATGCCGCCGGCCCCGCATCGCGTCAAAGCCGGGCCGCATCAAATCGAAGGAGTGCCGCTTTCATGCAGCTTCAGCTCGCCACCTGGCCCGAGGTCGAATCCTATCTGACCCGCAGCCAGGGCATCATCATGCCGATCGGCTCGACCGAGCAGCACGGTCCCAACGGCCTCGTCGGGACCGATGCGATCTGCGCCGAGGAAGTGGCCAAGGGCGTGGGCGACCGCACCGGGGCGATGGTGGCGCCCACCATCTCGGTCGGCATGGCGCAGCATCATCTGGGCTTTCCGGGCTCCATGACCCTGCGGCCCTCGACCCTCATCGCCGTCGTGCGCGACATGGTGGAATCCCTGGCCGTCCATGGCTTCCGACGCTTCTTCTTCCTCAACGGCCATGGCGGCAATATCGCGACGCTGACCGCGGCCTTCTCCGAGATCTATGCCGGCGCCAGCCTGGCGCCCGCGAGCGGCGCTGCCGCCAACATGCCGGCGATCCGCTGCCGCCTGAAGAACTGGTGGGAAGCGAAACAGGTCGGCGCGCTGTCGCGCGAGCTCTATGGCCGCGCCGAGGGCAGCCATGCCACGCCCTCGGAAGTGTCGATGACCTGGGCCGCCTATCCCGAGGCCGCAAAGCCGATGACGCTCGATCCGGAGATCGCGCCCTCGGGCGATTTCGCCGACGCGGCCGACTATCGCCGCAAGTTTCCCGATGGCCGCATCGGCTCCAACCCCGGCCTTTCCTCGGTCGAGGCGGGCCAGCGCATCCTCGAGGCCGCGATCGCCGGCATGGCGGCCGAGTATGAAAGCTGGCTGAAGGACGCCTGAGGGCGGGGAACCCGCGCGGCTTTACCCGGACGGGGCGATTGGGCAGAGTCGGCGCATCGACGGGCCCGATCGAGCAATGAGCGCCCGAAAAGAAGAACCGGGGGACGTCATGGCTAGCCGTTACGCAGACATCCATCGCCGCTCGCTCGAGGATCCGGAGGGATTCTGGAGCGAGGCCGCGGGCACCATTCATTGGGAGAAGCGCTGGGACAAGCTGCTCGACGACAGCCGCCCGCCCTTCTATCGCTGGTTTGCCGGCGGCGTGCTCAACACCTGCTACAACTGCCTCGACCGCCATGTCGCGGCGGGACGGGGCCAGCAGGCGGCGCTGATCTATGACAGCGCCATGACCGGCGAGACGCGCAGCTTCACCTATGCGGAGCTGACCGATCTGGTGGCGCGCTTCGCCGGCGTGCTCGCAGGCCAGGGCGTCGTCGAGGGCGATCGCGTCATCCTCTATATGCCGATGGTGCCCGAGGCCGCGATCGCGATGCTCGCCTGCGCACGCCTCGGCGCGATTCATTCGGTGGTGTTCGGCGGCTTCGCGCCGGCGGAGCTGGCGACGCGGCTCAACGACGCCAAACCCAGGATCGTGGTCTCGGCCTCCTGCGGTCTCGAGCCCGGCCGCGTCCTGCCTTACAAGCCCCTGCTCGACGCCGCGATCGATCTCGCCCAGTTCAAGCCGGAGCGCTGCATCATCCTGCAGCGCCCGCAGGCCAGGGCCGAGATGAAGCCCGGCCGCGATCTCGATTGGGAAGAAGCGGCCGCCGCCGCCAGGCCGGCGGCCTGCGTGCCCGTGGCCGCGACCGATCCGCTCTATGTACTCTACACCTCCGGCACCACCGGCCAGCCCAAGGGCGTGGTGCGCGACAATGGCGGCCATGCGGTGGCGCTGCAATGGAGCATGAAGAACATCTACGGCATCGAGCCGGGCGAGGTGTGGTGGGCGGCCTCCGATGTGGGCTGGGTGGTCGGTCATTCCTACATCGTCTATGCGCCGCTGCTGCAGGGCTGCACCACGGTACTGTATGAGGGCAAGCCGGTCGGCACGCCCGACGCCGGCGCCTATTGGCGCGTGATCCAGCAGCACAAGGTCTCGGCGCTCTTCACCGCACCCACGGCCTTTCGCGCGATCAAGCGCGACGATCCCGACGCGAAGCTCCTGCGCAACTACGACATGCGCAGCTTCCGCACCCTCTTCCTCGCGGGCGAGCGGTCCGATCCGGCGACGCTCGAATGGGCCGAGGCCCATCTCAAGGTGCCGGTCATCGATCACTGGTGGCAGACCGAGACGGGCTGGCCGATCGTCTCGAACTGCATGGGCATCGAGCAGTTCCCGGTCAAGCATGGCTCGCCGACCAAGGCGGTGCCGGGCTGGGACGTGCGGGTGCTGAATGCCGAGGGCCAAGAGGTCAAGCACGGCGATATCGGGGCGCTCGTCTGCAAGCTGCCGCTGCCGCCGGGCACCTTCCCGACCTTGTGGAACGCCGAGCAGCGCTTCTTCGATTCCTACCTGCGCGCCTATCCCGGCTATTACAACACCGGCGATGCCGGCTTCATCGACGCGGACGGCTATGTCTATGTGATGGCGCGCACCGACGATGTGATCAACGTCGCGGGGCACCGGCTCTCGACCGGCGCCATGGAGGAGGTGCTGGCGGCTCATCCCGACGTGGCCGAATGCGCCGTCATCGGCGCCCATGACGAGCTCAAGGGGCAGGTGCCGCTGGGCTTCCTCGTGCTCAAGGCCGGCGTGTCGCGCGACGCGCATCAGATCGTCGACGAAGCCGTAGCGCTGGTGCGCGAGCGCATCGGCCCGGTCGCGGCCTTCAGGACCGCGGCCGTGGTGAAGCGCCTGCCCAAGACGCGCTCGGGGAAAATCCTGCGCGGCACCATGCAGAAGATCGCCGATGGCGAGGAATACAAGACGCCCGCCACCATCGACGATCCGGCGATCCTGCCGGAGATCGGCGAAGCGCTGCAGGGCGTGGGCTACGGCAAGGGTCAGAGCAAGGGCTGAACGGGCCGATGACGGGTTCCGCCGCTGAGCTTCGGCCTGACCCTGGCTTTCGCTTGCGCGCTGCGGTGCCTGCGGATGGCGACGCGATCGCAGCGCTGCTGCACGAGGCCTTCGCGTCCTATGACGGAAAGCTCCAGCCCCGGCCCGGCGCCTTGTCGGAGACGGGCCCCGGCATCGCGGCGGCGCTGGTAAAAGGGGCGGGCAGCGTCGCGGAGGCCGGCGGTCTTCTGGTCGGCTCCGTGCTCTGGCATCCGGAAGGCGAGGGTTTCTATCTCGGCCGGCTCGCGGTCAGGCCAGGCTGGCGGCGTCGCGGTATCGCGCGCGCCCTGGTCGGCTCGGTCATCGCCGCGGCGCAAGGCGCGCGCGTCCGCCAAGTGACGCTCAATGTGCGCATTCTGCTGCCTGACAACATTGCGTTCTTTGAAAGCATGGGCTTCGCGCCCATCGCGGCCCGCGCCCATCCGGGCATGGATCACCCGACCTACTATGTGATGATCCGCTCGCTCGATTGAGCATCAGGCCGCCGCTCTTCGACGCTTCTCGGCCGTCTGGATTCCGCTGCGCGTTTCCAGGGTCGCTCCCGGTCGACTTCGGCGGCGTTTGCGCCAGATCAATGCCTTTGCCGTGAACAGATTGCAAACTTTCACTTAACTGTCAGTGTCGGCAGTTTGGAATGGACTTTCACGCCGACGCGGGTCGTTGGCGCGTTCCTCATGTCCCATCAGGAGGCTTCGATGACGTTCGAGATTCCTCGCCCTCTCAAAATCGAGCATGAAGAACTGCATGCAGAACTGGCGAAGGCCACCAAGGCGGGAGGCCAGACGGGAGAGGCTGCCAAGGCGGTTGCAAAAGTCCTGCATCCTCACTTCGTGAAGGAGGAGGAATACGCTTTGCCTCCCCTCGGTCTTTTGGTGCCGCTGTCTCAAGGCAAGGTCGAGAAAGGAATGGCTGCAGCGCTCAAGATGACCGACAGGCTCGAAGTCGAGTTGCCCGGGATGTTGGCCGAGCACAAGGCGATCGTCGCGGCATTGGGACATCTCGTCGATGCCGCGAGGGCCGAGAACAAGCCGGATGTCGCGCAGTTTGCCGAGAAGCTGATCCTGCACGCTCAGGCAGAGGAGCAGGTCTCCTACCCGACGGCGCTGCTGGTCGGCCGCTATCTCAAAGCCAAGCTGGCGGCGGCCTGACGGACCCGGCGCCTCGCCCTCCGCTGCCTTGCTCGCGCTTGACACGGACATCGGGGGTCAGCTTCGTCGCGCAGTCGCAATGACTGTGTCCCCGGATCGCGCCCGGGGATCACAGTGAAGCGGTAGCCAGCGAGGCGGGTTTACGATCCCGACGAGCCGCCCGACTTCTGCATGAAGGCGGCGATGTCGAAGCCGCCGAGCATCGAGCGGTCCTTGGTCTCGGTCGTGGGCTCGGCCGGTGTCTCCGGCACGGGCGCCGGCGGCGTGTCGCCTTCGGGCGGCTTGCCGAGCGCCTTGCGCGCGCGGGCGACGGCGGCGTTCAGGTCGGTCTGGGTGCAGAGCCCGAGCAGCACCGGATCGCGCGGCTTCAGGTTCGACGAGTTCCAGTGGGTGCGGTCGCGCACCGCCGCGATCGTGCTCTTGGTGGTGCCGATCAGGCGCGCGATCGCGGCATCGCCCAGCTCGGGGTGATGGCGAACCAGCCAGGCCACCGCATCGGGCTTGTCCTGGCGCTTGGAGACCGGCGTGTAGCGCGGGCCCTTGGTGCGCGGCAGCGGCTGCGGGATGTTCTGGCGCAGCAGCTTCAGATGCAGCGTCGGATCCTTCTGCGCGCGCTCGATCTCGTCCATCGTGACCTGGCCGTTGGCGACGGGGTCGAGCCCGACAATGCCGATCGCGACCTCGCCATCCGCGATGCCCTGGACCTCGAGCGGATGCAGGCTGCAGAACTCGGCGATCTGCTCGAAGCTCAGCGCGGTGTTCTCCACCAGCCATACGGCGGTTGCCTTGGGCATCAGCAGACGGGCCATTTCATCTCTCCTCGAAATCCAACGGTGGACCGGCGGTAAAATCGGATGCGGCTCAAGGGGCGCCGCCCTCCGCGGGGAATACCCGGGAAGACGGCCGCGAGCCGGTTCGACTTATATGGGATCGCGGCGCCGGCCGCCCAAGCGGTCCGGACCGGGCGGGAATAGCATTTGAGGCCCGCCGCCGCCATAGGAAATTGCGGCGGCCTTCCCGGATCCGGCCGATTCCGAAAAATCCTGACAGCCCAAGCACATAGGGCTCGGACGACGGACTTTCGCGCCGGTTCAGACCGTCAGCACGATCTTGCCGATATGGGCGCTCGATTCCATCAGCCGGTGGGCCGCCGCGGCCTCCGCCAGCGGGAAGGTCTTGTAGAGGATCGGCTGGACGCGGCCGGCCTCGATCAGCGGCCAGACCCGGTCTTTCAGAGCGTTGGCGATGGCGCCCTTCTCGGCGACCGAGCGCGGCCGCAGCGTCGAGCCGGTCAGGGTCTGGCGCTTCATCATCAGGGGCGCGAGGTCGAGCTCGACTTTGCTGCCTTTGAGGAAGGCGATCTGGACGATGCGGCCCTCCATCGCCAGGCATTTCAGGTTCCGCGCGAAATAATCGCCGCCGACCATGTCGAGGATGACATTGACGCCCCTGCCCTCGGTCATCTCCATCGCCGCCGCGACGAAGTCCTCGGCGCGGTAATCGACGGCGCGTTCGGCGCCCAGGGAGCGGCAGGCCGCGGCCTTGTCGGCGCCGCCCGCGGTCGCGATCACGCGCGAGCCCAATTGGGCTGCCAGTTGGATCGCGGTGGTGCCGATGCCGCTGCTGCCGCCATGGACGAGGAACACCTCGCCGGGCTTGAGGGCGCCGCGCTCGAACACATTGGTCCAGACGGTGAAGAAGGTTTCGGGAATGGCCGCCGCCTGGATCAGATCCAGCCCGCGCGGGACCGGCAGGCATTGCGGCGCCGGCACCGCGCAATACTCGGCATAGCCGCCGCCGGCAACGAGCGCGCAGAGCTTGTCGCCGATCTTCCAGGGGCCGGCCTCGCCGCCGCTCGCCACCACCTCGCCCGCGATCTCGAGCCCCGGGATGTCGGTGGCGCCGGGCGGCGGCGCGTAATTGCCCTGGCGCTGCAGCACATCGGGCCGGTTCACCCCGGCGGCGGCAACCTTGATTAACAGCTCGCCCACGCCCGGCTTCGGCATCGACCGGCGCTGCGGCACCAGGGCTTCGGGCCCGCCTGGCGTCGGAATGGCAATGGCGGTCATCTCGGCGGGCAGCGCGACGGTCATGAGGGGCCTCGGGATGGCTAGTGGGGGCGCGGCGCGGCTCGCATCCGCGGGGGTGACCCCGCGGGGCTTCTGCGTCGGGCGGTGGGTCGATTAGAGTGTCGTCATCTACACTGGCGCCGGAAACGAGCGCAAGCCGCCCCGCGGAGGACGCGATGGATCCCGAAGAGCTGGAACCCCGCAAGGCAGCCCCGAAGCTGCGCGATCTCGAACCGCTCTCGGTCGCCGAGCTCGAAGGCTATATCGACGAGCTCAAGGGCGAGATCCGCCGCGTCGAGGCCAAGATCGCCGCCAAGCGCAGCCACCTCGGCGCCGCGGCGGCTTTCTTCAAGAAACCCTGAAGCGGCCCGCCCGTGACAGCAAGAACCGACCAAAACGGGGCCTTTTTGGAATTAATTCATTGATATAAAATGCTTTATTTTTGATCGTTGCGTTAACGAATCCTCAAGGACTCTCGGTAATGATTCGCGTCAGACGGGTTCGTTCAGCGAGCCTCTCTCTTGGGTCCTTCGGATCCATGTTTGCGCCTCCCTGTCTGACTTGAGCCGCCCGGCATCGCTCGGCGGCTCTTTTTTGTCCGGGTTTGGTGCCGCTGCATAAAAATATATTCTCCCCCCGCGACGCAGCCTTCGCACGCGCGTCGCTGCAGCGATATCGCGACCGGAGACTGTGGCGTTCCTGCATCCTGTGGCCGGAAAAACACCACATCCCGAGCGGCCGCGTAGGACATTTCGTAAACGCGCCGGGGCCAATCGTTCGACGTCCAACAAATGTCAATGAGCCGCTGCGCGCATCGCGGGTGAATCAAACGGGTCGTTGCAAGTCAACCACAATCTCGGCTTGACGATGCGGCCTTCTGCCACCTAACGTTCCCGGCGCTGAAGCAAGTTAGACAGGTTGAGGCTCAGATAAAAAAATAGGCCGCCGGTTCCGAACAGGAATCGAGCGGCCTTCTTCTTTCCGGGCACCGTTTCGCCACCGACGCTTCGCGAAAATTTTCCTCGATTGCCGGTCTGCAGCCCGACGCGATAGCTCTCTCGCGCTTGCCGTCGCTCCGTGTCTATGGTGAGAAGGCGCGAAGGCTCGTGATCTCTCGCGAGCGCTGTTCCTCGAAAGCATCGATGCCATGGCCGATCCGAAATCGCTCAAGTTCGACAGCCTCAGCCTGCATGCGGGCCAGCGGCCCGATCCCGTCACCGGCGCGCGCGCCGTGCCGATCTATCAGACGACCTCCTATGTGTTCGAGAATGTCGATCACGCGGCGTCGCTGTTCAATCTCGAGCAGACCGGCCACATCTATTCACGCATCTCCAACCCGACGGTGGCCGTGCTCGAGGAGCGCATCGCGGCGCTCGAGGGCGGTGTCGGTGCGGTCGCGTCCGCGAGCGGCCATGCGGCCTTCGTGATGGCGATCACCACGCTCATGGGATCGGGTGGCCATATCGTCGCCTCGGCCTCGCTCTATGGCGGCAGCGTCAATCTGCTGAAGCTCACGCTGCCGCGCTTCGGCATCGAGACCACCTTCGTGAAACCGCGGGACATCGACGGCTTCCGCGCCGCGATCCGGCCCGAGACGCGGCTCGTCTTCGGCGAGACCATCGGCAATCCCGGCCTCGAGCTGCTCGATCTCGAGAAGGTCGCCGACATCGCGCATGCGGCGGGCCTGCCGCTGCTGATCGATTCCACCTTCTCGACGCCCTATCTCAACCGCCCGTTCGAGCATGGGGTCGATCTGCTGCTGCATTCGGCGACCAAATGGCTGGGCGGCCACGGCCTCGCGATCGGCGGCCTCCTGGTCGACAGCGGCAAGTTCGACTGGGAGAAGTCGGGCAAGTTCCCGACCCTGACCGAGCCCTATGCGGGCTATCACGGCGTCGATTTCGCCGAGGAGTTCGGGCCGGCGGCCTTCATCCTGCGCGCCCGGCTCGAGGGCTTGCGCGATTTCGGCGCCTCGATGAGCCCCGCCAACGCCTTCTATATCCTGCAGGGCATCGAGACCCTGCCGCTGCGCATGGCGCGCCATGTCTCGAATGCCGAAAAGGTGGTGGCGGCGCTGAAGGCCAATCCGGCCGTCGCCTGGATCAATTATCCGGGGCTGCCCGATCATCCGGACCACGCGCTCGCCATGCGGCTCTTCCCGAAAGGGGCGGGCTCGATGGTCAGCTTCGGCGTCAAGGGCGGGCGCGAGGCCGGCCGGCGCTTCATCGAGGCGCTCAACCTCGCCTCGCATCTCGCCAATGTCGGCGATGCCAAGACCCTCATCCTGCATCCGGCCTCGACCACCCATCGCCAGATGGATGCCGAAGCCTTGCAGAAGGCCGGCGTCGGCGAAGACATGATCCGGCTCTCGGTCGGGCTCGAGGATCCCGAGGACATCGTGGCCGATATCGCCCAGGCGCTTCGCGCCTCGCAGAAGGGCTGAGGCAGGAACCATGGCAATCCAGTTCAAGGTGGCGGGCCGCAAGGTCGAGGCTTCGACCGGCGGCTACGAATTCGATCCCGCGAAGCCGGGCCTGATCCTCATCCACGGCGCCGGCATGGATCACAGCGTCTGGAGCACGATCGCGCGCTATTTCGCCAATCATGGCCGCGCCGTGCTGGTGCCCGATCTCCCGGGCCATGGCGGCAGCGAAGGCCCGCCGCTTCCCTCCATTCCCGCCATGGCCGACTGGGTGCTGGCGCTGGCGGACGAGGCGCGGCTCACCCAACTCGCGCTTGCCGGCCACAGCATGGGCGCGCTGATCGCACTGGAGGCCGCTGGCAAGGCGCCCGACCGCGTCGCCACACTGGTACTGCTGGGGGCCGCGGCGCGCATGCCGGTCCATCCCGACCTGCTGGCGGCCGCGCGCGCCGGCGATCATCGCGCCATCGACATGATCGTGTCCTGGGCCCATGGCCCGGTCGGCAGCATCGGCGGCCAGCGCGCACCGGGCCTCTGGACGCTCGGCGGCGGCGTGCGCGTGCTGGAACGCGGGCCCAAGGGCGCGCTCGCCAACGACCTCGCCGCCTGCGACGCCTATCAGGGCGCGGCCGTGGCGGCGGCCAAGGTGCGCTGCCCGACCTTGCTCGTGCTGGGCTCGGACGACCGCATGACGCCCATCAAGGCCGCGATCCCGCTGAAGGAGGCGATGCCGCAGGCCAAGCAGATCGTGCTGCCGGAGACCGGGCATATGATGATCACCGAGCGCGCGAACGAGACGATCGCGGCGATGCGGACGGTGATCGGGTAGAAGCGGTGCTGCGCAGCAACTCTGTCGTCGTCGTGATCTTCCGCCTGCTCTCGCTGTCATTCCCGCTCTCAATTGTCACCCCCGCGAAAGCGGGGGCCCATGTCGATCCAGCGGCGTCGGTTGAGAGTTGGGTCCCCGCTTTCGCGGGGATGACAATTGAGAAAAAAGAGCCGGACGATGTCTCGTCCGGCTCTCCGTCATTCAGCTGCGTCTGTTATCGAGACGGCGTCAGGCCGCCTGGTTCTCGAGCACGGTCGCCTGCTTCGGCGCGACGGTCTCGATCTTCACGGTGCGGGGCTTCTTCGCCTCCGGCACTTCCTTCACGAGATCGACATGGAGCAGGCCGTTGACGAGGCTGGCGCCGGAGACGCGGATATGTTCCGCGAGTTCGAAACGCCGCTCGAAGGCCCGGCCGGCGATGCCGCGATGGAGGAACTTCTTCTCCTCCTCGGTCTTCGCGATCTTGCCGGTCACGACCAGGCTGTTGTCCTGGGCCGTGATGGTGATGTCGCTCTCGCTGAAGCCCGCCACCGCCATGGTGATGCGGTAGGCGTTCTCACCGGTTTTCTCGATGTTGTAGGGCGGGTAGCTGTTCTGGCCCTCATCGGCACGCAGCGCCGATTCGAGCAGACGGGTCACGCTGTCGAAGCCGACAGTGGAACGATAGAGCGGGGAAAAATCGAAGGTACGCATGGCCATATTCTCCTTTGAGCCATATGGGTTCCGATCCCGAAGATCACTCTGAAGAGTCGACCCTCGGCCGTTACGGTCGTCTGTCGGACCCGATCATCGGCGCCCGACAGACCACGATATGGGGAGGGAAAATGACCCCCGCAAGGGGCGGGAAACCCCTTGAAAACCGGGTTTTTCCGCGACTCGGTCTTAGTGCTTTCGGCTTGCAAGCCGGGCCAAAGAGTTTCTTAATTCCAGCGGGGCAGGCTGGCGGTTTGCCAGCCCGCAGGTGGCGAGGGTCCCCCGCGCGGGCGCCCCTCCATGGGGACCGGCAGATTCGCTCGACGGAAGATCAGGAAGAACGCCTTCGATGACGAACAGCCCGACCCCCGTCGCCTTCTTCGACCGCACCTATGACGAGGCGATGGCCCTCATCCGCGAAGCCCGCGATTATTTCGCCGAGCGCCAATGGCAGCCGGCGAGCCCGAGCCGCGCCGCGGTGGAACTGGTGACGAGCTGCGAATCCATGCGCCTCACCGCGCGCCTGACCCAGATCATCGCCTGGCTCCTGGTGCAGAAGGCGGTCCATGCCGGCGAGCTCAGCCGCGACGACGCGACCAGGCCCGAGCACCGGCTGGGCGGGCGCAGCATCTGCGAGATCGAGGGACCCTGGAGCGAACTGGGACTGCCGCAGCGGCTGCAGACGCTGCTCGAGCGCAGCCTCAGCCTCTATCACCGCATCGCGCGGCTCGACGATCTGGCCGCCGACATGGCGCGGGCACCTGCCATCCCCGCGGCGCGCCACTAGCCTTCGACGCGGGCCCCCAAAAGCAACAGGGCGCCCTTATGAGGGGCGCCCCGGAAATCCGTTCGCGGATGCTCGGCGATCAGCTGTTCTTCAGGCCGATGCCGGAGAAGCGCTTCTTGAACTTCGCGAGCTGGCCGCCGCTGTCCATCAGGCGATGGACGCCGGTCCAGGCCGGGTGCGACTTCGGGTCGATGTCGAGCCGCAGCGTGTCGCCGGGCTTGCCGTAGGTCGACCGGGTCTTGTAGGCGGTCCCATCGGTCATCACGATGTTGATCTCGTGATAATCGGGATGAATGTCTTTCTTCATGATCCTGGCGCTCCGTCGCGAGAGGGGAGGCTTATAGGCCAAGCCCCGGGCGGAACGCAACAGTTCTGCGCAAAAGCCGCCCTGCGGCCAAAAATCCCATGCTCCTTCAGGGGCTTGGCTCACGGCCCCGTGACCGGACGACGCCTTGCCAAGGGCCCCGCGTAAGCCTAATCAGGAGCGCCCGGAACCTCGCCGATCAGCCCGGGTGAGACCTCCCGGGAGTGCCAATGCCGCCCATGGACGAGACCAGTTTCGAGCGCGCCGCCGAGAAGACGCTCCAGCAATTGATGGCGGCCCTGGAGGAGGCCCTCGACGACGAGGCCGAGGTCGATCTCGAAGGCGGCATCCTGACGGTCGAACTCGAAGCCGGGGGTACCTATCTCCTGAACATGCACCGCCCGAACCGGCAGATCTGGTTGTCCTCGCCCAAGAGCGGCGCCTGGCATTTCGATGCCGATCCGGCGGCCCCCGGGCATTGGCGGTCGACCCGCGGCGGCGAGCGGCTGCATGACCTGCTGGCGCGCGAGCTCGGCCACGACCTGGCGCCTCGCTGACATGCAGATCGTGGACCGGACGGCATCATGAGCTTCCAGAACAGCGCCAGCACCCGCGCCCGCAATGCGGGTCGTCCCGGCAGCCGCAAGCTCGGCACGCTGTGGCAGCTCGCGCGCTTCCTCAAGCCCTACAAGCTGCAGCTCGCGGCGGCGTCGGTGGCGTTGACCGTCGGCGCGCTCACGGTGCTGGGGTTGGGGCAGGGGTTGCGCGGCCTGATCGACAGCGGCTTCGGCACCGGCAATACGGCGCTGCTCGACCAGGCGGTGGTGCTGATGCTGGGCGTGACGGCGCTGCTCGCGGTCGCGACCTATGCGCGCTACTCGCTGGTCTCCTGGGTCGGCGAGCGCGTCGTGGCCGATGTCCGCCGCGCGGTGTTCGACCATGTGGTGACCTTGAGCCCGACCTATTTCGAGACCACGCGCGCGGGCGAGGTGCTGTCGCGGCTCACCACCGACACCACGCTGCTGCAGGTGGTGGTGGGGTCGTCGGTCTCGGTCGCGCTGCGCAACGGCCTCATGTTCCTCGGCGGGGCGGCGATGCTGGCCGTCACCAGCGCCAAGCTGACGGGGCTGGTCTTCCTGGTCGTGCCGCTGGTGATCCTGCCGATCGTCGTGTTCGGGCGCATGGTGCGCCGGCGTTCGCGCGCCACCCAGGACCAGATCGCCGCCATCAGCGCCGAGGCAAACGAGGTGCTGCAGGAGATCCGGATCGTCCAGGCCTTCAATCACGAGGACGAGGACCGCAAGCGCTTCGGGACCCGTGTCGAGGCCACCTTCCAGACGGCGCTCACCTATATCCGGGCACGCGCCTGGCTGACGGCGCTGGTGATTTTCCTCGTCTTCGGCGCCATCAGCATCATTCTCTGGATCGGCGGCCATGATGTGCTGGCGGGACGGATCAGTGCCGGCCAGCTCTCGGCCTTCGTGTTCTATGCCGTGGTGGTCGCAGGCTCGGTCGGCTCGATCAGCGAGGTCTATGGCGACCTGCAGCGCGCCGCCGGCGCGATGGAGCGGCTCTCCGAGCTGCTCCAGGCCCAGTCCGAGATCCGCGCGCCCGCGAACCCCGTGGCCCTGCCCGAACCGCCGCGCGGCACGGTCGCGTTCGAGAATCTGCGCTTCTTCTATTCGAGCCGGCCCGATCGCCCGGCGCTCGACGGCGTGAGCTTCACGGTCGAGAAGGGCGAGACCGTGGCGCTGGTGGGGCCCTCGGGCGCCGGCAAGACGACCTTGTTCCAGCTGCTGCTGCGCTTCTACGACCCGCAGGAGGGCACGATCCGCCTCGACGGCGTCGATCTGCGCGCGGCCGATCCGGCGGCGGTGCGGGCGCGGCTGGGGCTGGTGCCGCAGGAGGCGGTGATCTTCTCCGGCTCGATGCGCGAGAACATCCGCTACGGCCGGCCCACGGCGAACGACACCGAGGTCGAGGCGGCGGCCGAGGCGGCTTACGTGCTGGAGTTCGCGCGCCAGCTGCCGCAGGGCCTCGACACCGAGCTCGGCGAGCGCGGCGTGCGGCTCTCCGGCGGCCAGCGCCAGCGCGTCGCCATCGCGCGCGCGATCCTGCGCGATCCGGCGGTGCTGCTGCTCGACGAGGCGACCAGCGCGCTCGACGCCGAGAGCGAGCGGCGCGTGCAGGACGCGCTGGAAAAGCTCATGATGCGGCGCACGACGCTGGTCATCGCGCACCGCCTCGCCACCGTGCTCAAGGCCGACCGCATCGTGGTGCTGGACCAGGGCCGCGTCGTCGCCACCGGCAGCCACGCCGACCTGATGCGCTCGGACGGGCTTTACAAGCGCTTGGCGACCTTGCAGTTCGACCAGCCGCTCGCGGTCTCGGCAGCAGCGCAAGCGGCGCAGGGGTAGCGCGCACTTATGGTCATCCCCGCGAAAGCGGGGACCCATCTTGATCCAAGTCACCAGGCTTAGAGTTGGGTCCCCGCTTTCGCGGGGATGACAATTGAGTGCGTGGACGCGGCAGGTGCGAATTTAGGTCAGTTCACGCCCCCTCCCCTTGCGGGAGGGGGTAGGGGGAGGGGAACGAAAGTTCGACCGCGATAGCGGTCGTCCGCCTCAGCCTCTACCGCTGATCGAGCTTCAGCTCGATCCGGCGGTTGCGGGCCAGCGCCTCGTCGGTGTCGCCGTTGTCGAGCGGCTGGAACTCGCCATAGCCGGCGGCGACCAGGCGTTCGGGCGGGACGCCCTGCGAGATCATGAACTTCACCACGGCGATGGCGCGCGCGGTCGAGAGCTCCCAGTTCGAGGCGAACTGCGGATTGCTGATCGGGCGCTTGTCCGTATGGCCGTCGACGCGCAGCACCCAGTCGATGTCGGTCGGGATCTTCGCGGTGATGTCGAGCAGCGTCGCCGCGAACTTGGCGAGCTGTTCGCGGCCCGGGTCGCCGAGCTCGGCCGAGCCGCTGTCGAACAGCACCTCCGACTGGAACACGAAGCGGTCGCCGACGATGCGCACGTCCGGCCGGTCGCCCAGCACCTCGCGCAGCTTGCCGAAGAACTCGGAGCGGTAGCGCGCCAGCTCCTCGACCTTGCCGGCGAGCGCCACATTGAGCTTCTTGCCGAGATCGGCAATCTGGATGTTCTGCTGCTGTGCGTTGGCTTCCGAGGCGTCGAGCGCCACCGCGAGGCGGGCGAGCTGCTGGCGCAGCGCCGTCAGCTGCCGGTTCATGATCTCGATCTCGCGCTGCTGGTCGTCGGTCAGCTTCTGCGCGTCGGAGAGCTTCTGCTCGCTCTCGGCCTGGCCCGCGTCGAGCTTCTTCATCAGATCGTCGCGCAGGCTCTGCAGCGCCGCGATGTCGCCCAGCAGGGCTTCGATCTTCTGCTTGTCGGCCTCGATCGTCTTGTAGGCGTCGGCAAGCTTCTCGTCCGCCTGCGCGCCGCCGCTCTTGAGTGCATCGCGCTCGCCGATGACCGAGGCCAATTGTTGGGCCAGCTGATCGCGGTCCTGGACAGAGGTCTGGAGCTGGGTCGAAATCTCGGCCAGGTTGAGGCGGAGGTCGGCCGTGGTCTGCCGCTCCATCGCCAGCAGGTCGGAGAGCTGGGAGAGCTGCTGGCTCATCTGCTCGAGCGCCTTGTTCCGGCCCGAGAGCGCATCCGACAGGAAGAACTGCGCGATGACGAAGACCATCAGCACGAAGATGACGACCATCAGCAGCGTGCTGAGGACGTCCACATAGGCCGGCCAGGGCTCGAAGGGTCGCCTTTGGCTGCGGGCGAGGGCCATCGCGCGGCTACTGACCCTGCTCGGCGAGCGCCGCGATGGTGCGGGCCAGCAGCTTGATTTCGCTGCGGATCTCGCCGACGGCCGAGGTCCTGCCCTTGGCGACCTCTTCTATCAGGCGCCCCATGTGATGATCGAGATTGCGCAGGTAGGTGCGGCTCTGATCGTCGATGCCGAAGGAGCCGCGCTTCAGATTCTCCGACAGCGTCGCCAGCACCGGCGCCAGCGAGGACTGGTTCTCGGCGATCTTGATCATGAGCTGCTGCTCGGTGCGCATCTGGTCGGCGAGCAGCGCCAGCCGGTCGGCCAGCGTCTTGGTGACGCTGTTGTTCTGCTGGCGCGCCTCTTCCGACTGGCCCAGCAGCCGCTGGAAATTGTCGAGGCCTTCGGCGGTCTGTTCCAGCAGCGCCTGGATATAGGCCGGCACCGGCTGCTCGCCATCGGCCAGCGGGCCGCCGGTCGAGAGCCGCGTCTGGCCGGAGAGCCAGTCCTCGAGCTCGTTGAAGAAACGGTTCTGCGCCTGGCCCGCCTGCAGCTCGAGGAAACCCAGCAGCAGCGAGCCGGCGAGGCCGAACATCGAGGCGCTGAAGGCGGTGCCCATGCCGGAGAGCGGCGCCTGGAGATTGGTCTTGAGCTGGTTGAACAGCACGCCGACATCGGAGCCCGGATTGACGCTGATGGCGGTGATGGCGTCGGCCACGGCGCGGATGGTGCCGAGCAGGCCCCAGAAGGTGCCGAGCAATCCCAGGAACACCAGGAGCCCGATCATGTAGCGCGAGATGTCGTGCGATTCCGACAGGCGCGACTGGATGCCGTCGAGCAGCGAGCGCAGCCCTTGCGCGTTCAGCCGCAGGCGCCCCTGCCGGTCGCCGATCATGGCGGCCATCGGCGCCAGCAGGCGCGGCTGGACCGAGGCGGTCACGACATTGCCGCGCTTATAGAGCTCGATCCACTCGATCTCGCGATAGAGCGCGATCACCTGCCAGAAGATGAAGCCGATGCCGGTCAGCAGCACCAGAAGGATGCCGGTGTTGAGGCCGGGATTGTAGGAATAGGCGCGCGCGAGCGGACCCGACAGCAGGACCGCCACGACGGCGACCGCGAACACGCTGAAAGCCATCAGGAGGATATATCGCCGGGGTGGGGTCATGCGTGGCCTCTACACCTCGAGCTCAGAGGAGATCAATGATCGGCCTGGGGGGCCGGTCGCGACAGCCGAGGCTCGACACCGGACCCCAGCCTCATGGCGTCAGGGTCACGATATCGACGCGGTCCGCGGGATCGCCCTCGACCTTGTTGCCGAGCGCGCGCACGTCCATGCGCGTGCTGCGCACTCCCTTGTCGATCAGATAGGCGCGCACCGCGAGCGCGCGCGACAGCGAGATGCGCCGCGCGCGGCTGGCCGTGTCGTCGGTGCCGCTGGCATAGGCCATGAGCTGGAGCCGCAGGCCCTGGTTCTGGTCGAGCTTCTGGGCGAGGCCGTCGAGCTGCTGGGTCGCCTCCGGCGGCAGTTCGGCCGAGCCCTCGGGGAACAGGATCTGGGTCTTGTCCTCCGCGGGCGCGGCGGCAGGCGCTTCGCTGGGCGCGGTCGCGTTCTGCGAGCTGTCGGTCGCGGGCGCCGCGGTTTCGGCGGGTGCGGTTTCGGCGGGTGCGGCCGGGGCGGCGGCGGGCGCGGTGCCGGTCGTCTCGTTCTGCGCGACCGTCGAGGGCGTCTCCGATGCGGTGGCCGTCGTGGCGGCAGCGGCGCCTGTTGTCGCGGCGGCGGTGGTCGCCGGGGCTGTCGTCGTGGTCGCCGCGGTTTCGGTCGCAGCCGATGGGGCCGCCGCCGTTTCGGTGGCCGTGGTCTCGGCCGCCGTCACCGTCTTGGTGCTGCTCTCGCTGGCGGCGGTCGTCGTGGTCGCGGCTGTCTCCACCGCCGGTGCCGTGGGCGTCGGAGCGGTCGTGGCGGCGCTGGTGCTGGCCGCGGGCGCTGCCGGGGTCTGCTCGGCGATGGTCTCGGGCATCTCCGGCTTCGGCACCGGTGCCGGCGGCGGCTGAGGGGCCGGCGGCGGCGTCGGCACGACAACGACCTTGGTGGTCTCGGGCTGTGCCGGCTTGAGCGCCGGGGCCGGCATCGTCGGGGCCGGCTTGGGCGGCGGCGGGGGCGTGAGCGTCGACGCCGTGCTGGTCGATGCGGCTGCCGATCCGTCGACGATCGAGGGCGACGGCTTGTAGGGCACGGTCAGGCGGCTGACCGGCATGGTGCTGGGCGGCGGCAGCAACGCGCCGCCACTGGAGGTCGCGGTCGGCGCCGCCGTCACGGGCTGCGTCGGCGCGGCGCCATAGGGCTGCAATCCCCCCGCAGGCGCGGTGGTGACGGGCGCGGGCGCGAGGGTCTGATTCTGCGCCGGCGGCGGTGGCGTACCCACCTGATCGATCGCGCCGTAATCGACGATGACGTTGGTGCCGCTGCCATATTGCTGCGCCTGGGCCGGCAGGGTCGCGCACAGCGCCGCGGCCGCAATTCCGCCCGCGAGCCAGATCCGGCGCATGGTGCCGCGCTCAGCCAAAGCAGAATCGATCATGAGTTCGCGCCGAGTTCCGAGCATAAGCCGCCTGCCGTTATTCCCCCTGGAGTTTCAAGAATATAGCCAAGGGCCCGCGGGCGAACAACCGATATGCCCGGTGTTCGCGACGATCGCGGCGACCCGTGCCGGCAATCCTGTGAAGGAAATGAGGCCGAAATGGGGATTTGGGGCCTCAGCGAATCGTCGTGTCATCGAAATCGCATAGAGCGGCGGAAGCATTTTCATCCGTCAGGGCCGGCCCCGATCCGAGTCCCCTGGCCCTGGACCCCCCGGTCAAGCCCGGGGGTGACAATGCCAAGCCTGTCATTGCCGGGCTTGACCCGGCAATCCAGGGCTCAAGTTCCGGAACCCGAGTCGACATTGCTCCTCAAGGCTGGGCGCGCGGGCGTTTCCAGGCTTCGCTCGGGACCAGCAGCCGCTGGATCGTGCCATGGAGCTGGTCGTTGGCGGCCAGCACGCTGCCCGAGTCGAGCATGTTCTCGCCGCCGCCGATCTCCGTCACATAGCCGCCGGCCTCGCGCACCAGGAGGATCCCCGCCGCCATGTCCCAGGGCTGCAGCCCGCTCTCCCAGAATCCCTCATAGCGGCCGGAGGCCACATAGGCCAGGTCGAGGGCGGCGGCGCCGAAACGGCGCACGCCGGCAACCTTGGGCATGACCGCGGAGAGCTCGGCGGCGAAAGTCGAATGGTCGCCATGCTCCTGGAAAGGGATGCCGGTGGCGAGCAGCGCCTCGCCCAGGATGCGGCGCGAGGAGACGCGAATGCGCCGTCCGTTGAGATAGGCGCCGACGCCGCGCTCCGCCCAGTAGAGTTCGTCCTTGATCGGATCGAGGATCACGCCCGCCACGATCTCGCCCGCGCGCTCGAGCGCGACAGAGATACAGAAATGCGGCAGGCCGTGGAGGAAGTTGGTGGTGCCGTCGAGCGGATCGACGATCCAGCGATGCTGCCCGTCGGTGCCGGGCGTGGCGCCGCTCTCTTCCATGAGGAAGCCGTAGGTCGGCCGCGCCTTGGCCAATTCCTCGCGCAGCGCGCGCTCCGCCTTGATGTCGGCGGTCGAGACGAAGTCGCTGGGCCCCTTGGGCGAGACCTGGAGCTGCTCGACCTCGCCGAAGTCGCGCTTGAGGCCTCGGGCCGCGCGATCGGCGGCCTTGATCATGACGTTGATGATGGGCGAGCGCGTTGCCATTCGCCGTGGCTCCCGAAAACTTTGCGCGAGCCCGAGGCGCGCGGAATAAGGCGCCGGGACCGAGACTCAGTCCTTGGCGCGCTCGACGTAGGAGGAATCGGCCGTGTTGACCACGACGCGGGTGCCGGCGCCGATATGCGGCGGCACCAGGATGCGCACGCCGTTCTCGAGCTTGGCCGGCTTGTAGGAGGAGGAGGCGGTCTGCCCCTTCACCACCGGGTCGGCCTCGGTGATGGTCATGATCACGGTGCCCGGCAGGGCGACGCTCAGGGGCTGGCCCTCGTAGCTCTGGATCGAGACCGTCATGTTCTCCTGCAGATAGACATGGGCGTCGCCCACGGCTTCGGCGCTCAGCGTGATCTGCTCGAAGGTCTCGCTGTCCATGAAGGTGTACTCGTCCCCGTCCTGGAACAGGTACTGATAGTCCTTCTCCTCGAGCTGCACCTTCTCGACCACGTCGCCCGAGCCGAAGCGCTCATTGACCTTGGTGCCGTCGCGGATGTCGCGCAGCTCGGCCTGCAGGTAGGAGCGCCAGTTGCCCATCTGCACGATGTTGATCTTGGCGACCCGCCACAGGCGGCCGTTATGCTCGATCACGTTGCCGCCACGAATCTCGTTGCCCTTGAGCTTCATCGTTTGTCGCCCGCTCGCGTTCTTAAAAAGGATGTCTGGGGGGTCAAAATAAGGCGCGGACCCTACCAAACTCGGCCGCTCCGAGTAAATGGCCAGGGTAAGCGCGCAATTGCCGCGCCCAGAACCGCTTCGAACCCTACGTTAACCGCCCAGATGGCGGTTTTGGGCGGGTTTTTCAAGGCTGGAGACGGATCGCCTGGGCGATGGCCTCGAAGGCGGCGTCGGGCAGGGGCGAGGTCCAGGCGTCGGCGGCCGGCATGACGAACTCGGCCCCCGCGGCGGCAAGGGCGCCGGCCTGGCCGGGATCGGCGACGCCTTCGGCCACGCAAGGGACCGTCATCAGGGCCGCCCACCAGCCGGCGACCTCGAGCAGGGTCTCCGGGTCGCCGGCGAAACTCACATAGTCCGCCTCGGCCTCGCCCGCGATCATCGCGTCATGGCGCGAGAGGACGCAGCCGACGCCGAGGATCCGGTCGGGCCCGAGCTGCTGGCGCAGCGCCTCGAGCCGGGGCGGCAATTGCGAGAGATGGACGCCGTCGATCCCGGTCGGCGCCACCAGCTCGACCCGGTCCTCGACCAGGAGGGCGATGCCGCGGGGCTGGACCTTGGCCGCGATGCGCTCGAGCAGGCCGCGCGCGGCCCCGTCGTCGAGGCCGGCGACCGAGAGGCGCAGGCAGGCGATGTCGATGGCGCGCGCCATCGTGTTGTCGAGGGCCGCCTCGAAAGCGGCGAGCCCGCCAGCATCGTTCAATGCCGGCGGGCTCGGGAGATAGAGCCGGCAGAAAGCCGGCGAGGGGCCGCTCGCGGACAGGGGCTTATTCTTCGCCGCGATAGATGCGGATGATCTGGTCCAGCATGTTGAGCGCTTCCTCGCGCGGGCGCTGGAAGGTGTTGCGGCCGATGATGGAGCCGTTGGCGCCGCCGTCGCGCAAACCCCGCACCTCCTCGAGGATGCCGTTCAGGTCCTTGGCGGCACCGCCGGAGAACACGACGATGCGCCGGCCGTTGAAGCAGGACTGCACTACATGCGAGATACGCTGCGCCAGCGTGCCGACCGGAATCTTCTCCTTCTCATAAACCTTCTTGGCCTCGGGCTGCTCCAGATGGGCGGTGGGCGGCTTCACCTTGATGATATGGGCGCCCAGCAGCGCCGCCATGTGCGCGGCATAGGCCGTGATGTCGATCGCGGTCTCGCCCTCCTTCGAGAGCCCACCGCCGCGCGGATAGGACCAGATCACGACGGCGAGGCCGACCGACTTCGCCTCTTCGGCGAGCTCGCGGATCTCCTCCATCATCTCGAAGCAATATTCCGAGCCCGGATAGATGGTAAAGCCGATGGCGGAGCAGCCGAGCTTCAGCGCGTCGCCGACCGAGCCGGTGATGGCCTGGTCCTTGGCGGAAGCGAGGCTGTTCGAGCTGTTCACCTTGAGGATGGTCGGGATCTGGCCGGCGAAGCTGTCGGCACCGGCCTCGAGCATGCCGAGCGGCGAGGCGAAGGCCGAGAGGCCGGCATCGATCGCGAGCTGATAGTGGTAGTGCGGATCGTAGGCCGCGGGGTTGGGCGCGAAGCTGCGCGCGGGCCCATGCTCGAAGCCCTGGTCGACGGGCAGGATCACCAGCCGGCCGGTGCCGCCGAGGCGTCCCTGCATCAGTATGCGGGCGAGGTTGGCCTTGGTCCCCGGATTGTCGCTCTCATAGTTCGACAGGATCTTGCGGACCTTGGGGGTCATCTTCATCGAGGCAGGCTCCCGGTTGATGGGGGTCGAGGAGGGATGAATGTCTGGGAATCGGCTCAAAATCGGGGAAAGCCAAGGGCTCTCGCGGGGCTGGTCATAGCCGAGCGAGGCCGCTTTTTCAATCCGCGCCCAACCAATGACGCAGCGCGTCGGCCGGGCTGCGCTGGCGTGCCAATTCCAGGGCCGGGGGCCGCTGGGTGAGGAACGCCGCGCCGTAAGCGGCGGCGATATCGGCGAGTTTCGTCGCGATCCGCGCCGGGCCGGTGAACAGGATGGCATCCGTGCCGTCGCGCAGCGCCGCCTGGGCTAGGTCCGGCCGGTCGGCGCAATCGAGCAAGGTGCGGCATTTGGCGCCCGGCACCGCCCTGGCGGCTTCGCGCGCGACGGCGACCAGCCAGCCGGGGCCGAGCCAGAGCGCCGCCGCTTCGGGGCTCAGCAATGTCACCGGGCGTTTGAGCGCGCGGGCGACATCGAACGCCGCGATCGCATCCTCGAGATGGCGAACGAGAATGGCGGGCGGCAGCGGACCGGGGCGGCGAGGCTTGGACATCGAAGGCGATGATAGCAGCGCTTCGTTCGGCGCAAGGCGCCTTCATGGGCGCGCGAGGCCCTTGCTCAATCTTCCGTCATCGCATTGCGGGCGGGCTGGGCCGGCCCTTTAATGGGCGGAACCCATCGGGAGGACAGCATGCAGGCCGAGGAACTGAAAGCCATCCAGGCGCCGCTGAAGGAACGCTATCGCGGCAGTCCGGAAGCGGCCTTGCTGACATTGAAGGCCGAGGGGCGGCTCGACGAGCTGGGCGTCGCCTGCAAGGTCGAGACCGGCCGCGGGCTGATCGAGGCCGGCTTGCACCCGGCGACCGGCGGCACGGGACTTCAGGCCTGTTCCGGCGACATGCTGCTGGAGGCGCTGGCAGCCTGCGCCGGCGTCACGCTCAAGGCGGTGGCGACGGCGCTTGGCATCGACATCCGCGAGGGCCGCGTCCAGGTCGAAGGGGATCTGGATTTCCGCGGCACGCTGGGCGTCTCGAAGGAAGCGCCGGTGGGATTCCGGGCGATTCGGGTCGCTTTCGCGCTCGATACGGATGCCGACGAGGAGAAGCTCGCGAGCCTGCTCAAGCTCACCGAGCGCTATTGCGTCGTCTATCAGACGCTGCGCACGCCGCCGGTGATCGAGCTCCGGCGCGCCTGACCCCGGATGACTCGCTACGCCGGCGCCGCCTCGATCAGGCTGTGCCGGGTTCCGGTGGGAATGACGCGCGTGAGCGTGAAGCCGGCGGCGGCGAGGAGGGTCGCGAACTCCTCGCGGGTCCGCTCCTGGCCTCCCGGCGCGACCAGCATGTTCAGGTCGCTGAACTTGCCGTCGGGCGCCTCGTTCGGAGGCCCCAGCACCCGCTCGATGACGAGCAATCTTCCCTCGGGCTTCGCGGCACGCCGGCAGACGCGCAGGATCCGGATCGCCTCCTCGTCCTTCCAATCATGCAGGATCGCCTTCAGCATGTAGAGGTCGCCGCCGGCGGGAACATCTTCGAAGAAACTGCCGCCGACGATCTGGCACCGTTCGGCGACGCCCTTGCCGCGAAGCAGGGTTTCGGCGCGCGACACGACATGCGGCAGATCGAACAGGATGCCACGCGCGCGGCTTCGTGCCGCGAGCAGATCCGCCAGGAGCAGGCCCTGGCCGCCGCCGACATCCACGATGCAGTCGAAAGGTCCGAAGTCGTAAGCCGCGATGACGGCGGCGCCGGTGCCGCGCGAGAGAGCGGTCATGGCCCGATCGAAGATGGCGCTCTCCTCGGGATGGTCCGAGCGATAGGCCCAGACGTCGCTGCCATGCAGGTCGCGGAACGCATTCTCGCCGGTTCGCACGCTGTGCAGGAAATGTCCCCAGGTCTGCCAGTAATAAGGCCGGCCCACGAGGCTGGCCCATCCGGCAATCGAATTGGCCGTGTCGGAACGCAGGCCCTGCCCCATCTCCGTCAAGGAGAAGCGCCGCTCGGCGTCCTCATGAAAGACGCCGACGGCGGCCAAGGCGCGCAGCAGCCGATAGAGCGACTGCGGATGCGTGTCCGTCAGGGCGGCCAGCTCGTCGCTGCTGCGCGGCGCTTCCCGCAGGTGATCGGCAAGGCCCAGAACGGCCGCGACGTGGATCGCCTGGGATATCTGATAGCCATTGATCAGGCGCATGAGTTCGACAGCCGGGGTCCGTTCGGTCACGGTCGGATACCTCGCGCGAGTGGGACGGGAGACAGCCTAGCCCCGGCGCGGGGTGGCCGCAAATCACGGGGATGCCACCCTGCGCAGGATGCGAGTCTCGTCAGGGCAACACCACCCTGGAGTCGTGATACGGCCCATGTCATGAACGAGGCGGTTGGCGTGAATGGCGGGATAGCCGACATCAACCCCGTGCAAGGCAGAAGGAGATAACCATGACGATAGAAATAAACCGGGCGGGATGGGCGACGGTGGCGGTCCTCGTCGGGCGCCTGATCTTTGCCGCCGTCTTCATCATGGCGGTGAGTTTCAAGCTGATGGATATCGGCGCGACGGCGGGTTACATCGCGTCAGCGGGTTTCCCTATGCCCACCCTTCTGGCCTGGCTCGCGGCATTATTCGAGCTCGCTCTGATCGCCTGTTTCCTGACCGGCGCCTATTTCTCGGAAGCGGCACTCCTGGCCGCCGCCTATGTGCTGTTCCTCGCCTTCGCATTCCACGGGCCGTCGCACTGGGCCGGAAACCAGACCGAATTCGGCTTCTTCGTCGATCACTTCACCTTCATCGCGGGCCTTCTCTTCGCGGCCGCGCACGGCCCCGGACAGCTGTTGGCCATGAAGCGGGGATGGATTGCGCGCCGCTGACAGGCGCCATGGCAGTGTTCTGCGGTTCGCAGAAGCTCACCGGCGCATCATCGCAAAATGAAAACGGCCGCTCCTGGGAATGCCAGGAGCGGCCGTCTGTCGCTTCTTGTCGGGAGGATCGTCTAGCCCAGCTTCCCCATCGCCACCGCGGTGTCGCTCATGCGGTTGGAGAAGCCCCACTCGTTGTCGTACCAAGTGAGGATGCGCACGAAGCGGCCCTCGATCACATGGGTCTGCTTGAGGTCGAAGGTCGAGCTGGCCGGGTTGTGATTGAAGTCAGAGCTCACCAGCGGCTGGTCGTTGGTGTCGAGGATGCCTTTGAGCGGGCCGTTCGCCGCGTCGAGGATCGCCTTGTTTATCGCCTCCACCGAGGTCGGCTTGGTGGCGATGAACTTGAAATCGACCAGCGAGACGTTGGGCGTCGGCACACGGATCGCGGTGCCGTCGAGCTTGCCGTTGAGCTCCGGCAGCACCAGGCCGACGGCCTTGGCGGCACCGGTGGTGGTCGGGATCATGTTGAGCGCTGCGGCGCGGGCGCGATAGAGATCCTTGTGCAGCGTGTCGAGCACCGGCTGGTCGCCGGTGTAGCTGTGGATCGTGGTCATGAAGCCGTGATCGATGCCGATCGCCTTGTGCAGCACGGCCGCGACCGGCGCCAGGCAGTTGGTGGTGCAGGACGCGTTCGAGACGACCTTGTGGCTCGCCTGCAGCTTGTCGTGATTGACGCCATAGACGACGGTCAGGTCGGCACCGGTGGCGGGGGCCGAGATCAGCACGCGCTTGGCGCCGGCTTCGAGATGCTTCGAGGCGGCTTCCTTGGTGGTGAAGATGCCGGTGCATTCCATCGCGATATCGACGCCGAGCTTGCCCCAGGGCAGCTTCGCCGGATCCCGCTCTGCCGTGACCGTCATCCAGCCGCGGCCGGCATCGATCGCACCCTCTTTCGTCTGCACCTTGCCGGGGAAGCGGCCATGGACCGTGTCGTGACGCAGCAGATGCGCGTTGGTCTCGACCGGGCCCAGGTCATTGATGCCGACCACCTCGATGTCCTTGCGCCCGCTCTCGAGGATGGCGCGGAGCACCAGGCGGCCGATGCGGCCGAAGCCGTTGATGGCGACGCGAACGGTCATGAGTCTTGTTCCTTCTCAGCTGCTCTTAAAGTCGCGCCTTGGCGGCCTTCACGGTCGCGTCGGCGGTGATGCCGAAATGCTTGTAGAGGTCGGTGGCGGGCGCCGAGGCGCCGAAGCCGGTCATGCCGATGACCGCACCGCGCGGACCGACATAGCGTTCCCAGCCGAACACCGAGGCGGCCTCGATCGCGACGCGCACGGCGGTGGCGCCGAGCACCTCTTCGCGATAGGCGGCGGGCTGGCGGTCGAACAATTCCCAGGAGGGCATCGAGACGACCGCGGTGCCGATCCCGTCGGCCTCGAGCCGGCTGCGCGCCTCGACGGCGATCGAGACTTCGGAGCCCGTGGCGATCAGGGTCACCTGGCGCGGATGGCCCGCCTCCTGCAGCACATAGCCGCCCTGGGCGCTGCGATTCTCGTCGGTGTGTTTCGTGCGCAAGGTCGGCACCGCTTGGCGCGTCAGGGCCAGGACTGACGGCGCGTGGCGCTCGGCCAGCGCCAAGGCCCAGCATTCCGCGGTCTCGACCGTGTCGCAGGGGCGGAACACCAGCAGGTTCGGAATCGCCCGCAGGGCCGCCAGATGCTCGACCGGCTGATGGGTCGGGCCGTCCTCGCCGAGGCCGATCGAATCATGCGTCATCACATAGACGACGCGCTGGCCCATCAGCGCCGAGAGACGGATCGCGGGCCGGCAGTAATCGGTGAAGACCAGGAAGGTGCCGCCATAGGGTGCGAAGCCGCCATGAAGCGCGATCCCGTTCATCGCCGCCGCCATGCCGTGCTCGCGCACGCCGTAATAGATGTAGCGGCCGCCATAGTTCTCGGCGGTCACCGAGGCCATGTCCTTGGCCTTGGTGTTGTTCGAGCCGGTAAGATCGGCCGAGCCACCGAGGAGTTCCGGCATCACCGGCGAGAGCGCCTCGAGCACGCGCTGCGAGGATTGGCGGGTCGCGAGCTTGGGTGCCTCGGCCGAGACGGCCTTCTTGGTCGCCGCGATGGTCGCGGCGAAGGCGGCCGGCAGCTCGCCCGACTGCTGGCGATCGAACTCGACGCGGTTCTTGTGCGCGTGATGGCGCTTGGTCCAGGCCTCGTAGGCCGCGCTGCCGCGCGAACCCGCCAGGCGCCAGGCATTGAGGATGGTCTCGGGCACGGTGAAGGGCGGGTAGGGCCAGCCCAGCTTCTCGCGCGCTCCGGCGACTTCTTCCGCACCCAAGGGGGCGCCATGGGTGGCGGCGGTGCCGGCCTTCTTGGGCGCGCCGAAGCCGATCACGGTCTTGCAGGCGATCAGCGTCGGACGATCGCTCTTCTGCGCGGCCTCGATCGCGGCGGCGACGGCTTCGGGATCGTGGCCGTCGACCGACGCGGTATTCCAACCGCTGGCCTTGAAGCGGCCCAGTTGATCGTCGGAGACGGCGAGCGACGTCGGCCCGTCGATCGAGATGCTGTTGTTGTCCCACAGCACGATCAGGCGGTTGAGCTTGAGATGGCCCGCCAGCGAGATCGCCTCGTGGCTGATGCCTTCCATCAGGCAGCCATCGCCGACGATCGCATAGGTGTGGTGATCGACCAGCTCGGATCCGAAGCGGGCGTTCTCCAGCCGCTCGGCCAGCGCCATGCCGACCGCGTTGGCGATGCCCTGGCCCAGCGGGCCGGTCGTCGTCTCGATGCCGGCGGCATGGCCATATTCGGGATGGCCGGCGGTGCGGCTGCCGAGCTGGCGGAAGCGGCGCAGCTCGTCGATCGTCATGTCGGCGAAGCCGGTCAGATAGAGCAGGCTGTAGAGCAGCATCGAGCCGTGACCGGCGGAGAGCACGAAGCGGTCGCGGTCGGGCCAGTGCGGATGCGCGTGATCGAATTTGAGGAAGCGGCTCCAGAGCACCGTCGCCACATCGGCCATGCCCATCGGCATGCCGGGATGACCCGAGGCGGCCTTCTCCACGGCGTCCATCGACAGGGCGCGGATGGCATTGGCCATGTCCTTGGGACTGGCCGGGTAGGTCGGATGCGAAACGGCGCCGTGAGCGGCGGGAGACGATGAGGGCACAGCCGTGTCCATGTGGATATTGCCAAGGGTCGGGAGCGGGGGCTTCGACGGCCGCCGGCACGGGGTCCATAGACTCCCTGCGGCGGTGCGCCCGGAACATGCCGCCCGCCCGACCTTGCGTCAACCCTTGGGGACCCTCGAGAAGATGCGGCCCAACTGCGCGGGGCCACACCCCCGGCTGGCGGCGTTGACGCGGCGTTCCGCCGCCCCCTATGCTCGCAAGTGAAGAACGGATCGGAAGCCGTTTTTCCGGCTGCGTTGCGGGCCGGATCAAGGGCTTACTCGGGAACGACCGCATGACAAAGCTCGCGCAGGCGCTGGACCATCTGGATGTGGCGTTGCAACGCCTCGAACAGGCGATCGATTCGCGCGAGCGCCATTCTCATGCCGACCGCAGTGCCATCGAATCGGAGCTGAACGCTCTGAGAGCTGCGCACAGCGCCCTTCAGGGTGAGGCGCGCAGCGTCTATAGCCGAATCGACCAGATCATCGCGCGGCTCAAGGCCGCGGCCGAAGTCTGAACCTCTCGATTGGAGAAAGGGCACGCATGGCGACCGTAACGCTATCGCTCAACGGACGGCCCTATGAGATCGCCTGCGACGACGGCCAGGAAGAAAGGCTGCAGACGTTGGGCATCGATCTCGACCGGCGGGTGAGCGACATGGCGCGGCGCCTGGGTCCCGTGGCCGACAGCCGCCTCCTGGCCATGGCGGCCCTGGTGATCGCCGACGAGCTCGCCAGCGCCCGCGCGGTGGCCGATGCCTCGACCCAGCGGGCGGCGGAGCGGGACGCCGCCGCGGCGGCCGATGCCGTGGAATCCATGGCGCGTCGCATGGACGCCATTGCGACAAGGCTCTCGGCACCCTAAGTTCTCAGGTCGGACGGGCGCTGCGCGGTTCGACAGAGCTACGTATCCCTGGGGCCAATGATTATTCTCTTGGGAGCTGTCCCTGGTTGGGTCCCTGGACCCTTTCACACGGTGCCCACCTGCTGAGGAGCAGGTCGCAGAGGATAGAAACGCTCACCGGCCAAGTGGCTCCGTCCGACCCTATTTTCATGCCGCATCGCAACGCCTCATCCGCAGGGCGCCTCCCACGATACCGGTGCAATCCGCACCGGCAGCGCCGCGAGCGGGTCCTTTGACCCACCCAGAGACTCCGACACCTGAGCAGCTGGTCGACGCCAAGCGTGCGCTCCGCGCGCTGGCGACCGAGCGGCGCCGGCAACTGGCGCTCGAGGTCGGACCCGAGGCGGCCGGCATCGCCGCCGCCCAGCATTTCCTCGGCGCCTGCAAACCCAAGCCCGGCACCGCGATCTCGGGCTATTGGCCGCTCGAAGGCGAGTTCGATCCGCGGCCCCTGATGCAGCGCCTGGTCGAGCGCGGCTGTCCGATCGGGCTGCCGGTCGTGATCGGCCGCGACCAGCCCCTGCAGTTCCGCGACTGGCGGCCGGGCATAGCCCTGGTGCCGGGGCCGTTCCGCGTGCCGACGCCGCCACCCGACGCGGCCCTGGTCGAGCCGCGCATCCTGCTGGTGCCGATGCTGGCCTTCGACCGCGAGGGCTATCGGCTGGGCTATGGCGGGGGCTTTTATGACCGCACGCTCGAGCGCCTGCGCGCGCGGGGCGGGGCGCTCGCCGTCGGCACCGCCTTCGACGGGCAGGAGGTGAATCATGTGCCGCATGCGGATTTCGACCAGCCGCTCGATTGGATCGTCACCGAGCGGCGGGCGCTGCGGGTGGGCGCGAATTGAAATGGGCAGGCGAATGAGCGAGACAGCGACATCATGAAGATCCTGCTCCTGGGCGATATCGTCGGACGGTCGGGCCGCGAGGCGGTGGTGGAAAAACTGCCCGCCATCCGCGAGCGCCTGGCGCTCGACTTCGTCGTGGCCAACGGCGAGAACGCGGCCGGCGGGTTCGGCATCACCGAGAAGATCATGGCCGAGTTGCTGCGGGCCGGCGTCGATGTGGTCACGACCGGCAACCATGTCTGGGACCAGAAGGAGACGGCGGGTTTCATCGACCGCACGCCGCGCCTGCTGCGGCCCGAGAATTTTCCCAAGGACACCCCGGGCAAGGGTTTCGGGATCTATGAGGCGCCGGGCAACCGCAAGGTGCTGGTCGCCAATCTGATGGGCCGCCTGTTCATGGATGCGCTCGACGATCCCTTCGCCGCCGGCGAGGCGATCCTGGCGCAGACGGGGCTCGGCCGCGGCGCCGACGCGGTGCTGTTCGATTTCCATGCCGAGGCGACCAGCGAGAAGATGGCCTTCGGCCATGTTTTCGACGGTCGGGTCTCGGCCGTGGTCGGGACCCACACCCATGTGCCCACGGCCGATACCATGCTGCTTTCGGGCCGCACGGCCTATCAGACCGATCTCGGCATGTGCGGCGATTATGATTCCGTCATCGGCATGCAGAAGACACTGCCGGTGCAGCGTTTCATACGCAAGATGCCGACCGATCGGCTGACGGCGGCGGAGGGGCCGGCCACGGTCTCGGGCATTTTTGTCGAGACCGACGACGACACGGGCCTCGCGCGCCGTGCCGCGCCCTTGCGGGTCGGCGGCAAGCTGGCCGAAAGCTGGCCCTGAGGCCGGCCCGGCATCCGGACGAGAAAGGAGACGCCATGGGGCAACTCGATCATCGCGTCGCGATCGTGACCGGCGCCAGCACCGGCATCGGCTTGGCGATCGCCAAGGCCTTCGCCGCCGAGGGCGCCAAGGTCGTGCTGGCGGCGCGCAGCCGCGACAAGCTGCAGGCCGCGGCCGACGCGATCCGCGCCAATGGCGGGGAGGCGCTGGCGATCACGACCGATATCTCCAAGGAGAACCAGGTCGGGATCCTCTTCAGCCGCACGGTCGAGGCCTATGGCAAGGTCGATATCCTGGTCAACAATGCCGGCGTCGCCGCGCCCGAGACGGTGGAGAATCTATCGCTCGAGGACTGGCAGCGCGTGATGGATGTCAATGTGACCGGCGCCTTCCTCTGTTCGCGCGAGGCGTTCCGGCTGATGAAGCCCCAGGGCGGCGGGCGCATCATCAATATCGGCAGCGTCTCGGCCAAGGCGCCGCGGCACAAGTCGGCCGCCTACACCACCTCGAAATTCGCCCTCGAAGGGCTGACCCGATCGCTCGGTCTCGACGGACGCAGCTACGGCATCGCCGTCTCGGTGCTGCAGCCCGGCAATACCGACACGCCGATCTGGCTGGGCGCCGAGGAGAAGGCGCGCAAGGAAGGCTGGATGGCCGCCGAGGACGTCGCCCGCGTCGCCGTCCTGATCGCGAGCCTGCCGCCGGACGTCAATCTCTATGAGAGCGTGATCCTGCCGGTGACGATGCCGTTTTTGGGGCGGGGGTAGGCGCCGCCGCCGGGGTGGCATCTCTGGCGCCATCTGCTCATGTCGCCAAGTTGGCACCTCTGCCGCCATTCGCTCATAAGGTCATCCCCGCGAAAGCGGGGACCCAACTTTAAGCTTGGTGTGCTGGATCAAGATGGGTCCCCGCTTTCGCGGGGATGGCCATTTGGCGCGCTCAGACCGGCTTGGCGGTCAGGATCGCGCGGGCGACTTCGCGTTCGATGGTCTCGGCGCGGGCGGTGAGGTCGTCGGCGATGCGCTTGGAGGCGGCCAGGCCCGGGGTGCCGGTGGCGGCCAGCGCCAGGGCGGCGTCCAGCGCGCTGAGGCCCGCCTCGGAGACCATCTCGGTCACCCGCTGCGCGACCCGGCCCAGCTCGGCGGTGCCGTTGCCCCGGCGCTTCAACGCCTTTTCGAGATCGGGAAGAACGGGACCTGGAACCTGAGCCATGAAAGCCTCTCCTGGGATGTCGTCCCGAGTGTGGTTTTCGAAGATTAACAAGCGCTGAAACCGACTCGGGTGGCAAGTCTCCGGCCAACCCCCGGCTGGCCCCCTCTGACCCCTTGGGAAGCCTAGGGAATCCTGCTAGAAGGCGGCCGCATTCTTGCCATATTGACGGACTACCTCTGCGCCGATATGGCGGATGGGCCCCACAAAATATGGTAGGGTAACGCTAAATCCCCTCAGCATCTGGATTTTGAGGCTATGGCTGGCCATTCGCAATTCAAGAACATCATGGTCCGCAAAGGCGCCCAGGACGCGCGCCGCGGAAAGCTTTTCACGAAACTGATCCGGGAACTGACCACGGCAGCCCGCAATGGCATGCCCGACCCGGCGGCCAATCCGCGCCTTCGTTCCGCCATCGCGGCGGCGCGCAATGCGAACATGTCGAAGGACACGATCGAGCGCGCGATCAAGCGCGGCAGCGGCGGCGGGGCGGACACGAACTACGAGGAGATCCGCTATGAGGGCTATGGCCCGGGCGGCGTCGCCATCATCGTCGAGGCCCTGACCGACAACCGCAACCGCACCGCCTCGGAGATTCGATCGGTCTTCTCCAAGGGCGGCGGGAATATGGGCGAGACCAACAGCGTCTCCTTCATGTTCGGCCGCAAGGGCACGATCCGCTTCCCGCTGGCCGTGGCGACGCCCGATGCGATGTTCGAGGCGGCGCTCGATGCCGGGGCCGAGAATGTCGAAAGCGACGAGACCGGCCACACCATCACGACGCCGGTCGAGGATTTCGCCCAGGTGCGCGACGCGCTCGAAGCGAAGTTCGGGGCGCCGGAGTTCGCCCGCCTGACCTGGCAGCCGCAGAACACGGTGCCGGTCGATGACGCCGCCGCAGAGACGCTGCTCAAGCTGATCGAGGCGCTCGAAGACAATGACGACGTTCAAACCGTATTCGCGAACTACGAAATCGCCGACGAGGTCCTGGCGCGGTTGTCGGCCTGAGCAGGCCCGGCGAAATCGCCCCGGACGAAAGCGACGGATAAGAGGGACATGCGGCTCCTGGGGCTAGATCCCGGATTGCGCCACACCGGCTGGGGCGTGATCGAGGTCAGAGGCAACCGACTCTCGCACATCGCCGACGGCGCCGTTCATTCCGACGGCGCGAAGGCGATGGCGGAGCGTCTGGTGCAGCTCCATGAGGGGCTGGCCCGGGTGATCGAGCGCTATCGGCCCGACGCCGCCGCGGTCGAGGAGACCTTCGTCAACAAGAACCCGAACTCGACCCTGAAGCTGGGGCAGGCGCGCGGCGTGGCGCTGCTGGTGCCGGCGCTGGCGGGGCTTCCGGTCGCGGAGTATTCGACCAACCTGGTGAAGAAGTCGGTGGTGGGGGCCGGTCACGCCGAGAAGCAGCAGATCCAGCGCATGGTGAAGCTGCTGCTGCCGGGCTGCCTGATCGAAAGCGCCGACGCCGCCGATGCGCTTGCCGTCGCCATCTGCCACGCGCATCACTACAACACCCAGCAGCTCTGGCAGGCGCCGGCCGTCGCGGAGGCGGGCCGATGATCGCCAGGCTCAAGGGCCTGGTCGACAGCGTCGGCAGCGACAGCGCGGTCATCGACGTGAACGGCGTGGGCTATCTCGTCTTCGCGTCGAGCCGCACGCTGGGCCGGCTGGGGCGCGTCGGCGAGGCCGCGAACCTGCTGATCGAGACCCATGTGCGCGAGGACCATATCCATCTCTATGGCTTCGCGACCGCCTCCGAGCGCGACTGGTTCCGGCTGCTGACGACGGTGCAGGGCGTGGGCGCCAAGGTCGGGCTCTCGCTTCTGGGCGCGCTGGCGCCGGAGGAATTGCTGCAGGCGGTCCTCGCGCAGGACAAGACGGCGATGACGCGCGCGAGCGGCGTCGGACCCAAGCTGGCGCAGCGCATCGTGACGGAGCTCAGGGACAAGGCCGGCGGCATCGCGCTCGGCACGCCGCTGGCGGGCCTCGCCAGCGCCGCCGCCGAGAGCGAAGCGCCAGGGCCGATGGCCGACGCGGTCTCGGCCCTGGTCAATCTGGGCTATCGCCCGCAGGAAGCGCTGGGCGCGGTGTCGAGCGCCGCCCGCGCGCTCGGCGCCAAGGCCTCGGCCGAGGCCCTGATCCGCGCCGGGCTTAAGGAACTCAGCCATTGAGCGAGACCCGCGTCATCCAGCCGGAACGCCGCGTCGAGGACCAGCTCGAGGCGAGCCTGCGCCCGCTGACGCTGGACGAATTCATCGGCCAGCAGCAGCTGCGCGAGAATTTGCGCATCTTCATCACGGCGGCGCGCGGCCGCGCCGAGGCGCTCGACCATGTGCTGTTGTTCGGACCGCCGGGCCTCGGCAAGACCACGCTGGCGCAAATCGTCGCGCGCGAGCTGGGCGTGGGCTTCCGCGCCACCTCGGGTCCCGTGATCCAGCGCGCCGGCGACCTGGCGGCGCTCCTGACCAACCTGCAGCCCCGCGACGTGCTCTTCATCGACGAGATCCATCGCCTCAATCCGGCGGTCGAGGAGATCCTCTATCCGGCGATGGAGGACCAGCAGCTCGATCTCATCATCGGCGAGGGCCCGGCGGCGCGCTCGGTGCGCATCGACCTGCCGCCCTTCACGCTGGTGGGGGCCACCACGCGCTCCGGATTGATCACCACGCCCTTGCGCGAGCGCTTCGGCATTCCGCTGCGCCTGCAGTTCTATACCGCCGACGAGCTCGAGGCGATCGTGCGCCGCGGCGCCGGCGTCCTGTCGATGAAGCTGACGCCCAAGGGTGCGGCCGAGATCGCGCGGCGTGCGCGCGGCACGCCGCGCATCGCCGGGCGGCTGCTGCGCCGGGTCCGCGATTTCGCGGCGGTGGCGGGTCGCGACGAGGTCGACGAGAAGGCGGCCGACGCCGCGCTCAACCGGCTCGAGGTCGACGGGCTGGGTCTCGATTCGATGGACCGGCGCTACCTGCGCTGCATCGCCGACAATTATGCGGGCGGGCCGGTGGGCGTCGAGACGCTGGCGGCGGCGCTCTCCGAGCAGCGCGACGTGATCGAAGAGGTGATCGAGCCGTTCCTGATTCAGCGCGGCCTGCTGCAGCGCACGCCGCGCGGCCGCATGCTCACCGCCAACGGCTATCGCCATCTGGGACTGCCCGAGCCCGAGCATGCCGGTCAACTCGATCTGATCGCGCCAGCCGATCCCGCGGAGGTGCCGCTTGATTGAGCGCGAGGCGTCGGGCGCCGAGATCCATCGCTGGCCGATCCGGGTCTATTACGAGGACACGGATGCGGGCGGCATCGTCTATTACGCCAACTATCTGAAGTTCGCCGAGCGGGCGCGCACCGAGATGATGCGCGAGCTCGGCACCAGCCATTCCGAGATGACCCGGACCGAAGGGCTCAGCTTCGCCGTGGCGCGCTGCGAGGTGGAATACCTCAAGTCGGCGCGTCTCGACGATCTGCTCGAGGTCCGGACCCGCATTGTCGAGGTGGGGGGAGCCACCCTCGATGCCCTTCAGGTGATCCGGCGGAGCGAGGACGAGGTCGCGCGTCTGAAAGTCCGGCTTGCCTGCCTCAACCGCGACGGCCGTGCGAAGCGAATTCCAGCTTCGGTGCGTGCCGCGCTTTCCCGTTTTCAGCAATCCGAAGAGCGAGTCGAGTAGATGGAGAACGCCGCAATTGATGCCGCCGCCCTCGCCGGGTCGGCGCCGCCGTCCGATCTGACGATCATCGGCCTGTTCCTGCAGGCCGACATCGTCGTCAAGATCGTGATCCTGATCCTGGTCCTGGCCTCGTTCTGGACCTGGGCCATCATCTTCGACAAGGTGATCCGCATCCGCCGGCTGACCAGCCTCGCCGACAAGTTCGAGGAATCCTTCTGGTCCGGCGGCTCGCTGGAAGAGCTGTTCGACCGCATCTCGAACCGGCCGCCCGACCCGATGTCGGCGATCTTCGTCGCCGCCATGCGCGAATGGCGCCGCTCGGCCGCCAAGGGCCTGCTCGGCACCGACCAGCTGCGCACCAATTTGCAGGACCGCATCGAGCGGGTGATGGACATCACGCTCGGCCGCGAGATGGAGCAGCTCGAACGCCACTTGATCTATCTCGCCTCGGTCGGCTCGTCGGCGCCCTTCATCGGCCTGTTTGGCACGGTCTGGGGCATCATGAACAGCTTCGCCTCGATCGCGGCTGCCAAGAACACCACGCTGGCCGTGGTGGCGCCCGGCATCGCCGAGGCCTTGTTCGCAACGGCGCTGGGCCTCGTCGCCGCCATCCCGGCCGTGCTCGCCTACAACAAGCTCTCGGGCGACATCAGCCGCTATGGCCATCGCCTCGAGGCCTTCTCGGGCGAGTTCGGCGCGATCCTCTCCCGCCAGCTCGAGGAGAAGCGCTAGATGGCCGGCGCCGTCAACATCGCCGGTCCGAAGCGGCGCTCGCGCCGTCGAGGCGGCCGCAGCGCGAGCTGGCGTCCGATGGCCGAGATCAACGTCACGCCGATGGTCGACGTCATGCTGGTGCTGCTGGTGATCTTCATGATCACGGCACCGCTGCTGACGGCCGGCATTCCCGTCAACCTGCCGCAGACCAAGGCCGACGCGCTGAGCGAGCCGACCGAGCCCCTGGTCGTGACGGTCAATGGCGAGGGCAAGATCTATCTGCAGGAGACCGAGGTGCCGCTGGAATCGCTGGTGGCGCGGCTGCAGGCGATCACGGCCAACAAGCCCGACACCAAGATCTATGTCCGCGGCGACAAGGCGATCAACTATGGCCGCGTCATGGAAGTGATGGGCCTCGTGAAGAGCGCAGGCTTCGCCCAGGTGGCGCTCATCGTCGAGCAGCCGGCCGAGACGCAAACGGGAACTCAGATTGGCAATTGATCGTTCCATGGGGCGTGGCGCGCTGATCAGCGTGCTCTTCCACGCCGCTATCTTCGCGGCGATCTTCTTCGGCTTGCCTGACTGGATTGCACCGGAGGACCTGCAACAGCCGGTCCCGGTGCAGCTTGCGACCATGGCCGACATCACCACACCGCCCAAGCAGGAGCAGCCCACACCGACACCGACGCCGGTCGAGAAGCCGAAGCCGCCCGAGCCCGAGCCGACGCCGCCCCCGCCGCAGCCGCAGGCGGAGACGCCGCCGCCCGAGCCCCCGGCGCCCACGCCGCCCGAGCCGGAACCCCAGCCCACGCCGCCGCCGCCCGAGCCCGTGCCCGACGAAGCCGCGCCCGAGCCCGCACCGGCGGCAGAGCAGCAGCCGGAGCCCGAGCCGCCGAAGATCGTGCCGGCGCAGAAGCCGAAGCCGCCGCAGGAGAAGCCGGTCGAGAAGCCCAAGCCGCAAGAGGACGCGTTGGCCTCGCTGTTGAAGAATGTCGAGCAGATGAAGGAGCAGCCCGATCAGACCCAGACCCCGCCGCAGCCCAACCAGCAGCCGACCCAGCCGCAGACGCCGCAGAATCTGTCGGACGCGCCGCTGACGATGAGCGAGATCGATGCGATCCGCCAACAGCTTCAGCAATGCTGGAACGTGCCGGCGGGTGCCCGCGACGCGCAGAATCTCGCGGTCGAGATCCGGGTCATGTTCAATCCGGACGGGTCGGTGGCGCGCGCCGAGATCGTCGACACCTCGCGCATGGCGTCGGATCCGTTCTACCGGACGGCGGCCGAAAGCGCCTATCGCGCCGTCCTGCTCTGCAGCCCGCTGCAGCAGATGCCCGTGAAAAAATACAACAACTGGAAGAACGTCACGTTGAACTTCGATCCCAGACAGATGGTTGGCCAATGAACGCACCGATGTCGGTCAAGAAATGCAATGGCTGGAAAGTCGTCACCCTGAATTTCGATCCGAAGGAGATGGTTGGTCAATGAACGCGCTCTTCAGGCTCGGCCGGTACGCGGCCCTGACGGTTCTCCTGGTCGCGACCGCGGCGGGGACGACGGCGACGAAGGCGTCGGCGCAGGAAGGCCTGCGCATCGACATCACGCAGGGCGTGATGAAGCCGATGCCGATCGCCATCACCGACATGTATGGCAGCAACCCGAACGACCAGACCGTCGGCGCCAACGTCTCGCGCGTGGTCTCGGCCGATCTCGAGCGCTCGGGGCTGTTCAAGCCGATCGATCCCAAGGCCTTCATCCAGACGCCGGAATCGCTACGGGTGCAGCCGCGCTTCGGCGACTGGCGCGTCATCAACGCGCAGGCCCTGGTCTCGGGCAGTGCCGAGACGCAGGCCGACGGCAGGCTGCGCGTCGAGTTCCGCCTGTGGGACATCTATGGCGAGCAGCAGATGACGGGTCTCGCTTATTTCACCCAGCCCGAGAACTGGCGCCGCGTCGCGCATATCATCGCCGACGCGATCTATAAGCGCCTCACCGGCGAGGACGGCTATTTCGACAGCCGCATCGTCTATGTCGCGGAGTCCGGCCCCTATGACCGGCGCGTGAAGCGCCTCGCGATCATGGACCAGGACGGCGAGAACCACCGCTACCTGACCGACGGCAGCTACATCGTGCTGACGCCGCGCTTCTCGCCCTCGACGCAGGAGATCACCTATCTCTCCTACTACAACAACCGGCCGCGGGTTTATCTCTTCAACATCGACACCGGCCAGCAGGAAGTGCTGGGCGATTTCCCCGGCATGACCTTCGCGCCGCGTTTCGCGCCCGACGGCAATCGCGTCATCATGAGCATGGCGCAGAACGGCAACACCGAGATCTATGCGATGGATCTGCGCACCCGCAAGGTGACGCGCCTGACCAACAACCCGGCGATCGACACCTCGCCGAGCTACTCGCCCGACGGCAGCCAGATCACCTTCAACTCCGATCGCGGCGGCTCGCAGCAGATCTACACGATGAATGCCGACGGCTCGAACGTGCAGCGCATCAGCCACGGCCAGGGCAAATACGGCACCCCGGTCTGGTCGCCGCGCGGCGACCTGATCGCCTTCACCCGCATTTCGGGTGGCACCTT
Source organism: Hypericibacter terrae (assembly GCF_008728855.1). Lineage (GTDB taxonomy): Bacteria > Pseudomonadota > Alphaproteobacteria > Dongiales > Dongiaceae > Hypericibacter > Hypericibacter terrae. The sequence goes on along the minus strand of NZ_CP042906.1, from coordinate 4,464,677 downwards.
CTATATCGGCGTGATGCGGCCCGACGGATCGGGGGAGCGCATGTTGACGCAGGGGTACCTGGTGGAAGGCCCGACCTGGTCGCCCAACGGACGCGTTCTGTCGTTCTTCCGGGAGTCCAACCAGGGTCAGCCGAAGCTCTATACGATTGACCTGACAGGGACGAATGAGCGTCAGCTCATGACTCCGCTCGACGCGTCCGACCCCGCCTGGTCACCCCTTATTCCCTAATCAATCGTTAGGAATGGCGAGCAAATTGGGATAAATCTCGATATGGCCTTGCTTGATTCCCTCCGCGGCACTCTTTATATATTGCGCCCGCGAAATGGCCGGCCGGTGCTGATTCGGAAGGGAAATTTGCCGTCTGGATGCGCCGCCTCAGCATGAAGCAAAAAGACCACCTCAAACTCCGATAAGCGTTCCCCCGGGACTGGCGAAGAAAGGTTTTGCCCATGAAGTTCAAGATTTTGACGGCGGTTGCCGCAGCGTTGCTGCTGGCCGCCTGCTCCTCGACTCCCGAATCGACCTCGGCTACCGACAGCAGCGGTTCGACCGGCACCTCGACGACCGGTACCTCGACCTCGAGCACGGTGACCCCCGGCACGCTGCAGGATTTCGTGCAGAATGTCGGCGACCGCGTGTTCTTCAGCTATGACCGCTACGACCTGACGCCCGAGGCCCAGGCCACCCTGCAGAAGCAGGCTGCCTGGCTGAAGGCCTATCCGCAGGCGACGGTCGTGGTGGAAGGCCATTGCGACGAGCGCGGCACCCGCGAGTACAACCTCGCGCTCGGCGAGCGTCGTGCGTCGTCGGTCGCCAACTACCTGGTCGCCCTCGGCATCGATGCCAACCGGATCCAGACCATCAGCTACGGCAAGGAGCGCCCGGCTGTTGACGGTCACGACGAGACCGCCTGGGCCCAGAACCGCCGCGGCGTGACGGTTCCGAACGTCCAGTAACAACAGGCCGGAAGGCGCGCCGCCCGCGGGATCCCCAGGGAACCGCCGATGCGCCGCAGGCGTTGTGATTGATTTGGCAGCCGGCCCGGGGGAACCCCTTGGCCGGCTGCGCCTTATTTTGGTCCAGAAAACCGGGCATCGTCCGACCGATCCCGGTAGGCAAGAACCGACGTCAAGCTGAGGAACCATGCCGATGCAGGGGCTCGCGACGATGAACAAGGTCAAGGCCGTGTCCGGCGCCATGCGTGCCGGCGGCTGGGTGCTGGCGGCCGGTTTGTTGCTGGCGCAGGCGCCGACCGCCCTGGCCCAGGACAGCGCGACCGTCCTGGCGCAGCAGGAAGTCCGGATCCAGCAGCTCGAGCAGCAGATCAGCGACCTGACCGGCAAGCTCGAGGACGCGAACTTCCAGATCCAGCAGCTCAATTCCCGCGTCGAGCGGATGCAGAAGGACACCGAATTGCGGCTGTCCACGCTCGAGCATGGCGGTGCCGCGACCGCCGGCGCCGGGACGATGGTGACGACCGACACCGGTACGATGGCCACGACGGCCCCTGCCACGACCGCCACGGGTACGGCGAACCCGCCGCCCCAGCCGACGGGGACCGGTATCCTGGGGACCCTGACCCAGAGCCAGATGGAGGCGGCGCAGTCGGCGCCGACCGCCACGGCGCCCGCGACGACCCAGACCGCCGCCGCCGCGACGACGCCCTACGAGCTGCCCGGTGCCACGCCGCAGGAGCAGTATGAGTATGCGTTCGGTCTGCTCCGCACGGCCAACTATGCGGAGGCCGAGAAGGCCTTCACCGCCTTCGTGCAGAAGAACCCGACCGATGTGCTCGCCGGCAACGCGCAATATTGGCTGGGCGAAACCTATTACGTCCGCGGCGACTATCAGCGAGCCGCCGTCGCCTTCGCCGAGGGTTTCCAGAAATATCCCAACAGCGGCAAGGCCGCCGACAATCTGCTGAAGCTCGGCATGTCGCTGGGCGAGATGGGCAAGAAGCAGGATGCCTGCACCGCCCTCTCCCAGCTGCTCACCAAATATCCGAGTGCTGCCGAGGATCTCCTGGTCCGCGCCAAGCGCGAGAAGGAACATTACGGCTGCGCGTGAGGCCGGCTTGGTCTCGCCGCCGAAAGCATCCGGACGCCGATCCCCTGTGAGCGCCCAGCGGCCCGCGAAGCCGCTGGGCGCTTTGCCTTTCGCTCGCACAATGCGGGCGCTGGGGCCCTTCGAGCGGTCGCCCGAGCTCGCGGTCGCGGTTTCAGGCGGCTCCGACAGCCTGGCGCTGACCCTGCTGGCCGCGCGCTGGGCGGCGTCTCGAGGCGGCCGTATCACCGCCATCACCGTCGATCACGGGCTGCGGCCGGAAGCGGCCGGCGAAGCGCGGCAGGTGAAACGCTGGCTGAGCGCCCGCGGCATCCACCATGTGACCTTGCGCTGGCGCGGCCCCAAGCCCGAACGCGGCCTGCCCGCGGCGGCGCGCGACGCGCGCTACGCGCTGCTGGCGCGCTATTGCCGGCGCCACGGGCTGCTGCATCTGCTGCTCGCCCACCAGGCCGAGGATCTGGCGGAAACCTTTCTCATCAGGCTCGGCCATGGCAGCGGCCTGATCGGACTGGCCGCCATGGCGTCGGTGACCGAGTTCGAGGGCGTGAGATTGCTGCGTCCGCTCCTGTCGGTGACGCGGGCAACGCTGCGCGCCACTCTGCAGGCGCAAGGGCAGGGCTGGATCGAAGACCCGACCAACCAGGACCTGAATTTCGAGCGCGCCCGTCTGCGTGCGCAAATGCCGCAGCTCCGGTCGCAGGGCATTCGCGCGGCGAGTGCCGCGGCCACGGCGAGGGCGCTGGGTCGGGCCAGGGCACGGATCGAGGATCGGGTCGCGGCGCTGCTGGTTCATGTGGCTTTGCAGCGGGATGGCCGGGCCCGTCTGCCGCGTCCGCTGCTGCTCGAGGCACCGCGTCCCCTGGCGCTGCAGACCCTGGCCGGGCTGCTCCAGACGATCGGCGGGCAGGATTATCCCCCGCGCGGCGACGCGCTCGACCGGTTGCTGGAGTGGATGAAATCGGGTACCGGTCGCGCCCGCACGCTGGCCGGATGCCGGATCGCGGTTCATGGCGAAGGATTCACGATCGCGCCCGAAGCCGGCAGGCCCGACCGCTCGGCAGCGCCGGGAGCCGGGCCCGGCATCAAGAATCCGCGATCCCAAGGGTGGCGGCCGCGCAGGCCCTTGATCCCCGGGCGGTTTGCGGTTGTTTAATTCCGGGGGGACATTATCTAGAGTGATACCGGCCGGTCGGGGGCCCGCTTCCCGCCGGTCTAAGGTGCGAATTCAACCCGCGGCTACGGTATAAGCCCTTGAATCTCACGAAAAATTTTGCGCTCTGGATCATCATCGCGCTGTTGCTGATCGCGCTCTTCAACCTGTTCGACGGGACCACCAGTCACGGGCCGCAGAGCGATATCGCCTATTCCGAGTTCCTGACCGAAGTCGGGAACGGCAAGATCACCGACGTGACGATCCAGGGCCAGACCATTTCCGGGCATTTCCAGGGCGATGGCCGCGCGTTCCAGACCTACGCGCCCCAGGATCCCAATCTGGTCAAGAGCCTGACCGACAAGGGCGTGAAGATCACCGCCGCGCCGATCGACGAGGGCGTCCATCCGCTGCTGCAGATCCTGATCTCCTGGTTCCCGATGCTGCTCCTGGTCGGCGTGTGGATCTTCTTCATGCGCCAGATGCAGGCCGGCGGCGGCAAGGCCATGGGCTTCGGCAAGTCGCGCGCGCGCCTGCTGACCGAGAAGGTCGGCCGCGTCACCTTCGAGGATGTCGCGGGCATCGACGAGGCCAAGCTCGAGCTGCAGGAAGTCGTGGAGTTCCTCAAGGACCCGCAGAAGTTCCAGCGCCTCGGCGGCAAGATTCCGAAAGGCGTGCTGCTGGTCGGCCCTCCGGGCACCGGCAAGACGCTGCTCGCCCGCGCCATCGCCGGCGAAGCCAACGTCCCCTTCTTCACCATCTCGGGCTCCGACTTCGTCGAGATGTTCGTGGGCGTGGGCGCGTCGCGCGTGCGCGACATGTTCGAGCAGGGCAAGAAGAACGCGCCCTGCATCATCTTCATCGACGAGATCGACGCGGTCGGCCGTCATCGCGGTGCGGGGCTGGGCGGCGGCAATGACGAGCGCGAGCAGACCCTGAACCAGCTGCTGGTCGAGATGGACGGCTTCGAGGCGAACGAGGGTGTGATCCTCATCGCCGCCACCAACCGTCCCGACGTGCTGGATCCCGCGCTCTTGCGTCCGGGCCGCTTCGACCGCCAGGTCGTGGTGCCGAATCCGGACATCCTGGGCCGCGAGCAGATCCTGAAAGTGCATATGCGGAAAGTGCCGCTGGCGCCCGACGTCGATGCCCGCGTGATCGCGCGCGGCACGCCGGGCTTCTCCGGCGCCGACCTCTCCAACCTGGTGAACGAGGCGGCCCTCCTGGCCGCGCGGCGCTCCAAGCGCGTCGTCACCATGGCCGAGTTCGAGGCCGCCAAGGACAAGGTCATGATGGGCGCGGAACGCCGCTCCATGGTCATGACCGAGAAGGACAAGGAAGAGACCGCCTATCACGAGGCGGGCCATGCCCTGGTCGGGCTCTATGTGGCGGGCAACGATCCGCTGCATAAGGTCACGATCATTCCGCGCGGCCGCGCCCTGGGCGTGACCATGAACCTGCCCGAGACCGATCGCTACAGCCTGAAGCTGCGCGAGATCACGGCGAAGCTCGCCATGATGTTCGGCGGCCGCATGGCCGAGGAGCTGATCTACGGGCCCGAGAACGTCTCGACCGGCGCCAGCAACGACATCCAGCAGGCCACCAATCTCGCCCGTCGGATGGTGACGGAATGGGGCATGAGCGAGAAGCTCGGCCGCCTGCGCTATGTCGACAACCAGGAGGAAGTGTTCCTGGGCCATTCGGTCACGCGCAGCCAGACCATCTCCGGCGCCACGGCGAAGCTGATCGACGAAGAGATCCGCCGCATCATCGAAGACGCGGAGCTCAAGGCCCGCACCATCCTGACCGAGCATCTCGCCGACCTGCACACGATCGCCAAGGCGCTGCTCGAATACGAGACGCTGAGCGGCGACGAGGTCAAGGCGCTGCTGCGCGGCGAACCGATCCGCGTCGGCGGCGAGGACAGCTCCGGCCCGACGCCGCCGCGCTCCTCGGTCCCGTCGAGCGGCGCGCCGGCGCGCGGCGACAGCGGCCGGCCGCGACCCGGCCTCGAGCCCGAACCGCAGCCCGGCGCCTAAAGCCTCCTCATGGCGGGCGCGGCCCGCAAGGGCAAGGCGGGCAAAGACCGCTCGGCCAAACCCAAGATCAAATCAGCTGCCAGAGCCGGCGAACGCGAAAGCGATCGCCGGCTCTATCTTTTTCCGGAAGGCATTCTCTCCGGCGCGGCCGCGCGCGACGCCGTCAAGACGGGGCAGGCGCTCAAGCTCGCCGGAGGGCCGCTCGCCTTCGGCCATATCGCGCTGATCGAGCGCGACGCGAAGACGCGGGCGTCGCAGGCTTTCGGCCTGCCGGATTTCGAACGCTGGCTGACACGCCAGCCGGCCGTGCGGCGCCGCACGCTCGGCAAGCGATTGGATCAGCTCACAGCCGCGCGACTGCGCTTCGCCGGGCTCGCGATGGACCGGCCGCGGATCATGGGTGTGATCAATGTCACGCCCGACAGCTTCTCCGACGGGGGACGGTTTTTCGATGCGGGCAAGGCGATCGCCCATGGCCAGGCGTTGGTCGAGGCCGGCGCCGAGATCCTCGATATCGGCGGCGAATCCACCCGGCCCGGCGCCGAGCCGGTCTCGCCCGAGGAAGAGATCCGGCGCGTGGTGCCGGTGATCGAGGCGCTGCGGACGAGCGGTATCGCGCTCTCGATCGATACCCGCCATGCGCGCGTCATGGCGGCGGCGGTCGAGGCGGGGGCCAGGATCATCAACGACGTGACGGCGCTGACCGGCGATCCCGACAGCCTGCACGTCGCCGCCGCGAGCGGCGCCGGCGTCGTGCTCATGCATATGCAGGGCGAGCCCCGCACCATGCAGACGAACCCGCGCTATCGCGAGGTCGCGCTCGATCTCTACGACTATTTCGCCGAGCGGCTCGACGCGGCCGAGGCGGCGGGGCTGTCGCGCCGGCGCATCGCCATCGATCCCGGCATCGGCTTCGGCAAGGCGATCGCGCATAACCGGGACATCCTCAACCGCCTGGCGCTGCTCCACGGGCTCGGTTGCCCGATCCTGCTCGGCGTATCGCGCAAGAGCTTCATCGCCAAGCTCAGCCGCGGCGAGGATCCGGCCCATCGCCTGCCGGGCTCGCTGGCGGCGGCGCTCTGGGGCCTCAAGGCCGGGGCGCAGATGATCCGCGTCCACGACGTGGCCGAGACCGCGCAGGCGGTGGCGGTGTGGCAGGCGCTGGCGGGGGGAAATTCTTGATTTGGTCGCTTCGCGAGGCAGTGCGATCGCTGCGCTCTACTTCGAAGCTTCGGGTGAGATCGGTGATCGGTAGCGCAGTGCTTGCTTGAAGCAACCCCTCCCCCTACCCCCTCCCGCAAGGGGAGGGGGCTAGAAAAAATGGACTGGGCTCCCTCGTGCAAGGGAAGGGGACTGGAAAAATGGACCACGCCCCCTCCCCTTGCGGGAGGGGGTAGGGGGAGGGGGTAGGGGGAGGGGTGGTCGCTGCGAGTCTCTGCCACCAGCCCGGAAATCGCACGGCCTTGATGGGGCCACACTGCTAGACTGTGCTGGTCAGGGGCGAAACGGAATCGACAGGCTTTCATGACGCGCAAACTCTTCGGCACCGACGGCATCCGCGGCAAGGCCAACACCGAGCCGGTCACCGCCATGACCGCGCTCAAGCTCGCCATGGCGGCGGGGGCCGAGTTCACCCGCGGCAGCCATCGCCATCGCGTGGTGATCGGCAAGGACACGCGGCTCTCGGGCTATATGCTGCAGCCGGCGCTCACCTCCGGCTTCGTCGCCATGGGCATGGACGTGATCCAGCTGGGGCCGATGCCGACGCCCGCCATCGCCATGCTGACGCGCTCCCTGCGGGCCGATCTGGGCGTGATGATCTCGGCCTCGCACAATCCTTATGAGGACAACGGCATCAAGCTGTTCGGGCCGGACGGCTACAAGCTTTCGGACGAAGTCGAAGCGCGCATCGAGGCGCGCATGGCCGCTCACGAAACGTTGCCGATGGCGGCACCCGCCGAGCTCGGCCGCGCCCTGCAGCTCGAAGACGCGCCCGGTCGCTATACCGAGGCGGTCAAGCGCAGCTTCCCCAAGTCGCTCAAGCTCGACGGCTTGAAGATCGTGGTCGATTGCGCCCACGGCGCCGCCTATCGCGTGGCGCCGACGGTGCTCTGGGAGCTGGGCGCCGAGGTGGTGGCGATCGGCGTCGCGCCCGACGGCTTCAACATCAATCGGGACTGCGGCGCCACGGCGCCGGCTGCCCTGCAAGCCCGCGTGATCGCGGAAAAGGCCGATCTCGGCCTCGCGCTCGACGGCGATGCCGACCGGCTGATCCTGGTCGACGAGAAGGGCCGGATCGTCGATGGTGATCAGATCATGGCGCTGATCGCGCGCTCCTGGATGGAGCGGGACCGGCTGCACGGCGGCGCCGTGGTGGCGACGGTCATGTCCAATCTGGGGCTCGAGCGTTTCCTTGCCGGTCTCAAGCTGAAACTGCTGCGCACGCCGGTCGGCGACCGCTATGTGGTCGAGCGCATGCGCGCCGAAGGCTGCAATGTCGGCGGCGAGCAGTCGGGCCATATCATCCTCAGCGACTACGGCACCACCGGCGACGGGCTGATCGCGGCGCTGCAGCTCCTGGCCGTGATCGTGCGCGGGGCCAAGCCGGTGTCGGAGACGGCGCGGCTGTTCCAGCCGCTGCCGCAGCTCCTGAAGAACCTCAAATTCAACGGCGGCCAGCCGCTCGAGCGCGACGAGGTGAAGGCCGCGATCAAGGGCGGCGAGGCGGCGCTGGGCGATCGCGGCCGCGTGCTGATCCGCAAATCCGGCACCGAGCCCGTGATCCGCATCATGGCCGAGGGCGAGGACGAAGCGCTCGTCGGCCGCGTGGTCGAGGACATCGCGCAGGCGATCCAGCGGGCGGCGAAGTAAGGCTCAACTGCGGTTGTCCTCGGATAGGTCGAGCTTGCAGCTCACGCCCCACCCCAGCCTCCCCCTCAAGGGGGGAGGGGCCAGAGCGAGATTTCGATTTGCAGCGAATCCCTTTCTTCACCTCCCCCCTTGAGGGGGAGGCTGGGGTGGGGGGTAGACACAGACTCCGCTGTTCGCCGCCCTTCACACCACCGAGAGATAAGGCTCCGGCGCCGCCACCAGCAGCCCCGCCAGCTCGCCCAGCGCGCGCGCCAGGCAGGCACGGTCGCTGGCGGCGCCGAGACAGATGCGCACCGCCTGTTCCTTGGTGCGCGTCACGGCGAAGGCGCCGATCGGCGTGACGGGCGCGCCCTTGGCGGCGGCGGCGATGGCGAAATCGTCGGCGCGCCAGGGGTCGGAGAGCCGCAGCCAGCCATGGAGCCCGACGGGGTTGGCGCGCCAACCCAGCGCCCCCAGGGCATGGCGCGCGAGATTCTGGCGTGCGCGCGCTTCCTGGCGCCGCGCCTCGGCCATGCGATGCGCGCTGCCGTCGGCGATCAGGCGGCGCGCGATCTCGGCCAGGATCGGCGAAGCCATCCACACCGTCGCCTGCATCGCCGGCAGGAAGCGATCGCTCTGCCCCGACGGGACCACGAGATAGCCGATGCGCAAGCCGGGTGCGATGCATTTGGAGAGGCTGGTCAGGTAATAGCCCTGCGTCGGCGCGAAGGTCGAGAGCGGCGGCGGCGCATTGTCGATCAGATAGCCATAGACATCGTCCTCGATGATGGCGACGCCGTGACGCTCGGCGATGTCGGCGATCCTGCGCCGGCGCTCGACCGGCATCATCGTGCCGGTCGGGTTCTGCATCGTCGGCATGCAATAGAGCGCGCGGGGCGAGCCCTGGCGGCAGGCGGCTTCGAAGGCTTCGGGGATGAGCCCTTCCGAATCCATCGCCACGCCCTGGATGCGCAGGCGCTGCATCCGCGCCAGCGTGCGCACGCCCGGATAGGTGAGCGCCTCGGTCAGCAGCGTGTCGCCCGGCTCGAGCAGCGTGTTGAACGCGACCGCGGTGCCATGCTGGCCGCCGCAGGTGACGAGCAGGCGCTCGGGCTCGGCCGCGACTCCGCCCATTGCCACCCATTCGGCGCCGGCCGCGCGATGCTCCCGCATGCCTTCATGAGTCTGATAGGCGAGCAGCGCTTCGATGTTCTCGGCCGCGATCGCGGTCATGGCGCGATTGATGCTGTCGTCCTGCGCCAGGCGCGGCGCAAAATTGTGCCGCATGTCGGCGATCAGGGGCGTGTTCGGCCGGTGCTCCGCCTTGCGGCTCATGGCGAAGAGCGCATTGCCGCGATCGGGCTGGCCCCGCACATAGGTGCCGCGCCCGACCTCGCCGCCCACCAGCCCGCGCCGCGCCGCCTCGGCATAGGCCCGCGTGATGGTGCCGACCGTGACCCCGAGCGAATCCGCCAGCGCACGATGCGTCGGCAGCTGGTCGCCGGCTCCGAGCCGTCCGGCTTCGATGTCGCTGGCGAGCGCATCGGCGATGGCGATGTAGCGGGGACCCGTGCGTCCCGTCAGTTCGGGCGACCACATTGTCATGATGACAATCCACACATTGACGAAGAATTCGAGAGGATTGTATTCATTGATCGCCGGCACGCAACCCTGATTGTCGTCATGGATGTTCAGGGATCGGCCGCAAAAATTGCAGGGCTCGCGCGAGCGCGCTCCGCAGCTCGAGAAAAAGCGCCCGTGATAAAGAGGCGCCGGGGACGAAGGCGACCGCGACGCGGAGCCTGCCGCGACTGGATTTCTTCCAGGAGACCAACATGGAATTGGCGATCTATCAGATCGACGCCTTCGCCGAGCGGCGCTTCGCCGGCAACCCCGCGGCCGTGGTGCCGCTGCAATCATGGCTGCCCGATGCGACGCTGCAGGCGATCGCGGCCGAGAACAATCTCGCCGAGACGGCCTTCTTCGTGCGCGAGAACGGCAAGAGCGGCAGCGACTTTCACTTGCGCTGGTTCACGCCGACGGTCGAGGTCAATCTCTGCGGCCACGCGACGCTGGCCTCGGGCTATGTGATCTCGACCTATCTCGAGCCGGGCCGCACGCAGATGAGCTTCCGCTCGCGCGGCGGCGTGCTGGGCGTGACCCGGCGCGGGGACAGGCTGGCGCTCGATTTCCCGATCTACCCGCCCGAGAAGACGGCGATGCCGGCGGGCATCGAGAAGGCGCTGGGCCGCAAGCCGGCCCGGATGCTGGCCGTGCATCAGTGGCTCGCGGTCTATGACAGCGAGGCCGAGGTGGCGGACCTCAAGCCCGACATGGCGGCGATCGTGGCGCTGGGCAAGGACGGCATCATCGCGACCGCCCCGGGCGAGAAGAGCGACTATGTCTGCCGCTATTTCGCACCCCATGCCGGCATCCCCGAGGATCCCGCGACAGGCTCCGCGCAATGCGTGACGGTGCCCTACTGGGCCGAGCGGCTGGGCAAGGCGAAGCTCACCGGCCGGCAGATCTCCGCGCGCGTCGGCACGTTCGAGTGCGAGCTCAAGGGCGGGCGCGTGGAGATCGCGGGGCGCTGCGTCGCCTATCTCGAGGGAAAGATTCATGTCGATTGAGGAGATCCGGCGCGCGCCCGAGCCTCTTCCGGGCGCGCGCTGGACCCAGGATTTCGCGCTGGGCCTCTGGCATATCGCGCCGCTGATGGTGGGTGCCGCGCCGTTCGGCCTGCTCATGGGCGCGCTCGCGGCCCATAAGGGGTTCGGACCGCTGGAGATGCTGCTGATGAGCGGCACCGTCTTCGCCGGCGCCTCGCAGTTCGTGGCGATCGATCTGTGGCGCGATCCGATCCCGATGCTGACGATCATCCTCGCCACGGCGATGGTCAATCTGCGCCATGTGATCATGGGCGCCGCGATGCAGCCGGTGATGGGCCGCTTCGGCCGCTACCAGTCTCTGGCGGCACTCTTCGTCATGGCCGACGAGATCTGGATCCTGGCGATGCGCCGCGCGGCCCAGGGCAGGCTGACGCCGGCCTATTATCTCGGCCTGGGTGCCGTGTTCTATGTGAACTGGCTGTTCTGGACCGGGATCGGCACCGTCGTCGGCGGCGTCATCGAGAACCCGGCGCGCTATGGATTCGACTTCGCCTTCACGGCGGTCTTCCTGGTGCTGATCACCGGCATGTGGCGCGGCCGCGCCAGCGTGGCCCCTCTGGTCGCGAGCGGCACGGCGGCCCTGGCGGCCCATGCCTGGCTGCCGGGCGTCTGGTACATCCTCCTGGGCGGCATCGCCGGTGCCCTCGCCGGCGCCTTCTCGGGCGCGCAGAAATCATGAGCATCGACACGAACGCCCTGCTGACGATCCTCGGCATGGGTGCCGTCACCTATGCCACGCGGGTGGGCGGTTATGCGCTGCTGCATCTCTTTCCCGTCCGGGGGCGCCTCAAGGCCGGCCTCGAAGCCGTGCCGGTGGCCATCCTGACCGCGATCATCGCGCCCGCGGTGCTGGCGGCGGGGCTGGCCGACGCGCTGGCGGCGCTCGTCACCGTCCTTCTCGCGCTGCGCTTTCCCATGCTCGTCGCCTTCATCGGCGGCGTCGGTTCGGTGATCCTGCTGCGCTGGTGGCTCGGCTAGCGCGCGGCGGCTAAGATGGCGGCTTCCCGCCACCGCCGTCTCCGGCGACAGGCCTTCGTTCCCCGATAGAGTCCCATGGCTCGCCGCTCCCGCACCCTGCCGCCCCTGACCTCGCTGGTCGCCTTCGAGGCGGCGGCGCGCCAGCGGAGCCTCACGAGGGCCGCCAAGGAGCTCAACGTCACGCCAGGCGCGATCAGCAAGCAGATCAAGTCGCTCGAGACCGAGGCCGGCGTGCCCCTGTTGCTGCGCGGCCATCGCGCGATCGAGATGACGGCGCAGGGCGAGATTCTCTACGCGGCCCTGACGCGCGGCTTCGGCGAGATCGTCGCCGCCTTCCAGCGCATCAAGAGCAGCGGCGCCGGCCATCACAGCGTGACCCTGGGCTCGACGACCGCCTTCGCCCAGATGTGGCTGATGCCGCGGTTGGGGAGCTTCTGGCGGAAGCATCAGGACATCACCGTCAATCATGTCATCTCCGATTCCAGCCAGGACCTGGGCATGGCGCGCATCGATCTGCGGGTTCGCTATGGTGCGGGCGACTGGCATAACGAGACCGCCATCCGCCTGTTCGGCGACCGGATCTATCCGGTCTGCTCGCCGGATTTCGCCCGGCAGCATCCTGGCAAGGGCACCGCGGAACTCCCCTCTCTGCCCTTGCTGGAACTGGAGACCGGCGATCCGTCCTGGACCGGCTGGACCGACTGGCTGAAGGGAACCGGCGGAAAGGCGCGGTCGCTCAATCTGCGCACCTTCTCGAGCTATGTGGTGGCTCTGCAGGCGGCGCAGGACGGGCAGGGGGTGGCGCTGGGCTGGCACAGCCTGGTGGCGCCCCTGGTCGAGAGCGGAAAGCTGGTGGTATTGGGCGCCACCGCGATGCCGGCCTCGCAGTCCTTCTATGTGACCTGGGACGAGCATAAGAGCCTCTCGGCCGAGGCCCGGGTGCTGCGCGACTGGCTGATCTCCTTCGCCCGGCCGGACCCGGCAGCGGCAGTGCCGGGTTGAAAAGAACTCAATCGAGCGTCGAAAATTTCGGGGCTTGCGCCCGAGGCGGCCTTGGTCTCGCCTGGGGCAGCGCCGCCTTCGGGGGCGGCCTCGAATCGGGAGCTTCGGCATGTCGGCGCAGTCGGGATCGATCCAAGGGATGGAGGGCGGCGCCCTCGAGCGGGTGATCGGTCCGGTCGAGACCGCGCGCGGGCTTCCCAACGCCGCCTATATCGACCCGGCCGTCTTCGCCGCCGAGCGCGAGCGCCTGTTCGCCCGCAACTGGGCCTGCATCGGCTTCGCCAAGGACATTCCGCAGACCGGCGACCTCAAGCCGATCGAGCTGTTCGGCCGGCCGATGCTCATGGTGCGCGACGCCCAGGGCGAGGTGCGGGTGTTCGAGAATGTCTGCCGCCATCGCGGCATGACGCTGGTCGGCGAGGCGCGCCACTGCAACGGGCTCATCCGCTGCCCCTATCATTCCTGGAGCTACGATCTCCAGGGCGCCCTGAAGGCGACGCCCCATGTCGGCGGCATGGGCCAGAACAGCCATCCCGGGGTGAAGCGCGAGGAGCTCGGCCTCTTCGCGCTGCGCTCGCGGGTCTGGATGGACATGGTCTTCGTCAATCTCTCAGGAGCCGCGGCGCCGTTCGAGGATTACATCCGCAAGCTCGACCGGCGCTGGCAGGAGTTCAGCCGCAAGCCGCTCTATCATGGCGGCGCGGATTCCTCCTCGAGCTTCGACCTGCGGACCAACTGGAAGCTGGCGGTCGAGAATTACTGCGAGAGCTATCACCTGCCCTGGGTGCATCCGGACCTCAACAGCTATTCGCGGCTCGACGACCATTACAACATCGTCGAGCCGGGCGCCTTCTCCGGCCAGGGATCGCTGGTCTACAACCCGCAGCTCGGCGCCCACGGCGAGCGCTTCGCGCCCTTCGGCGATCTGTCGAAGCAATGGGACACGGGCGCCGAATATGCCTCGCTCTTTCCGAACGTCCTGCTCGGCGTGCACAAGGATCATTTCTTCGCGCTGATGCTGGAGCCGGTGGCGCCCGACCGCACCATCGAGCATCTCGAGATTTATTACGCGACGCCCGAGATGGCGGCTGTCGACATGGCGGAGATGCGCGCCCGGAACCTCGCCATGTGGCGCAAGGTGTTCCTGGAGGACGTCTTCGTGGTCGAGGGCATGCAGCGGGGCCGCCATGCCGCCGGCTTCGACGGCGGCAAGTTCTCGCCGGTCATGGATGTGCCGACCCATTGCTTCCACGAATGGGTGGCCCGGCAACTGCTGGCGCCGGCCGATGGCCGTGGGGCCGCGCTCTAGGCCGACCTCGCTCGGGACGTTCCGGGATTTCTGAACCAATCCGAGGGCTTGGCTTCCGGCCGGCCGCCGGGCGCCTTCGGGCGCGACCGACTGCCGGCTTGCTCCCGGGGGCCAATCGGGCTATGCACGCCCGGCCCTTTTTTCAGCCGAAAGCCCTGGTTCCCGCCCCGTGCAAGCCTCCGCCGAAAACGCGCTGCTGCCGACAGGCCTCAGCGACCTGCTGCCGCCCGATGCCGCCTTCGAGGCGGCGGTCGTGGACCGGCTGACGGCGCTGTTCGCGGCGCAAGGCTATGAGCGCATCAAGCCGCCGCTGATCGAGTTCGAGACCAGCCTCTTGGCCGGAGCCGGCGCCGCCATGGCCGAGCATACCTTCCGCCTCATGGATCCGATCTCGCATCGGATGATGGGCCTGCGCGCCGACATGACGCCGCAGGTGGCGCGGATCGCGGCCACCCGTCTCAAGAATTCGCCGCGGCCCCTGCGCCTCTCCTATGCGGGCCAGGTGCTGCGGGTGAAAGGCACGGAGCTCAAGCCCGCGCGCCAGCTGGGCCAGGTCGGCATCGAACTGATCGGCGCCGAGGGGCCGGCGGCCGATGCCGAGGTGATCCTGCTCGCGGCCGAGACGCTCTCGGCCCTGGGGCTCGAGGGCCTCACCATCGATCTCAATCTGCCCACCCTGGTGCCGGCCGCGGCCCAGGCGCTGGGCTTCCGCAAGACCGCGATCAAATCGCTGGTCCAGGCGCTCGACCGCAAGGACGCCGCCGCGGTCGCCGGCCATGCCGGACGCCATGCCGTGCTGTTCCAGGGCCTGATCGGCGCGGCGGGCCCGGCGCGGCGCGCGCTGGCGGCGCTGCAGCGCCTCGATCTGCCGCCGGAAGCGGCCGAAGAACGGCGCCGGCTGGGCGAGGTGGTGGCGCATGCGTTCCGCGCGCTGCCGCGGCTCCATCTCACCATCGATCCGGCCGAGCATCGCGGCTTCGAATATTACAACGGCGTCGGCTTCAGCCTGTTCGCGCGCGGCGCCCGCAACGAGCTCGGCCGCGGCGGGCGCTATGTCAGCGGCGAAGGCGAGCCCTCGACCGGCTTCAGCCTCTATCTCGACAGCCTGATCCAGGCGTTGCCGGCACCGGCCGCGGCGCGGCGGATCCTGCTGCCGCTCGGCACCGCGCGCGGGGCGGCGGCCAAACTGCGCCGCGAGGGCTGGATCACGATCGGTGCATTGCACGCCACAGCGGATATGATGGACGAGGCGCACCGCCTCCATTGCAGCCATGTCTGGCAAGGGGGCCGGGCGCGGTCCGTCGCCAAGACCAGTCCGCGCCGGCGCAAGACCAAAGCGTAGCGTTCCTAAGAATCTCCAGCATCTCCGCCGAACCAACGAGACCGAGAGGGTTGAAGCATGGCCAATGTCGCCGTCATCGGCGCCCAGTGGGGCGACGAGGGGAAAGGCAAGATCGTCGACTGGCTCTCCGAGCGCGCCGACGTCGTGGTCCGTTTCCAGGGCGGCCATAATGCCGGCCATACGCTGGTGGTGGGTGGCCAGACCTACAAGCTCTCGCTGCTGCCTTCGGGCGTCGTGCGCGGCAAGCAGTCGATCATCGGCAATGGCGTGGTGGTCGATCCCTGGGCGCTCTTGAAGGAAATCGAGACCATCAAGGGGCAGGGCGTCACGGTCGGCCCCGACGTGCTGAAGCTGGCCGAGAACGCGCCGCTGATCCTGCCGCTGCATGGCCAGCTCGACCGCCTGCGCGAGGAAATGCGGGGCTCGGCCAAGATCGGCACCACGGGCCGCGGCATCGGCCCGGCCTATGAGGACAAGGTGGCGCGGCGCGCCATCCGCGTCTGCGACCTCCTCGATCCCGCGACGCTCGGCGAGCGGGTCGACGATCTGCTGCTGCATCACAATGCGCTGTTGCGCGGCATGGGCGCGCCGGAGGTCGATCGCGACGTGCTGCTGGGGCAGCTCAACGAGATCGCGCCCAAGGTGGCGCCGTATGTGACCAGCGTCTGGCAATGCCTCGACGCGGCGCGCCGGCGCGGCGACCGCATCCTGTTCGAGGGTGCGCAAGGCTCGATGCTCGACATCGACCACGGCACCTATCCCTATGTGACCTCGTCGAACACGGTGGCGGCGCAGGCCTCGGTCGGGTCCGGCGTCGGTGTCGGGGCCGTCTCCTATGTGCTCGGCATCACCAAGGCCTACACCACGCGCGTCGGCTCGGGCCCGTTCCCGACCGAGCTCACCGACGAGACCGGCGAGCTCTTGGGCTCGCGCGGCAAGGAGTTCGGCGTGGTGACGGGGCGCAAGCGGCGCTGCGGCTGGTTCGACGCGGTGATGGTGCGCCAGGCCGTCAAGGTCGGCGGCATCGACGGTATCGCGCTCACCAAGCTCGACGTGCTGGACGGGCTGCCGGAGCTGAAGGTCTGCGTCGGCTACAATCTCGACGGCCAGCGCCTCGACCATCTGCCGGCCGGCACGGCGGCCCAGGCGCGCGTGCAGCCGATCTACAAGACCATGGAAGGCTGGTCGGAATCGACCCGCGGCGCCCGCTCCTGGGCGCAGCTCCCGGCGACCGCGATCAAATATATCCGGCGCATCGAGGAGCTGATCGAGGCCCCGGTGGCGCTCCTCTCCACCAGCCCCGAACGCGACGACACCATCCTGGTGCGCAATCCGTTCGCGGATTGACTTGTCCTTTGCCCTCTCCCCCACGCAGTGGGGGAGAGGGTTGCGCAGGCTTGGTTCAGGCGAAGCCGAAACCTAGCCGGAGCCGGGAGAGGGGGCTGTCGCAAGAGAAGACCCACCTCTCCCAGCTTCGGGTAAGTCTCCGCTACGCTCCGACTAACCCTACGCAACCCTCTCCCCCGCTTCGCGGGCGGAGAGGAAAGAATAAAGCGAAGCGCCACACCCAAAAGAAAAAGGCCTCGTCCTTCTCAGGACGAGGCCCTCATCTCATTCGTGATCTGCCGGCGGTCAATTCGCCAGGTTCTGCTCGATCGCGGCGTTCTTGATCGACTTCTGCAGCTTCTCGAAGGCGCGCACTTCGATCTGACGGACGCGCTCGCGGCTGATGTTGTATTCCTTGCTCAGATCCTCGAGCGTGGTCGGCTCGTCCTTGAGCCGGCGCTCGGTGAGGATGTGGCGCTCGCGCTCGTTGAGGCCCTTCATGGCCGAGACCAGCAGCGCCTGGCGCTTGCCAAGCTCCTCGCTCTCGCCCAGGAGGGCTTCCTGGTTCTTCGACTCGTCTTCGAGCCAGTCGATCCATTCGCCTTCGCTGTCGGCGCGCGGCGAGGCGTTGAGCGAGTGATCCGGGGCCGCGAGGCGCCGGTTCATCTGCACCACATCGTCCTCGGGCACGTCGAGCTGGGTCGCGATCTTGGTGACCGTCTCCGGTGCCAGATCGCCCTCTTCGATCGCCTTGAGCTGGCCCTTGATGCGCCGCAGGTTGAAGAACAGCTTCTTCTGCGCCGCGGTCGTGCCCATCTTCACCAGCGACCAGGAATGCAGGATGTATTCCTGGATGGCGGCGCGGATCCACCACATCGCATAGGTCGCGAGACGGAAGCCGCGCTCCGGATCGAAGCGCTTGACCGCCTGCATCATGCCGACATTGCCCTCGGAGATGAGCTCGTTCACCGGCAGGCCATAGCCGCGATAACCCATCGCGATCTTGGCGACGAGACGCAGATGGCTCGTCACCAGCTTGTGCGCGGCCTCGGTGTCCTCATGCTCGCGCCAACGCTTGGCGAGCATGTATTCCTCGTCCGCTTCCAGCATCGGGAACTTGCGGATGTCCTGCAGGTACCGGCTGAGATTGCCGTCCGACAGCGCTGGCAGCGATCGACTGAAACTGGCCATATTGAAGTCCTCCTTACGCCCCTCGCGTAACCCCTGGTTTCCACGGAGCGGAGTTTCCCGCGGAATTTTGGCACTTGTGAGGCACAGGTGCTAAATTTGGTCTCTCTCTTTGAATTTCAAGGGGTTACAGCCAAGTAACTATTCTTAACCATTATATTGATTCTAAAGAAGAAATCAGGGCCTGCATATCGGACGGCAGCGGGGACTCCCAGCGCAGGACTTCGCCGGTGACCGGATGCTCGAAGCCCAGGAGCCAGGCATGGAGCGCCTGGCGCTTGAAACCGGCGACGACGGCGCGGACCTTGGGCGGCAGGGCATTGAGCCGGGCCGGGGTGGCGCGGCCGTAAGTGGGATCGCCCAGCAGCGGATGGCCGATCGAGGCCAGATGGACCCGGATCTGGTGGGTCCGGCCGGTGGCCAGCCGGCATTCGACCAGGCTCGCCAGCCGCCCGAAGCTCTTCAGCACCCGGTAGCGCGTCAGGGCCGGTTTGCCGCCCCGCGCGAGCACCGTCATCTTTTTGCGGTGGACCGGATGGCGGCCGATATTGCCCTCGATCTCGCCCGACTTCTTCGCCGGCACGCCCCAGACCACGGCCTGATAGGCGCGCTCGATGTCATGGGACGCGAAGTCGGCCGCGAGCTTGCGGTGCGCGATGTCGTGCTTGGCCGCGACCAGGAGCCCGCTCGTGTCCTTGTCGAGCCGATGGACGATGCCGGGCCGGCGCACGCCGCCGATGCCCGAGAGCGACGCGCCGCAATGGGCGATCAGCGCATTCACCAGCGTGGCCCCTTCGTTGCCGGGGGCCGGATGCACCACCATGCCGGCGGGCTTGTCGATGACGATGAGCGCATCGTCCTCGTAGCGCACGACCAGCGGGATGTCCTCGGCCAAGGGCTCGGGTGCCGTCGCGTCGGGGATCGAAATGACAAAGTTCTGGCCTGGTTTGACCCGCTGGGAGGGGTCGGATATGGTCCGCTCGCCCGACTGGACGCGGCCCTCTTCGATCAGTGATTTGAGGCGGCTGCGGGAAAGATCGGGCAGCCGCGCGGCGAGCGCACGGTCGACCCGCTCGCCCTGCTGATCGGCCTCGATCGTCACCTCAAGGCGGCGTTCGTCTGCAGCTTCCATCGCTTTCGAGACTGGACCAACTCCATGCGCGCCCTCAAGGCTCTCGTCATCGTGATGGGGATCATCATCGTGATCGGCGTCGCCATCGTGGTGGTGACGATCGTGCATCGGATGCAGGGCAAGCCCGGCACGGCGGCGACGGCGACCGGCGCGGCGCAGCTGGGCGATGTCGTGCTGCCGCTCCCGCCGGGCTGCCGCGTGGCCGAGATGACCTCGGCCAACGACCGGCTCTGGCTCCGGCTCGAACCGCTCACCGGCAACGCCGCCGATGCGGCCTGCGCCGACATTCTCATTCTCGACCCGGCGACCGGCAGCGTCGTCGGCCGGCTCAGCCCGCGCACGTCGGGCTGACGCCGGGCTCCCGGGATCGAGACCTTCAACAAACGAGGCCATGATGGATTTCCGCAGCGATAATGTGACCGGCGCGCATCCCAAGGTGCTGGAAGCCCTGGTGGCGGCGAACCGGGAGTCGGTCAGCTCCTATGGCGAGGATCCCATCAGCGCGCGGGTCACGCGCAAGCTCTCGGAGATCTTCGAGACCGACTGCACGGTGTTCCCGGTCGCGACCGGCTCGGCCGCGAACGCGCTGGCACTGGCGACGATGACACCGCCCTGGGGCGCCATCTTCTGCCACGAGGTCTCGCATGTGGCGGTCGATGAATGCGGCGCCCCCGAGTTCTTCACCGGCGGCGCCAAGCTGGTCAATCTGGGGGGCAAGGGCGGCAAGATCGAGGCCGGCGAGATCGAGGCGCGGGGCGGTGCGGGCAAGGGCGTGGTGCATCACGTCCAGCCGGCTTCCGTCAGCATCACCCAGGCGACCGAGTTCGGCACGGTATATCGGCAGGACGAGATCGCGGCCATTGGCGCCGCCTGCAAGCGCCATGGCCTGCGCTATCACATGGACGGCGCCCGCTTCGCCAACGCGCTGGTGACGCTGAACCGCAGCCCGGCCGATCTCACCTGGCGTGCCGGCATCGAGGCGCTCTCCTTCGGCGCCACCAAGAACGGCGCCCTGGGTGTCGAGGCCGTGGTGCTGTTCGACAAGACAATGGCCGCCGAGTTCGAGCTGCGCCGCAAGCGCGCCGGGCATCTGTTCTCCAAGATGCGATTCCTCTCGGCCCAGCTCGAGGCCTATCTCGAGGGCGATCTCTGGCTCGCGAATGCCCGTCATGCCAATGCCATGGCCAAGCGCCTCGCCGACGGATTGGCTCGGCTGCCGGGCTCGAAGCTCGAGAACGAGGTCGAGGCGAACGAGATTTTCGTGCGGCTGCCGGAGGCGGCGGTCGCGGGGCTCGAGCACGAGGGCTTCAAGTTCTATCGCTGGGACGGGGCGCAGTTCCTGCGGCTGGTGACGGCCTGGAACACGGAAGTCCAGGCCGTGGACGCGTTCCTCGCCGCCGCCAAGCGTCTGCTGGCGGCCAACGCGGCTTAGCCGAAGCCGACTTCTTCAATTTCCTACGGCGCTTCCTCGCCCCGCTCACGGCAGGGCGAGGAAGCGGCCTTTGCGGCTTGCCATTCACGGCAAGCACCGCGCCGTCCACGCCCTCAGCTGGACCTCGCTCCCGGCAATAGGAAAAACCGATCCAGTGCTTCGTGAATTCATATTTCTTGAATGCAAGCGGCTCCCATAAACTGGCGGTCGGATCCGCTGAGGATCTTCCGACGGCGGACAGGAACGCGGAAATGTCGATTGAGAGAGTGGAGACGCTCGTTGTCGGCGCCGGCCAGGCCGGCATCGCCATGAGCGAGCATCTGAGCAAGTCCGGTATGCCTCATCTCGTTCTGGAGCGGCACCGGATTGCCGAACGCTGGCGCTCGGAACGATGGGACTCTCTGGTCGCCAACGGTCCGGCTTGGCACGATCGATTTCCGGGCATGGAATTCGCCGGCATCGATCCCGATGCCTTCGCCCCCAAGGAAGGGGTTGCGGATTATTTCGTCGCTTACGCGGAAAGGATCGCGGCGCCGATCCGCTGCGGCGTGGAGGTGAAGTCGGTGCGGAGCCATGGCGGCCGGCCCGGCTTTCATGTCGAGACGTCGGCGGGCGTCATTGATGCCACCTACCTCGTGGCCGCCACTGGACCCTTCCAACGCCCTGTCATCCCCGCGGTCGTTCCTGAGGATGCGGGACTGTTCCAGATCCATTCCAACGCCTATCGCAATCCCGGCCAGTTGCCCGAGGGGGCGGTGCTGGTGGTCGGAGCCGGATCTTCGGGCGCGCAGATCGCCGACGAACTCTTGCGCGCGGGAAGGCGTGTGTTCCTGTCGGTCGGTCCGCATGACCGGCCTCCCCGTGGCTATCGCGGGCGCGACTTCGTCTGGTGGCTGGGGGTCCTCGGCAAGTGGGATGCCGAAACCCCGCCGCAGGGCAAGGAGCATGTCACGATCGCGGTGAGCGGCGCCTATGGCGGCCGCACCGTCGACTTCCGGCGTTTTGCCGAACGGGGGATGACGCTGGTCGGCCGGGCGGAAAGATTCAAAGACGGGGCGATGTCCTTCGCGCCGGATCTGGCGGACAACATCGCGCAAGGGGACGCGAACTACCTGTCGGTATTGGACGAAGCCGACGCCTTCATTGCCCGCAATGGTCTCGACCTTCCCGAGGAGCGCGACGCCCGCAATATCGGGCCCGACCCCGACTGCGTGACCGACCCCGTTCTCGAGCTGAACCTACGGAAGGCCGGAATCACCTCGATCATCTGGGCGACCGGCTTTGCCGTCGATTACAGCTGGCTGAAGCTCGACGCCTTCGACGAGAAAGGGAGGCCGAAACATCGCCGCGGTGTTTCGGCGGTGCCGGGGCTCTATTTCCTGGGATTGCCCTGGCTGTCGCGAAGGGGGTCCAGCTTCATCTGGGGCGTCTGGCACGACGCCAAGTATCTGGCGGACCATATTTCCATGCAGCGCGGCTACCTGGCCTATCGTCCCGGCGGGCGAGGGAAGACCAAAGGATCGTGACCGAAAGACGGGCGGCCGGCCCCTGGCGCGGCAGGACCTCTTGCCGCATCAAGGGCTTGAACCCTATCGCGAAAAGGCTTGATCGGGGGCGGGCCTTCCCCTATTCAAAGGCCCTCTCGGGCGCCCGCCGGATCCCCCTGGGATCAGGGCCAGGAGCCACCCCGAGCCTGCTGATAGGTCCCCTTCGTCTAGTGGCCTAGGACACCGCCCTCTCACGGCGGTAACAGGGGTTCAAATCCCCTAGGGGACGCCAGCCGTCATCGAAATCACAGACCGATCGCCGATCCGGGACCGCTCGGATGTGGCCTGATGCGCGCCTGCTGCCCGGCACGCGAATTCGCAAAATAGTTCGCGTCGGCTGACCTACCGGGCTTAGCATAGGGGCCTATGCGCTGATTTCTCGGTGCGCCTTCGCGACATCGAAAGAGCGGTCCCTCGAAGCCGCTCACCATGCCGCAGACCGCGTGCCCGGGACGCGAAACGGGGGGAATCATGGTCAAGCGGGTGTCGCGCCAGAAGGCGCCGATGGTATCGCGCGGCTCGAATCCGGCTGCCGCCGCGAAACCGACTCTCAGCGGGCGACGCTTCGTCGGCAAGACCGTGCTGGTCAGCGGCGGCGCCGGCGGCATGGGCCGCGCGGCGGCGCTTCGCTTCGCGGCCGAGGGCGGCAAGGTCGGCATCCTCGATATCCTCGAGAAGGAAGGGCAGGAGGTCGAACGGCTGATCCGCGATGCCGGCGGCAGTGCGTTGTTCGTGAAGACCGACGCTTCCAAATCGAAGGAAGTCTCCGCCGGCATCGCGAAGATCAACAAGCAGTTCGGCCCGATCGACGTGCTGTTCAATCACGCCGGCACCGTCACGGTCCGGCCGTTCCATCTGACGACCGAGGCCGAGTATGACCGGCTGATGGACATCAATGTCCGGTCGGCCTTCCTGGTCTGCAAGGCCGTGGTGGCGCAGATGCTGGAGAATGGCGGCGGCTCGATCGTCATCACCTCGTCGAACGGCGGCGAGATGGGCTTCGCCCTGGAAGCGATCTACTGCATGACGAAAGGCGCGCTACTGCAGCTCACGCGCTCGCTCTCCACCGAATACCGGAACCACAATATCCGCTGCAACGCCATCTGCCCCGGCTTCGTCAAGACCGCGCATGGCCTGCGCGAGATCAAGGAGCTCGACGGGCTTGGCCAGAAATGGAGCGATGCGGATCTGAACGCCGCGCAGGTGCGGATCTGCGAGCCGGAGGAGGCCGCGGCCGCCGCGCTGTTCCTCGCTTCCGACGATGCCAGCTTCATCAATGGGGCGGCGCTCTATGTCGACAACGGATGGTTCGCCAAGGGTTAGGCCTGGGACGTGCCTTCACTGTCAAAAATCGCGACGCAAGAGTCGCAAGAAAACTAGGGGGATGAAAATGACTGAGAGACCACTCGACGCCGAGGACAGGGTCATTGCCGGCTTCGGCTACAAGCCGCAATTCAAGCGGGTGCTCGGCCTCTTCGCCGATTTCTCGCTGGGCTATTCCTATATGAGTCCGCTGGCCGGCTTCTATGCCTTGTTCGCCTTCGCCCTGACCGTCGCCGGTCCCGCCTATTTCTGGACCATGCCGGTCATCCTCTTCGGCCAGGTGCTGGTGGCGATGGTGTTCGCCGAGGCCTCCTCGCAATATCCGATCGCCGGCGGCGTCTATCAATGGGCGCGGCGGCTCGTCGGCCCGCGCTGGGGTTTCCTCACCGCCTTCATGTATCTGCTGGCGCTCCTCGCCACCAATGCCGGCCTGGCCTATGGCGGCGCGCCCTATCTGGCGGCCCTCTTCGGCTATGAAGTTTCGCCGTTCACCAATGCGATCGGTGCCCTGGCGATGATCATCATCGCCGCGGCGATCAATTTCGGCGGTACCAAGCTCCTCGCCAAGGGCGTGGAGGCGGGTGTCTGGGCCGGCCTCATCGGTCTCGGCTTTGCCGGCATCTATCTGCTGCTGTTCGGCCAGGTCCAGCCCTGGAGCGTCCTGTTCCAGAATTTCGGCGCCGGATCGGACAACTATGTCGCGGCCCTGTTCGCGGCGAGCCTGATCGGCATCTGGATCATCTTCGGCTTCGAGGCCTGCGGCGACCTGGGTGAGGAAGTTCAGGAAGCCAGCCACAAGATCCCGCGGGCGATGATGCTGACCATGCTGGTCGGCGGCGTCAGCACGCTCGTCATCGGGCTCGGCATGACGCTGGCGGTTCCCGACATGCAGGGTGCCGTCAGCGGCACCGTCGCCAACCCGGCCGAGGCCGTATTGCTGGCCAATTTCGGGCCGATCGGCGCCAAGCTCGGCATCATCATGCTGGTGATCATCATCGTCAGCGCCGCCGCCGCCATCATGGCTTCGACCAGCCGTCTGCTGTTCTCCATGGCGCGCGATCGCCTGGTGTTCGGCCACAACATGCTGGCGAAGATCGACGAGAAACGCGGTCTGCCCAACGCCGCCATCATGGCGGCCACGGTGGTGCCCTGCATCATCATCCTGCTCGGCATGTTCTCCAGCAACGCCATCACGCAGCTGATCAGCTTCGCCACGGCGGGCATCTACACCTCGTTCCACATGGTGGTGGGCGGGGCGCTCTATGCCCGGCTCAAGGGATGGAAACCGGCCGGGAGCTTCAAGCTCGGCTCATGGGGCCTGCTGCTCAACGCGCTGGCGCTGGCCTTCGGGATCGTCATGATCCTCAACCTGATGTGGCCGCGCACGCCGGACGTGCCCTGGTATCTGAACTACATCATTCCGCTGTCGGTGCTCTTCATCTTCGTGCTGGGCCTCCTGCAGCTCGGGAATGTGACCCGTCAGAGCAACGCGCGCTGACGTCCCGGATGGCCTGAAACCGGCAGGGCCGGCTCGCGCCTGGCAAACCAGGCGTGCGCCGGCCCGAGGCCGGGATTTCGATCTCATGCCTTCCGGGTCGGGCTTCCCGCAGGGCCCATGAAGGCCTAACCTTCCCTCCCTTCGGGCGGATGATCGTTCCTCGGGACAATGTCCGCCCGGCGACGATACGGAATGGCAGCCGACCGCATCTGCGCCGGACTGCCATCGCCGGAACCAGCGGAGCGTTCATCCATGACGATTCATCGTCCGTTCACCGTCGCTGCCATGGCGACAGCGTGGTTTCTCCTCCTCGCCGGCAACAGCGCCAGCGGGGCCGACCCGACATTTCCCCTGCCGGGCGACGATCGGGCGCAGATCGAAAAATATCTGGGAACCGGCGTCGTCGGCGAACCCGTGCCCGCCGCGGCGTTGCTGACGGCCGATCAGTATCTGCCGCCGAAGGGCACGGTGACGTCCTATCGCGTGCGTGACTCGGACGGCAAGACGCGCACCGAGAATCACAAGGTCGAGGACACCACCGACCCGATGTTCGCGCCGGGCTGGCGCTACTCTGCCGAACCGATCGGCGCCTTCTTCCTGCAGAAGACGGCCGACGGGGGCGCCGCCATTCTGGCCGAGCAGGACCTCGAGCAGAAAGTGCTCTCGCGCTTCACCCCGGGCGAGCCGCTCATTCTCGCGGGGCTGGCACCAGGCCAGAGCCGCAAGTCGACGGTCAAGGTGGCGGTTTCCGATCTGTCCGACCCGACCGACGTCAATCACACGGGTTCGCTCGACGTCACCTACAGCTATATCGGCGCCTATAAGGTCACCGTTCCCGCGGGCAGCTACGACGCCGTCCTCATCAAGTGGGACTATAAGGGCTCGGTCGGGCCGGCGAGCATCAAGCTGACGGAATATCGCTTCATCGCGCCCGGTGCCGGCATGATCGCCATGGTCGAAAGCCGCCACATCTCGGCCATGCTGGTCTACAACGACAAAACGCGGCTCGGGAAGTTGATGCAGACGAAGCCCTGAGCGACGGGGCCGGCGCGGTCGTCGAGCCCGGTCTGCGATATTGATGTATGTCAACGTCGAGCGCGCTCCATCTGTCATAGAAATGACGTAGGCCTCGGCGGCGGGTCGCGATCACGGCGCCGCCGACGGGCATCGATCGGCGGCAATGCGATATCACGGGCGAGGACGCACCGCAGGAGCGACCGACATGACGACGCGCAGAATCTCGGAAATGGTCCACCACAAGCACCCCGTGACGCTGCCCGCGAGTGCGAGTGTCCGCGACGCCTGCCGGCATATGCATCAGCGCCGCGTGGGCGCCGTACTGGTCGTGGACCCCGAGCAGCGCCTGCTCGGAATATTCACCGGACGGGACGCCGTCGGTCTCCTGGCCCGCGCCCACGATCCCGCCGACACGCCGCTCTCGGAGGTCATGACGTCGAATCCGAGCACGATCTCGTCCCGGCATACGGCCGTCGACGCGCTGCGCCTGATGGAAGACGGCGGTTTCCGGCATCTGCCGGTCGTCGAGGACGGCAAGGTCGTCAGCATCATCTCCCGGGGCGACTTTCGCGGCCTCGAGGAGGCCCGCCTCGATGTGGAAACCGGGCTCTGGGAGCGAATCTAGCCGCGACGCCAGCCCGATTCTCGCCCGGCCCGGTGGCTAGGACTTGCCGCCGAAGAGTTCATCGGTCAGTCGAGGGCAGTCCAGGTCCTTGGCGCCGCCGAACTCGGGCATGGGGATCGGGATGTCGCGGTCGATCGAGATCTTCGGGTTGCTCATCGTGCCCTTGATCAGGACCGGCGCATGCAGGTCGAGCAGGTCGAATTCCTTCGGATCGGCCTCGATCTTGACGTCGATGGCCTGGGTCTCGAGATCGGCCTGCCCCTCGATGCGAAGCACCGATTTCTTCGTGTCCAGCAGCGTCTTGTCGAACGTGATGGCGCCGTGATTCAGGTTCACATGCGCCAGCGCACAGCGGATGGGAATCGTGTTGTCGCCGGTGACATAGAGGATCAGCGCGTCGCCGAGCTGGAGGCCGGCCAGGCTCACCATGAGTCCGCTGACCCAGCCTCCGTCCATCGTCACCACGATATCTCCGTCGGCCGTGTCCATCACATCGGCGAGCGACCGGCCACTGCCGGCGAGAACGATGCGGCCCTGGAGTTGGGCCTTGGTGGTGTCGAAGAAG
The DNA here is from genome assembly GCF_008728855.1 of Hypericibacter terrae. Lineage (GTDB taxonomy): Bacteria > Pseudomonadota > Alphaproteobacteria > Dongiales > Dongiaceae > Hypericibacter > Hypericibacter terrae. Next base: position 4,437,620 of record NZ_CP042906.1, on the reverse strand, counting down.
GGGGTGCCCTTGAAGAAAGTGGCGAGCTCGACCTTCTGGAACTGCAGATTCGTGCGCAGCTTGGGCGGGTTGGCCTGGCCGTCGAGGGTCATCTCTCCCGTCATGGTGCCGCCGCCGAAGGCAGCCGTCAGGGGTTTTACCGCCACCCGACCGTTCGTGATCTGGATCCGGGCCTTGAACGAATCCACCGGCACGAACGAGGCCGCCGTCACCTTCCTGGCGTCGAGCGTGACATCCATGTCCATCTCTTTCATGCGGGCGAGATCGAGCGGGACGTCGGGGAAGAGGCCCGCCTTGGCGTCGGGCTTCTTGTCCGGCGACGCGCCGATCAAGGGGGCAAGGTCGGCAAAGTGCAGGTCCGGCGAGACCAGATGCGCGGTCAGGTGCGGCGGCTTGCCGCTTTGGTCGATGGTGACGTCGCCGAGAAGATCAGTGGCGCCCGAGTGCAGTTTCACATCCGCAACCTTCCAGATGTCGCCGTCCCGGGTGAGCTGACCTGAAATTTTGTAGGGCGGCGTCGGTGGGCCGGGAATCCCCAGCAGCGGAAAGATATCGGCGAGATTCTGCCCGGAGAGCGAGAGCTTGAGGTTGGCACCGCTGAACTCGAAGGGATCCTGCACCGTGCCCTGGGCCTTCAGCTTGGTGTTGCCATAGACCACGTCGAGATCGACCGGATAAGGAATCTTGGTGTCGCGCAGCATCAGCGCCGAACCGCCGACGAAATGGAGGGTCAGAAGCTGGCCCTCGAGCTTGCCCTTGAGCGTCAGCTCGGCCTGCGGATTGCTGCCGACCGCACCCTGCGCGGTCTGGATCGCGCCTTCGAGATCGAGCTTGCGCTTCTGATCGATATAGCTGACATGGCCATCGACGATTTCGAGCTGGTCGATCAACGGCGTCTCGCTGCGCCGCTCCGGCTGGACCGCCTGCGCCACATTGCCGGCGACCGGGCTCTCTTCGGGGCTCCAGTTCGATTTGCCCTCGGCGTTGCGTTCGAGCGCGATGTCGGGTTTCTGCAGCGCCAGCCGCGGCAGCTCGAAATCGCCCCGGGTCAGCGGCCAGAGACGAATGTCGATGTCGACCCGCTCGGCCTTGAGCATGTGATCGGCCTTGCCCCAGTCGGTATTCGACAGCTGGACGTCGACCAGATGGATATGCGTGACCCAGCCCCAATCGACCGCGATGCTGCCGACCTTGGTCTCGCGGCCATAAAGGGCGTTGGCATGGTTCTCGACCTGGGCGCGGACATAATCGGAGGTCGCGAAGACGTAGACGGCCCCTGCTGCCAGCCCCACAAGCAGGACCAAGGTGCCGGCTGTCCAGGCCGCGATCTTGACGAAACGTCTCATGTCCCCGGCCTGCCTGTTCGTGGCGCACACTTCACCCACGGTGGTAACGTGGGTGTCCGCCGTCCTGTTCCTCCCGAAAGAGGCGGGAGGCAGGCCGCGCGGCACCGGCAGACCGGTTTCCCCTAAGTTTAATGGGTTGTTCATCGCGGCCTGGCGCCGGACAATACTAGATTGCTCGGCGCTTCTGCGGTTTGGGTGCGCTTATCGAAGAGGACGAGATGGCACAGACGGAACTTCCTCGGAATGTCAGGCCCATCCACTACGCGGTCGAGATCGAGCCGCGCGCGGCGACGCTGACCTTCAGAGGACGGGTGGTGATCACGCTCACCGTCGAGGCGCCGACCTCGACGGTGATTCTGAACGGCTTGGATCTGGAGCTCTTCTCGGCCATGCTGAGCGGCAGTGGCCAGGCGTTTTCCGGCACATGGAGTGCCGACGCGGGCCGCCAGCAGATCACCATCACGCTCGACCGGGAAGTCCCGCCGGGGCGCTACGATCTCGCCATCGACTACAAGGGCAAGATCAACGAAACCGCCATGGGCCTGTTCGTCACGCGCTATGACACGCCCGCCGGCCGGCGCCAGATGCTCCTGACCCAGTTCGAAGCGGTGGCGGCGCGGCGGTTCCTGCCCTGCTGGGACGAGCCCGCGCACAAGGCGACCTTCACGATCAGCGTGGTGGTCGCGGCGACGGAGACCGCCGTCTCCAACATGCCCATCGACCGGATCGACCGTTCCGAGGCGGGGCTTCACTATATCCGCTTCCAGAAAAGCCCCTCGATGTCGACCTATCTCCTGTTTCTCGGCATCGGCGATCTGGAGCGGCTGGTGACCCAGGCCGATGGCGTCGAGATCGCCGTCATCGCGCGGCGCGGCAGCGCCTATAAGGGACAGTTCGCCCTGGACAGCGCCGTCGAACTGCTTGGCTATTTAAACGATTATTTCGGCATTCCCTATCCGCTGCCGAAGCTGGATCTGATCGCGGCACCCGGGGCCGGCGGTTTCGCCGCCATGGAGAACTGGGGCGCCATCCTCTATTTCGAAAAGGTCCTGCTGCTCGATCCGGCCTTGTCGAGCGAGTCCGACCGGCAACGCGTGTTCGTCGTCATTGCCCATGAGATGGCGCATATGTGGTTCGGCGATCTCGTGACCATGAGCTGGTGGGACGAGCTCTGGCTCAACGAGGGCTTCGCCTCCTGGATGGAGAACAAGGCCACCGACCGCTTCCATCCGGAATGGTCGATGTGGCTCCAGTCCGAATCCGCGCGCCAGCGGGCGATGCGGCAGGATGCGAAGGGCACGACCCATCCCGTCGTGCAGCCCGTCGCCAGCGGCGACCAGGCCGATCAGGCCTTCGACGACATCACCTACCGCAAGGGCCAGGCCGTCATCCGGATGCTGGAAAGCCATGTGGGCGAGACGGTCTTCAGGGAGGGCGTTCGCGACTATATGCGGCGCCATGCCTACGGGAACACCGTCACCGACGATCTCTGGTCGGCGATCGAGGCCGCCGGTGGACGGAACATCAAGACGATCGCGGACGACTTCACCTTGCAGCCCGGCGTCCCCTTGATCAGCGTCGAACGGGCGCAGCCGAAGACGGGCTCTGTGGAGATCGCCCTGGCTCAGGGCCGCTTCGGGGTGGATGATGCGTCGCGCCAGCCCCTGGTCTGGCACGCGCCCGTCTCGGCCGCCTCGGTCGGTGACGGCCATCCGCCGCGCAAGACCCTCGTCACGGGCGACAAGCCCGTCACCCTCGAGATCGAGGGCGGCCTGCCGGTGAAGATCAATATGGGCCAGGCCGCCTATTTCCGGAGCCGGTATGCGGCGGACGCGTTCGCCACCCTTGCGGACAAGTTCGCCGTTCTGCCGGCCGTGGACCAGCTCGGATTGCTCTACGACGCCTGGGCCCTCGGGGAGGCCGGTCTCATGCCGATGCCGGCCTATCTGGACCTGACGCGCCGGACGAGCGCCGACGCCGACACGGTCATCTGGCGGCAGATCGTCGAGACCCTGTTGTCGATCGATGCGCTCTATGCCGGCCTGCCGGGACGCGCCGCGCTGCAATCCTACGCCATCCGGATCCTGACGCCGGTCTTCGCCCGGATCGGGTGGGGCCGCCGCCCGGGAGAGGCCGACAATGTCGCCGTTCTGCGGGAGGATCTCATCGGCGCCCTCGGCCGGCTCCGCGACCGGGATGTCGTCGCCGAAGCGCGGCGGCGTTTTCAGGATTCCGTCGCTCATCCGGAGGATCCGAAGGTCCTGCCCGCGGCCATCCGGCAAGCTGTCCTGCGCGCCGTCGCCTTCGATGCCGATGCGGCCCTCTATGAGGCGCTGCTCGGTCTGGCGAAGAGTGCCGCCGACCCGATCGCCAAGGATCAGTATTTTCTCGCCCTCGCCTTGAGCCGGGAACCGGCTCTGGCGCGGCGAACCCTCGACCTGGCCTTGAGCGGCGATCCGCCGAAGACAACCAGCCCCGCCATGATCGCCCGTGTCGCCATCGACAATACCGGCCTGGCCTGGAGCTTCGTGCTCGCGCATCCGGACGAGGTGAATGCCCGGCTCGACGCGCTGCAGCGGCATAATTTCGTGCCGTCGCTGGCGGCATCGTCCACCGATCCGGCGCTGCTGCCGGCGCTGCGAAAATTCATCGACGAGCATGTGCCGGCGGCCAACAGGAAGCAGGTGGAACGGTACTACGCCGATCTGGATTTCCGGCTGTCCGTCAGGGCCCGGCGGCTGCCGGAAATCGACGAGTGGCTCCGGACAAACGGTTAGGGCGAAGGGGCATCGACGCGGGCCGGCACTGTTGCAATAGTTGACGCCGCTTTCGATAAAACCAAACGCGGGGGAGAACGATCGAATGCCAACACTCGCCGGGAAGACGGCCGTCGTCACGGGCGCAGGCTCGGGCCTCGGCCGCGCCGTGGCCCAGAAATTGGCCAGCGAGGGCACGGCCGGGCTGGTCCTGATCGACCGCGACAAGGAAGGGCTGGCGGCGACACGCGAAGCGATCGCGGCACCACGGTCCTGCGACGTGCAATCGCGCTGCCTCGACGTCACCGACAGCGCGGCGCTGGCCGAGGCGGCCCGCAAGGCCGACGCGGCCTTCGGCGGCGTCGATATCGTCGTCTGCGCCGCCGGCATCATCGGCCCCTTCGGCAAGATCGTGGATTGCTCCGAGGAGGACTGGCTCAAGGTCTTCGCCGTCAATGTCCATGGCACCTTCCTGACGGTGAAGCATTTCATTCCGCTGCTGCGCAAGCGGGGCGGGGGCAGCATCGTCAATTTCTCCTCGACGGCGGGGCTGGTGGGCGATCCGCTCCTCGGGCCCTATTCGGCCTCGAAGGGCGCGGTCACGCTCATGACGCGCTCGCTCGCGCGCAACCATGCGGCCGAGAACATCCGGGTCAATTGCGTCTGCCCGGGCTCGATCGACACGCCGATGCTGCAATCGGTGTTCGAGGATCTGGGCGATCCGGCGGCGCGCGCCCAACGCGAGCAAGAGTTCATCGCGTTCCACCCGCTGGGGCGCTTCGGAAAACCGGCCGAAGTCGCCGATGCCGTGCTCTATCTCGCCGGACCCGCCTCCTCCTTCGTCACCGGCGTCAGCCTGCCGGTCGATGGCGGCTCGATCGCCTGACCCCACCCGAAGCGGAGTCTCATATCATGCGGTTCGAGGGACGTGCGGTCATCGTCACCGGAGCGGGCAGCGGCATCGGTCGCGGCGTCGCCTTGCGCATGGCCGCGGAGAGCGCAAGCGTGCTGGCGGTCGACCGCAACCCGGCGGGGCTCGAGAGCCTGGTCGCCGAGGCCGCCGCCGCCAATGCCAGCGCCCGGATCGAGCCGCTGGTCTGCGATGTCGCTTCCGGCGAGGCGCCCGCGCGGATCGTGGCCGCCTGCCAAGGGCATTTCGGCCGCCTCGATGTGCTGGTGAACAATGCCGGCATCGATCGCGAGGCCGGGCAGTTCACCGACAATGACGACGAGACGATCGCGACGTTGTTCTCGGTCAATCTCGTCAGCCTGATCCGCCTGACGCGCGACAGCCTGAAGGTCATGACCCGGCCGGGCGGGCGCGTCGTCAATGTCAGCTCGGTCTTCGGGCTGGTCGGATTTCCCAACTCCGCGCTCTATGCGACGGCGAAGGGCGGGGTCGCGCAGTTCACGCGGCAATTGGCGGCGGATTGGACGCCACTCGGAATCACCGTCAATGCGGTGGCGCCGGGCGTGATCGAGACCGCCATGACCAAGCGTTTCATCGAAGAGAGCCGCTGGTACCAGCGCGCCATGATCGAGACCACACCGGCGCCCCGGGTGGGGCAACCCGAAGATATCGCCGCCGCCGTCTGCTTCCTGGCCTCGCCGGAAGCCGAGTTCATCTCCGGCGTGGTGCTGCCGGTCGATGGCGGCTGGCTCGCGACCCGTTATCTGCCGCCCGACGCGGTTTGAGGTGCCGGTTCTGACGTCGTTGCGACCGGGACGGACGGTATCGGCCCCCGCGCCGGAACCTTGGCGGGGCTGGGGCGTTTGGTCCGTGTTAGGGTGGGCGTCTGCCCACCTCCTCAACATTTTGCGAAGTGGGATTCCCGAATGAAACGTACAACGAAATCAAAGCGCAAGGCTTCGGCCCCGGTCGATCTGGACGTGTTGATCGACGATATCGGCGCCTTGAAGTCCGATTTTGCGGCCATCGTCAGCCAGATCAAGAGCGGTGCGGTCGACCATGCCAGCGAGCGGGCCAATGAGCTCCTGTCGCAGATCAGCGAACGGGCCAACGAGCTCTACGACACCGTGTCCGAGCAGGGCGCCGTATCGGTCGAAGCGGCCCGGGGGCAGATCACCGCCCGGCCCTTGACGGCCGTGCTGCTCGCCTTCGGTCTCGGCTTCCTCGCCAGCCGGTTGGTGCTTCGCTGAGCATCGCGGGTGACAATGAGTCGTCTGCTGTCCGTCCCGGCCGCCGCGCCGACGACGTCTCTCCGGCCACGACTCTGAGTTCGATCCAGCCGCCCGCGGAGTCCGCCCCGGACTCGGGGGCGGTGGCCGCGGCTGAGCCAGCCGCTTCGGCGGCCGCCAGCGACGAGACGATGCCGCTGCCGGAGGATCCCAAGACCCTGCTGCTCCTGGGCATCTTCCTGTTGCTGCTGTTCTACGGGCTTTACCTGGCCGGACAGATCGTCCTGCCGATCATCTTTGCCGCGATCCTCTATCTCGTGCTGCAGCCGGCCATGCGCCTGGGGACGAAATTCCGTATCCCCAAGAGCGTGACGGCCATTCTGATGATCGTTTTCGTCATCGCCGGCGTGGGGGCACTCGGCTTCTCCCTCTCCGCACCGGCCTCCGACTGGCTCGCCAAGGTGCCGGCCGCGCTGGCGCGCCTCGACGCGCAGGTTCGGGTCTTCAAGCAGCCCATGGCCGATCTGGAGAACGCCAGCAAGCAGATCGAGCATCTCACGGACAACACCTCGACCTCGGCGACGCCGGTCACCCTGGCGACCCCCGGGGTGACCGGCATGCTGTTCAGCGGCACCCGGAACATGCTGGTGGGGCTCGGCACCATGGTGGTGCTGCTGTTCTTCCTCCTGATGTCGGGCGATCTGTTCTTGCGCCGCTTCGTCGAGATCCTGCCGACGCTGAGCAACAAGAAGCAGGCGGTCGAGATCTCGCGGGAGATCGAAAGCAACATCTCGAAATATCTCGCCACGATCAGCATGATGAATGTCGCGGTCGGGGTGCTGACCGGCCTCGCCGCCTATTTCTGCGGGCTGCCCGACCCGGTCCTGTGGGGAACGCTGGCTTTCCTGCTGAACTATGTTCCGATCCTGGGGCCGCTCGGCGGCATCGCCATCATCTTCCTCGCCAGCCTCCTGACCTTCGGCACGATCTGGCATGCGCTGCTGCCGACCGGCATCTATCTGGCCATTCATCTGATCGAAGGCGAGTTGGTGACGCCGCTGCTGCTGGCGCGCCGGTTCATCCTCAACCCGGTGCTGATCATCGTCTCGCTGGTGTTCTGGTACTGGATGTGGGGCATCCCCGGCGCGCTGCTGGCGGTGCCGATGCTGGCGACCGTCAAGATCATCTGCGACCGCATCAAGCGGCTGGCGGCGCTGGGGCATTTCCTCGGCTCCGAGCCGAGGAGCGAGGCCCGTTCGTCGGGAACGTGAAGCGGCTGCAATGCGTCCAAGCCCCTGGATGCCATGCTCTTTCGTTCATGGCGGAGTCGCAATCTTGCCGCTTTGCCGTCACTGCGACTCCCTGTAAGACCTTGATCCATGTCCCTGTTCAGCTTCTTCGAGCGTCGGCTCGACCCGACGGCGACCTCGGCCGACGCGGCCCCGCCGTCGGGATTGATGGCCTTCTATTGGCATTATGTGCGCCAGGTTCGCGGGCTCGTCGTGGCCCTGTTCCTGACCGGCATCGCCGTGGCCTGGCTCGACACCACGATCCCGATCTTCATCGGCCGGATCGTGACGCTGGTCTCGACCCATGATTTCCAGAGCTTCTTCCCGGCGGCCTGGCCGCAGCTCCTCGGCATGGCGGCGGTGCTGCTGGTGGCGCGGCCGGCGGCCCTGCTCATGCAGAACCTCGTCACCAACCAGGCGATTGCGCCCGGCCTCACCAACCTGATCCGCTGGCAGAGCCACTGGCATGTGGTGCGGCAGAGCTGGACCTTCTTCCAGAACGATTTCGCCGGCCGGATCGCCAACCGGATCATGCAGACGGGCCCGGCCTTGCGCGAAAGCGTGGTCGCCAGCACCAACGCGGTGCTCTACATCCTGGTCTATGGCGGCACCGCGCTCGTGGTCCTGGCCTCCCATGACTGGTGGCTCTCGATTCCGGTGGTCTGCTGGTTCATCGGCTATGTGATCCTGCTGCGCATCTGCGTGCCGCGCATGCGCAACCGCTCGCGCGAGATGTCGGAGGTGCGCTCGGCCCTCACCGGCCGCGTGGTCGACAGCTACACCAACATCCTGACCGTCAAGCTCTTCGCCAAGCCGCGCGACGAGGACGATTTCGTGCGCGAGGCGGTGGATGAGCATACCCGCACCTTCCATCGCCAGCAGCGGCTGATCACGATATTCAGCATCACCCTCATCGGGCTCAACATCCTGATGGTGGTGGGCACCGCCGCCATGGCGATGTGGCTCTGGTCGCTGGGGCTGATCGCGGTCGGGACGGTCGCGATGGCGATCCCGCTTTCCTGGCAGATCGCCAACATCGCCGGCTGGGTGGCGCAGAACGTGACGGCGATCTTCGAAAATGTCGGCGTGGTGCAGGACGGCATGCGCTCGATCGCGGTGCCGCTGCAGATGCCCGATCCGCCGAATGCCGGCATCCTCAAGGTGACCACCGGCCATGTGCGGTTCGAGAAGCTGCATTTCGGCTATGGCACCTCGCGCGGCGTGCTGCATGGCATCGATCTCGACATCAGGCCGGGCGAACGCGTCGGCCTGATCGGCCAGTCGGGGGCCGGCAAGTCGACGCTCGTGAACCTGCTGCTGCGTTTCTACAATCTCGAGCAGGGGCGGATCCTGATCGACGGACAGGACATCGCCAAGGTCACGCAGGAGAGCCTGCGCGCCCATATCGCGATGGTGACGCAGGACACCTCGCTGCTGCACCGCTCGATCCGCGACAATATCCGCTATGGCCGTCCCGGGGCGACCGAGGTCGAGGTGCGCGACGCGGCCGCCAAGGCCCATGCGCTCGAATTCATCGAGACGCTCGAGGACTGGCAGGGGCGGCGCGGCTTCGAGGCTCATGTCGGCGAGCGCGGGGTAAAGCTGTCGGGCGGCCAGCGCCAGCGCATCGCGATCGCGCGCGTGATCCTCAAGAACGCGCCGATCCTGGTGCTCGACGAGGCGACCTCGGCGCTCGATTCCGAGGTCGAGGGCGCCATCCAGGAACAGCTCGAAGGGTTGATGAAGGGCCGCACCGTGATCGCGATCGCCCACCGGCTTTCGACCATCGCGCGCATGGACCGCCTGATCATCCTCGAGAACGGCCGCATCGTGGAGCAGGGGACGCACGCGCAGCTGCTGGAGCTGGGCGGTGCCTATGCCAAGCTCTGGCTGCGGCAGTCGGGCGGCTTCGGCGCCGGCGTCCTCAAGGATGGCGCGTCCGGCGAATCGGCCATCGTCACGCCGCCGTCGCCCGAGCCCTATAGCGAGGAGCCGCAACCGCTCGAGGCGGTCCGGGGCTGGGAGCGGCGTTAGCCCGAGGCTTTCGCCAGGGCCGCCTCGTCAGTGCGCAGTCCCGGAGAACGTCACCACCTCTTCCGGCTCGCCCGCGCGCAAGACCGTGACCGAGGCGGGATCGCCCGGCTGGTGCGCGAAGGGCTTCAGCGAAACCAGGCGGGGCTCGAAATCGGGCGGGGGTGGCGGCAGCGCGGGCGCACTCGCCACGGACAATGGCGCTGCCGCCACGCCCGGAGGCTGGCTCACATAGACGGCCCCGCCGCCGATGAACGGGAAGAAGGGAAACCGGTGCGGTCGGACCCGGTTGAAGGCGTTGCCGGAGTTTTCGGAAACCAGCGGTGGGACCATAGTCGGTCCGAGCGGCGGGACAATGCCCGGTCCCAGCGGGGGTACCGGGCCGCTGTCGAAGCGGGGCATCATCGGCACCTGAAAATGGTTGCCCGTGGGCCGCGCCGCCGTTTCGGCCGCGGCGGGAGTGAGCAGCGCATAACCCGTCAGGGCCCCTGCCAGGAGCAGCCCGCATGTCGCGGCGCGTGTGAACTTCGATCCTCGATCGCGTGGCATGGCGCCTTCCTTCGGCCGGTGCCTCCCCTTGACTCATATAGGGAGCCGCCCCGCCCTGGGAGAGGGCAAAAATCGGCCCTTGCCGGCCCCTGGCGGCTCGGATACCACGACGGGATTATCCCTCCTATGCCGGTTGCGGGATGCCGAGCCCGGTCGTCCGGGATGAGGAAGCGGCGGCACCGTCGAATATATTCACTTGATATAATAGTTACTTAAGTGCATATATAAGACGATGTAGGCGGTCCTGATCGCCCCGGAGTTCGAGGATGAGATCGCCGCATTGGAGCCTGCGGTACGGATTGAATTGGTGGCACAAGCCGGCGTCATCGAAAGACTCGGGCCCCTCGGCGGCCGGCCCCGGATCGATTCATTGAACGGTTCCCGGCACGCCAACATAAAAGAATTGCGTTTCGACGCCGCGGACGGGGTGTGGCGAGTTGCTTTCGCCTTCGATCCGGGCCGCCGGGCCGTTCTTCTCTGCGGCGGCGACAAATCCGGCGCCAGCGAGCGGCGATTTTATCGAACCTTGATAAGGAAAGCCGATGAGCGGTTCGACGCTCATCTGGCCCGGCTGAAGACAAAGAGGAGTTGACGACAATGCGAGCGCGGAAACTGAGCGAGGTGGTGGCGGCACTGCCGGCGAGAGAACGAAAGGCCGTCAAGGCGCGCACGGCCGATCTGCTGGCCGAGGAAATGTCGTTGCAGCAGCTGCGCAAGGCGATGAAGAAGACGCAGGTCGCGATCGCGCGCAAACTGAACTTGCAGCAGGACGGCGTTTCCAAGATCGAGAGGCGAACCGACCTGCTCATCTCGACGCTCAGCGACTATGTCGATGCGCTGGGCGGCGAGCTCGTGCTCATCGCTCGGTTTCCGGACCGCCCGGCGGTGAGGGTGGGAAGTATTGGTGCCATTGCCGAACCCGCGAAGGGACCGCCGGAGAAGAGCCGACAAAGCCGCAAGGCCGCCTGATGCATTCCAGGATCCCACAGCCGCCATGTCGATGCCCTGATTCTCATCCGATTGTCGGATCGCATGGTTCCGCCAGATCACGGGCTCTTCCATGATACCGCAAGGAACCGTGAAGCAATGACCGCCAGCGACCTGACAGACCGCCGCTCGGTCACGGCCGAGCTGGCGCGCCGCGAGGCCATGCTGGAGACGATCGGCTATGCCGCCACGCGCATCGTCGGCGGCGGCGACTGGCAGGCGGGGATCCAGGATCTGCTGGCGCGCCTGGGGAAGGCCGCCGAGGTCGACCGCGTCACGCTGTTCGAGACCCATAAGGGCCCCGAAAACGAGATGGTGCAGAGCTGCCGCTACGACTGGTGCGTCGCGCCGCTCAAGCCCATCAGCGGCGATCCGCGCTACCAGAACATGCCGATCAAGGATCCCGACACGCCCGACGACGACGAGTTCGACGATTGGGCCCGCCGGCGCCAGCGCGGCGAGGTGATCCAGACCGTGCGCAGCGCCACCTCGGGCTATACGCGCGAGGTGTTCGAGGAGCATGGCACGCTCTCCTTCCTCTCGGTGCCGCTGACCGCGGGCGGGCGCTGGTGGGGCTTCCTCGGCTTCGACGATTGCCGCACCGAGCGCGCCTGGACCGATGTCGAGATCGACGTGCTGCGGACGGCCGCGGCCCTGATCGCGGGCGCCATCGAGCGGAAGCAGACCGAGGCGGAGATCGCGCGCCAGCGCGAGGCGCTGCATCAGAGCGAGAAACTCACGGCGCTGGGTTCGCTCCTGGCGGGCGTGGCGCATGAGCTCAACAATCCGCTCTCGGTCGTGGTCGGGCAGTCGCTGCTGCTGGAAGAGGCGACGCGCGATTCCGCCTTTACCGGCCGCGCCCAGAAGATCCGCTATGCCGCCGAGCGCTGCTCCAAGATCGTGCGGACTTTCCTGGCCCTCGCCCGCCGGCGCGAGCCCGAGCCGCGGCCGGCGCAGCTCAATGCGATCGTCGGCATGGCGGTCGATCTCCTGGGCTATCAGCTCCGCACCTCGGGCGTCGAGCTGACGCTCGATCTGGCGCCGGATCTGCCGGCGCTCATGGCCGACGCGGATCAGCTCCACCAGGTCGCGACCAACCTGATCGTCAATGCCGAGCAGGCGCTGGCCGAGAGGCCGGCACCGCGCCGGCTCAGGATCTCCACCCGGTTCGACAAGGCGCGCCAGGCGCTGCGGCTGGTGGTGGCGGATAACGGCCCCGGCATCGAGCCCGAGATCCGCTCCCGCATCTTCGACCCCTTCTTCACCACCAAGCCGGCGGGGCAGGGAACCGGGATCGGACTCTCGCTCTGCATGACCATCGTCGGCACCCATCGCGGCTCGATCACGCCGAGCGAGACGCCGGGTGGCGGCGCCACCTTCACGGTCGAGCTGCCGCTGGCGGGCCTGCCGGCGCCCAGGCCGGCACCGGCGCTCGAAGCGAGGTCCCCCGACGGCGAGCCCAGCCGGCGTATCCTGGTGGTCGATGACGAGGTCGAGATCGCGGAAACCCTGGCGGAGATCCTGAGCGACCTCGGGCACCGGGTGGAGATGGTGTCTCAAGGAGAGGCGGCGCTGAATCAGCTCAAGGCCGGGCCGTTCGATCTGATCCTGAGCGATCTGAAAATGCCGGTGCTGGACGGGCCGGGCCTCTATGCCGCGCTCCGGCGCGACCATCCCGCCATGGCCGGGAAGATCGCGTTCCTGACGGGGGACACCCTGTCGCAACATCAGGGCGAGTTCCTGGCCGAGACGGGAGCGGCCTGTCTCGAGAAGCCCTTCACGCCGGACGACGTGCGCCGCTTCGTCGGCCATCTGCTGCAGCAGGCCCGCTGACCGAAGCCGGGCCGAAATGAAAAACCCTCTTCCCCGGGTCGTGGGGAAGAGGGTTTGGCAGATGCGGCTGCGGCCGCTGTGGCGTCAGGGGGCCCTGTGCCCCTGAGGTCGCCATCAGCTCCGCCAGAAGGGCTTCAGCGCCTCGCGATAGACGTCGGCCTTCGAGATGCCGATGTCCCGCAGGGTGCGCTCGTCGAGGTTCGCCATCATCTGGCGCTCGTTGCTGCGCGTGAACCAGCCGAAGACGTACTCCAGGCCCGACATCAGCGACGACACCATGCCGTATTGGTTCTGCGATTGGAAAAGATGGTCGTTGGATTGAACAGCCATGTTGATCTCCCTTGTCTGGCGCCGGCCCCCAGCGGCGATGTCCGACATCGTCCCCGGTCCAGCGCGTCGGAGAGGAATTTGGTCTCCCCGCGTTGCAGCATGGTGTCTGGCAACCGGAAATCGTGTTTCTATTGTTGCAGGTTTGGTTGCTTCCCCGGCCTTCTCTGAAACAATAGGCAGCCGGGCGACCCCTCGGGCATGATTGGCGACATGCGCGGGCCCGAAATCCCAGGAACGGCAGGATGGCTGGCCAAGCCGCCAGAATCAGGGATTTATGGCCCTCTGGGCCGGAATTCCGGCCGACTCCCAGGAATATTGTCGCCCTCCAATCCCGGCCGTGCATCGCGGAGGGGATTTGGGTAATGTGTCAGCGCTTCTGGCGGAAGTTTGGAATTGCCGAACGGGCCCGGCGATCGGCAACGGACCTCCCGCCTCGATGCGGGGTTGTCAGGAAGCCGGCATCGGGAGGGGACGCGTGTCGTGCCGGCGGCGGCGATTCCGGCGCTGACGAGACCAGTGGGATCAGGGGATGGATGGCAAGACCCGCCTGTTGATCGTGGATGACGATCCGGACGTGCAAGGCACGGTTCGCGAATATTTCGAGATGCAGGGATTCGCCGTCAGCGTCGCCGGCGACGGGGCCGCCATGCGCCAGGTCCTGGCCGCCGAATCCATCGAAGTGGTGCTGATGGATCTGCACCTGCCGGGGGAAGATGGCCTGGCCCTGACGCGCGAGCTGCGCGCGAAGGGCGGCATCGGAATCGTGGTGGTGACGGGCCTGGGCGAGACGGTGGACCGGATCGTCGGGCTGGAGATGGGTGCCGACGATTATGTCACCAAGCCGTTCGATCTGCGCGAGCTGCTGGCGCGGGTGAAGAGCGTGCTGCGGCGGGTGCGCACCGGCGGCGTCACGCGCGCCGCGACCCCGACCGCGGCCATGGAGAAGATCCGGATGGGGCGCTGCACGCTCGATGTGGCGTCGCGCAAGCTCTATGACCCGAACGGCGAGGAGATCGCCATGACCAGCATGGAATTCGACCTGCTGGTCGCCTTCGCCAAGAATCCCAACCGGGTGCTCAGCCGCGACCGCCTGCTCGAGCTGGCGCATACCCATGGCGAGGAAGTGTTCGACCGCAGCGTCGATGTCCGCATCGCGCGGATCCGCAAGAAGATCGAGGTCAATGCCGAACGCCCCGAGGTGCTGAAAACGGTGCGGGGCGTCGGCTATATGTTCGTCCCCGACAGCGCGGCCTAGGTCGCAGGGCCCCGCCCTGGGCCTGCCGGCAGGGCGGGCCTCATTTCCTCGGATGCATGACGAAGACGCCCCGGTTCGAATCGTATTGGGGCGCTTCGCAGCTCCCGAGGCCGATCGCGGCCGCGGGCAGCAATCCCCATCCGATCAGATTCAAGAGCCGTCGGCGCGAGACCGCCGGTCCGTCGGCGTGCGGACGCACGGTGCCGGGCTCTTCGAGCTGCGTGTCGATCATCGGTGAACCCCATCCCTCATGCCCGCACGCTAACGCGGAACTTCCCTTGCTGTCACGGGGGCATGCGCCGGACCGACCGGTCCGGCACCCGATATCAGAAAATCATCCATCGTTGACGGAATGTCAGAAAACTGACAGTCTTCCTCGCGCCTCAACCGATCGGACCGCCGCCCGCCATGAATGCTTCCGTCCGCCAAAGGCTGAACGACGCGCTGGCCAAGGCCACCAAGGCCGAGACGGCGATCGCCAGCTATATGCTTTCCAATCTGGGCGAGATGCCGTTCGAGACCGCCGCCACCCTGGCCCAAAAGATCGGCGTCAGCGAGCTGACGGTCGGCCGCTTCTGCCGCTCGATCGGCTATAAGCGCTTCAAGGATCTCAAGACCGATCTCAAGGCCGATATCGGCGACCGGCCCTGGCTGATCGGCGACCGGTTGCGCGAATTCCAGCGCCGCAGCCGCAGCGGGGCCGACGAGTTCGCCAAGGGGCTGGAGCTCGAGATCGCCGGCCTCGTCAAGGTCTATGAGATGGCGCATACGCGCGAATGGCAGCGCGTGGTCAAGCGCCTCGCCCGCAAGCCGCGCGTCTATGTGGCCGGATTCCAGACCGAGCGCGGCATGGCCGCGATCTTCGCCCATCAGCTCCAGTATCTGCGCGACGGCGTGCAGCTGCTCGATCTGGCCGGCGGCAATTTCGCCGAGCTGCTGCTGTCGGACCGGCGCAACTCCTGCCTCGTGATGTTCGAGGCGCGGCGCTATTCGCGTCTTGCCAAGCTTCTGGCGCAGAAAGCCCACGAGGCCGGCATTCCGACCACCCTCGTTACCGACCCGTTCTGCGACTGGGGCCGGGGGGTGGCGGACGAGATCCTGATCGTGCCGACCGAGTTCAACCTGTTCTGGGATTCGACGGCGCAGATGGCCAGCCTGGTCAATCTCCTGGTCAACGGCGTCTTCAACGAGCTCGGGCCCGACATCGAGAAGCGGATGAACGATGTCTCGGCGCTCTACAGCGCCTTCATCGGCTATGTGGGGGAGGTATCCGGTCCCGAGAAGTGAAGGCTTGTCTCGCCAAGGCCCCGACAAGAGGGCCGCTGGAAAATGGAAAAATCACATCATCAAAGGGAGGTAAGAATGGAAAGATTGTCTCGCAGGCGTCTCTTGGCCAGCACGGGCCTGGCCGTCGTCGCCGGCATGGCGATGACGGCGATGCCGGCACGCGCGGCGGACGCGGAAGCCGTCTTCGTTGTCGGCAGCAACGAGGTCGGCACGCCGACCTATAACCCGATCAAGGCCGGCGTGCTCAATGTCGCGACCGCGCTGATCTACGATCGGCTGGTCGTCCAGGACGCCGATCAGAGCTACCATCCGCATCTGGCGGAATCCTGGGATGACGCTGCGGACGGCATGAGCTGGGTGTTCCGTCTGCGCAAGGGCGTCAAGTTCCATGACGGGGAGCCCTTCGACGCTAAGACCATCGAATGGTGGATCAACGCCTATCGCGGCACCGACAACGAGTACATGGTGGCCGGCATTGATCATGTGGAGGTCATCGACGACCACACCGTCAAGTTCGTCATGGCGCATCCCGATTCCAACATGCTCTTCAATCTTTCCAGCACCTTCATGGCGATTCCGTCGCCGGCGGCCTATAAGCGGCTGGGCGACAATTTCGGCGTGACCGAGGCCGTCGGCACCGGCCCCTACAAGCTCGAGAGCTTCACGGTCGGCCAGGAGACGGTCCTGGTCCGCAACGACGACTACAATTGGGGCAGCGAGCTTTCGCAGAACAAGGGTCCCGCCAAGCTGGCGAAACTGACCTTCCGCGAGATCGCCGAGCAGTCGACGGCCTTCCTCGAGCTCAAGACCGGCGGTGTCGATCTGCTGATGGGCGTGCCGACCGATTTCCTCTCCCAGCTCGAGGCCGAGCCGAATATCGCCGTCCTGACCATGCCGGGCCTCGACGTGATGTATATGCCGATCAACACGACCGCCGAGCCCTTCACCGACATCAAGGTGCGCGAGGCGACGGCGCTGGCGGTCAATCAGAAAGAGATCCTGGCCA
Organism: Hypericibacter terrae; assembly: GCF_008728855.1. GTDB lineage: Bacteria > Pseudomonadota > Alphaproteobacteria > Dongiales > Dongiaceae > Hypericibacter > Hypericibacter terrae. The sequence goes on along the minus strand of NZ_CP042906.1, from coordinate 4,420,812 downwards.
GCATCTATGGCGGCATCGGCCTGGAAGCGCACAACTTCCTGATCAGCTCGCTCAAGGAATCGCAGGTCGATCCGAAGTACAACATCAGCTACAACCCGGAGAAGGCGAAGGCCCTGTTGGACGAGGCGGGCTGGAAGGCCGGCCCCGATGGTGTCCGCTCGAAGGACGGCAAGCCGCTCCATGTGAAGCTCTGGACCCAGAGCGACACCGAGTTCAAGCGCGTGACCGAGGCGGTGCAGGCGCAGCTCAAGGCGATCGGCATGGATGCCGAGATCACCGTGTTCGATTCGAGCACGATCCGCGACCAGTACAAGAAGAACGAGCATCAGCTCGCCGTGCGCAGCTATGAATGGGGCAACGCCGACATCCTCGACTGGTTCTTCAGCGGCGAGCGGCTGGGTTATCCCAACGTCTCGATGTGGAAGGATGCGAAGTCCGACGAGCTCGACAAGATGGCGCTGGAGGGCTCGAAGACCTGGGACGAGCGCGTCAAGAATTTCACCACCTATCACGAGTACCTGCTGTCGCAGTTCGTATTCGCGCCGATCTACCAGCCGGTCCAGAACGTCGGCTACAACAAGGAGCGGCTGAAGCTGCCGGAGAAGGTCCGCGGCACTTCCTTCGAGGGCCAGTCGATCCTCGACGTCGAAGTGATCGGATAGCAAGGCTCCCTGGCGAGAGGACGGAGACCGGGATGTTCACCTACATCGCGCGGCGGCTTGCCGCCCTCATCCCGGTCTTCGTCGTCGTCTCGCTGATCATCTTCCTGATCATCCATCTCGTTCCGGGCGACCCGATCGACAGCCTCCTGAAGATCGGCGCCACCCCTGACCAGCGCGCGGTGCTGACCGCGAAGTACGGGCTGGACCGGCCGCTGCCCGAGCAATACTGGCTCTGGATCAGCGGCATGCTCTCGGGCGATTTCGGCACCGCCATCGTGATGCGCCGCCCGGTCGCCGATCTGGTGCTGCAGAGCCTGCCCTACAGCCTGACCTTGGGCGGCCTGGCCCTGCTGTTCTCGACCATGCTCGGCATCTCCACCGGCGCGCTCGCGGCGAGCTTCCAGAACTCGCGCCTCGATCACGGCGTCATGGGGTTGATCCTGCTGGGCTCGACCGTCCCGACCTTCTGGCTGGGCCTGCTGCTCATGCTCCTATTCGCGGTTCAGCTCGGCTGGTTCCCGGTCTCGGGCGCCAAGAGCTGGAGCTCGCTGGTCCTGCCGGTGCTCACCATCGGGCTCGGCGGCACGGCGCTGGTCGCGCGCATCACGCGTGTCGCCATGATCGAGACGGCGCGCAAGGATTTCGTGCTGCTGCTCCATGCCAAGGGCCTGTCGCGCCGGGCCATCCAGATCCGCCATCTGCTGCGCCACGCGCTGCTGCCGGTGGTTACGATCCTGGGCTTGCGCATCGGCTGGATCCTGGGCGGTGCCGTGACGGTCGAGTTCGTCTTCGCGCGGCCCGGCCTCGGCACGCTGCTGATCCGCGGGCTTGCCCAGCGCGACTATCCGGTGGTCCAGGGCTGTCTCCTGATGCTGGCGATCGCGGTCATGCTGGGAACGCTCCTGGGCGACATCGTCCAGGCGGCGATGGATCCCCGCGTGCGGGAGGAGGCCACGGCATGAGCCTCACCTGGGCCGCCGCCAACCGCAGCCCGGTCGTGCGGGCGATGGCGACGCCGCGGGGCCTGCTGCCGGCCCTCTATCTGGCGCTGGTCGTGCTGCTGGCGATCTTCGCGCCGCTGGTCGCCCCCTATGCCTATGACGCCCAGAACCTCACCATCGTCAACCAGCCGCCCTCCATGGCCCATTGGCTCGGCACCGACGAGTTCGGCCGCGACGTGCTCTCGCGCGTCATCTATGGCGCCCGCACCTCGCTCAGCGTCAGCGTGACCTCCATCGGTGCCTCGGTCCTGGTGGGGCTCTGCCTCGGCGCCATCAGCGGCTATCTGGGCGGGCTGCTCGATCGCGGCGTGACGGCGGCGGTCGACCTGACCTGGTCCTTCCCCGAGATCCTGATCGCACTCATCTTCGTCGCCATCATCGGACCCGGCCTCGAAAGCACGATGCTGGCGATCGCGATCGCCTATCTGGCGCAGTTCACGCGGCTCACGCGCAGCCAGATCATGGCGCTCAAGCGCGAGACCTATGTCGAGGCGACGGTGAGCCTCGGCGCCGGCCATGGCCATATCATCTTCCGCCACCTGGTCCCCAACGCGCTGGCGCCGGTCATCGTCGCCGGCATGCTGGCGACCGGCGATGCCATCATCCTCGAGGCCACGCTGGGCTATTTCGGCTTGGGCGCGCAGCCGCCGACGCCGAGCTGGGGCGCCATGATGAGCAGCGGCTCGGCGCAGATCTTCATTGCGCCCTGGATCATCATCTTTCCGGGGCTGGTGGTGGCGCTCACCGTGGTCGCCATCAATCTTTTCGGCGATGCCCTGATCCGCGCGCTCGACATCCGCGCCCGGCTCCGCGACGTGTAGCCCCCGATGCTGCTCTCGGTCGAACGGCTCTCGGTTTCCATCGGCCCGGCCCGGCCGCTCGACGATGTCGGCTTCGCGCTGGCGCCGGGCGAGATCCTGGGCATCGTCGGAGAATCGGGCGCCGGCAAGTCGCTGACCGCCATGGCGGTGATGGGGCTCCTGCCCCTGATCGGCGGGCGGATCGACGGCGGCGCCGTCTGGTTCGACGGCGTCGATCTCGCGCGCCTGCCGGAAGAGGATTACCGCAGGCTGCGCGGCCGGCGGATGGCGCTCATCATGCAGAACCCGATGACCTCGCTCGATCCGATCACGCGGGTGGGCGAGCAGATCGACCAGGTCTCGCGCCTCCATATGGGGCTCGACCGGATCGCGGCCCGCGCCCGCAGCATCGAGCTGATGGGTCAGCTCAAGATCCCGGAGCCCGCGGCGGTCCATGATCTCTATCCGCATCAGCTCTCCGGCGGCATGAAGCAGCGGGCGGTGATCGCGATGGCGCTGGCGGCCGATCCCGAGCTGATCGTCGCCGACGAGCCGACCACGGCCCTCGACGTCACGGTCCAGGCGCAGATCATCCAGCTCCTGGTCGAACTGGTGCGCGATCGCGGTCTGTCGCTGATGCTGATCACCCATGACATGGGTGTGGTGGCCCAGGCCTGCGACCGGGTCGCGGTCATGTATGGCGGTCGCGTGGTCGAGCGGGGGCCGGTCCAGGCGATCTTCGCCCAGCCGCGCCATCCCTATACCAAGGCGCTGATCGGCTGCATCCCGCGGGCGGGGATGGCGCCGGGCGCGCTCAAGGGGATTCCCGGCACGGTGCCGAGCGTGAGCCGCTATCCGAGCGGCTGCCGTTTCCATCCGCGCTGCCCCCAGGCCCAGCCGCTCTGCCAGGAGACCGTGCCCGTCCTCGACGGCGGCCCCACCGGCGACGGCGTCGCTTGCCATTTCCCGAACGGGCCCAGGCCATGAGCGCGCTGGTCACGGCCCGCGACCTCACCCGCCGTTTCGGCAGCCGGCGCGGCCTCTTCGGTCGCGAGCGGACCATGATCGCCGTCAACGAACTCTCGCTCGATGTCGAGCGCGGCCGGGTGGTGGGGGTGGTCGGGGAATCGGGCTGCGGAAAATCCACGCTCGCGCGCCTTATCCTGCGGCTGATCGAGCCCAGTGCGGGCGGCGTCACCTTCGATGGCGTCGATCTGATGACGCTGCCGGCGAAGGAGCTCCGACTCCTGCGCCGGCGGATGCAGATGGTGTTCCAGGACCCCTATTCGGCGGTCGATCCGCGCTACCGCATTCGCGACGCGCTGCTTGAGCCTTTCCAGGTTCAGGATTTGCGCCCCGCCGATCCGGAGGGAACGGTCCAGGGCCTGCTCGAGATGGTGGGCCTGAATCCCGAATTCGCCGACCGCTATCCGCATCAGCTCTCGGGCGGCCAGAAGCAGCGGGTGGGGATCGCCCGGGCGCTGGCGCTCAAGCCTTCCTTCCTGGTGCTGGACGAGCCAACCGCCTCGCTCGACGTCTCGATCCAGGCCCAGATCATCGGCCTCCTGGAGGGGCTGAAGCGCGAGCTGGGGCTGACCTATCTCTTCATCTCCCACGATCTGGGACTGGTGCGTTATTTCTGCGACCAGGTCGTGGTTATGTATCTCGGGCGCATCGTCGAGATCTTCCCGCGCTCGGCGGGGGCCCCGCGCCACCCTTATGCGCGGGCCCTGCTCGACAGCAGCTTCGAGCCGGATCCGACGCGCCGGCGCAAGATCGAGCGGCTGACGGGCGAGGTGCCGAGCGCCTTCGACCTGCCGCCCGGTTGCGCGTTCGCCGGCCGCTGCGGCCGCGCCACCGATCTCTGCCGTCGGGTCCGGCCCGAACTGGTGGCCCTGTCGCCCGACGAAAGCATCGCCTGCCACCATCCCTTGAATTCCGCCGCAACCGCCTGATCAGGAGCCTGAGCCATGTCGTTCACCGTGCTGAGCGCCGAATTCGCGCATGAGACCAACACCTTCAGCATCCGCAAGACGGAATACAGCAACTTCATGGACCGCTACGGTTATTTCGGCGAGGACGCGATCAAGGAGCGTGGCGACGCCAATACCGAGCTCGCGGGATTCTGCGACGTGGCGCGCCGGCAGGGATGGAAGCTGCTCCATGTGCTGAGTGCCTCGGCCGAGCCCGCCGGCTTCGTGGTGCGCGACGCCTTCGACCGGCTGACCAATCCCATCCTGTCCGCGGCGCGGGAGAAGCGGAGCGAGATTGATGGGATCCTGCTCAGCCTGCATGGCGCGATGGTCACCGACTTCAACGAGGACGGCGAGGGCGAGCTGCTGCGCCGCCTGCGCGAGATCGTGGGCCCCAAGATGCCCATCGCCATCACGCTCGATCTCCATGCCAATGTGACGCGCGCGATGTGTGATCTCGCAAACATCATCGTGTCGTATAAAACCTATCCGCATATCGACATGCGCGAGGCCGGACGGCATGCGGGCGAGATCCTGCACCGCACGATGAAGGGCGAGATCAACCCGCGCACCATCCGCGTGCATCGGCCGATGCTGGACGAGATCAATGGCGGGCGCACCGACATCGGGCCGATGATCGAGCGCGTGGCGCAGGCCCGCGCCTATGAGAAGCAGCCGGGAGTCTATGCCGTCAGCATCAATTCGGGCTTCGGCAATGCCGACATCAAGGAAGTCGGGCCGACCGTGCTGGTCACGGGCGAGGGCGATCTGCGGGCGCACCAGGCCTTTGCCGAGCGGATCGCAGACGATATCTGGGAAAAGCGCTTCGACGTGCTGAACCGCTATTACTCGGTCGAGGAAGCGGCCGCGATCGCCAGGGATTACCGCCGCACCACGGGACCCATCATCATCGCCGACTATGCCGACAATCCGGGCGGCGGCGGCTATGGCGATTCGACCGAGCTCCTGCGCGCCATGCTGGCCGCCGGCCTGCAGAACGCCTGTTTCGGGCCGATGGTCGATCCGGAAACGGCGCTGGCCCTGCGCCGGCACAAAGTGGGGCAGAATGTCCAGGTCTGGCTCGGCGGCAAGACCGACGCTCGCTTCGGCGGCGCGCCGCTCAAGCTCGAGGGCCGTCTCGAGCTCGTCAGCGACGGCGACTATGTCGGGGACGGCCCGATGGTGGGCGGGCTCAATCTGAGCTTCGGCCCCTCGGCCGTGCTGCGCGTCGCCGGCATGGCGATCCTGGTGACGACCGAGCCGGCGCAGATGCTCGACCTGCAGCAGTTCCGCGCCTTCGGCATCGATCCCGCGAGGCATGACGTGGTCGGGCTCAAATCGATGCAGCACTTCCGCGCCGCCTTCGAGCCGATCGCGGGCAAGGTCATCGTCTGCGACAGCGGCGCCCTCTGCACCACGCATCTGGAGAAACTGCCCTACAAGAACGTGCCGCGCCCGATCTTCCCGCTCGATCGCGATCTGGCGATCTGACGGGCTTCGGCCGCCGGCCTTCCCCGAGGGCGGACACATCATGGGAGTGACGGGCATGGAAGGGATCGCGGGCTATGGCGTCCAGGGCGGCCATCTGACGCTGGATGGCCGCGACCTGGTGGCGCTGGCCGAGGAATTCGGTTCGCCGCTGTTCCTGTTCTCGGAGCGGCGCCTGCGCGCCAACGCCGCCGCCTTCCTGGCGGCCGCCCGCGGCGGCCATCCGAGAAGCACGGTCTGCTATGCGAGCAAGGCCTGCTCCAACGTCAATATCCTCAGGATTCTGCGCAGCGAGGGTCTGGCGATCGAGGTCAATTCCGGCGGCGAGCTCTTTAAGGCGCTGAAGGCGGGGTTTGCGCCGGCCGAGATCGTTTTCAACGGCGTCAGCAAATCGACCCATGAGCTGGAATGGTCGATCGAGCTGGGGATCAAGGCCATCAATGTCGATTCGGTCTTCGAGCTGGAGCGCATCGCCGCCATCGCCTCGGCCAAGGGCCTCCGGGCCCGGGTCTCGCTGCGCCTGGTGCCGAGCCTGACGGGCGGGGCGGTCGCCTCGATCCAGACCGGCAATGCCAAGACCAAGTTCGGCATGACCCCCCAGGACCTGCCCGCGGTCCTGCGCCTCTTGGCCGACCACCCCGCCGCGCTCGATCCCGTCGGCATCCATCTCCATATCGGCTCGCAGATCGCGGAGACCGCGCCCTTCCTGGGGGCGGTCGAGTTTGCGGGCGGCGAGGCGCGGCGGCTCGCCGCCGCGATCGGCCGGCCCTTCGAGCATGTCAATCTGGGCGGCGGCTATCCGGTCGATTACCGGCGCCGGCGCGGGAACGACGCGCTGATGGACCGCTATGGCGCGCCCGATCGCGCGGCCTCGATGGTGGCGGGAGTCGCGGCCGCGATGCATCGCCAGCTGGGCGGCGAGACCGAGCTGCTGTTCGAGCCCGGCCGCTCGATCGTCGGCGACACGGCGGTGCTGCTGACGCGGGTGGAGAACCAGAAACATCGCGGCGAGCAGCCCTGGATCTTCCTCGACGCCGGCTACAACCTGCTGCTCGATGCGGCGGTGGTGCGCTGGTATTTCCATATGGCGAGTGCCAGCCGCGCGAACGAGACGGCACTGACAGAGTTCCGCGTGGTGGGACCGCTCTGCGATTCGGCCGACTGCTTCTATGACGTCGAGGGCGAGTATCTGCTGCCGAAACTGAAGAAACGGCTGGGCGGCGAACTCGACGAGGGACTCGCGGCCGAGATCCTGCATCTGCCGCCGACACGCCAGCTGCCGGCCGCGACCGCTCCCGGCGACCTGGTCGCGATCTTCGATGTCGGCGCCTATACCCTGAGCGAGATGTTCGCCTATTGCGGCCGCCCGCGGGCGGCCGCCCTCCTCATCGGCCGGGATGGCCGGATCTCGCAATTGCGCCGGCGCGACAGCTATGAGGATCTGCTGGCGCATGAAATGGCGCCGGCGAGCCCATGATCCGGCGGCGCAGGCCTGGCTAGGTGGCGAGGGCCCCGGTGGGGGCGGCGGTATGCTGCTTCAGCACCGCATCCGAGCTCGACGAAATCTCGCTGAGGCTCACCTCGTAGCCCCACAGATCGGCCAGATGGCGCAGGACGGGCTGGATGTCGTCTTCGGCGAGCAGGACATTGTCATAGACCCGATGCTGCAGCATCAGGCGGCGGTCGCCGTCGAGGTCGACATCGACGATCTCGATCTCGGGCTCCTTCTGGGCGGTGTCGAACTGGCGCGCGAGCGCGCTGCGGACCGTCTGGTAGCCGCGTTCGTTATGGATCGCCTTCACCACCAGATCCGAGACACCGTCGTCGACCACGGCGAAAAGCTTCATCTTGCGGATCAAAGCGGGGCTCAGATATTGCCGGATGAAGCTCTCGTCGCGGTAATTGGCCCAGCCTTCCTTGAGCGTTTCCCAGGGATCGCCATTGCCGGCGAACTGCGGGAACCAGGTCCGGTCCTCGTCGGTGGGAGTCAGGCAGATGCGCTTGATGTCCTGCATCATGCCGAAGCCCAGCGCATAGGGGTTGATGCCGCTATAGCGCCGGTCGTCGAAATCCGGCTGCAGCACGACATTGGTGTGCGAGCTCAGGAACTCGACCATGGCGCCGTCGCCCAGCTGGCCCTTCTCATGAAGCCGGGTCATGGTCTCGTAATGCACCATGGTGGCGCATCCCTCGTTCATGACCTTGGTCTGCTTCTGCGGATAGAAATACTGCGCGATATGGCGGACGATGCGCAGGATCTCGCGCTGCCAGGGCTTCAGCAGCGGCGCCTTCTTCTCCAGGAAATAGAGGACGTTCTCCTCGGGCAGGCCTAGCAGTTCGCGGCGCTCGGCCTCCGTGGTCCGGCGCTTGTCGCGCGCCCCGTTCTGGGGAACCGTGCGCCAGAGGTCGTTGTAGGACCGCTCCAGCTCCGCGAGGCGGTCCTGGACGCGCTTCTCCTCGTCGCCCAGCCCGCCGATCTTGCGGCGGGGATAGCGGTGGACGCCCTGGGTCATGAGCGCATGGGCGGCGTCGAGCACGCGCTCGACCGCGACCTCGCCATAGCGCGCCTCGCAGCGCGAGATATAGCCCTTGGCGAACTCCATATAGTCGAGGATGCCCTCCGCATCGGTCCATTGCTGGAACAGATGGTTGTTCTTGAAGAAATGGTTGTGGCCGAAGGCGGCGTGGGCGATCACCAGCGACTGCATGGTCATGGAGTTCTCCTCCATGAGATAGCTGATGCAGGGGTTGGCGTTGATGACGATCTCATAAGCGAGATTGCGCAGGCCCCGGCGATAGAGCGTCTCGTCGCGGGCGAAATGCTTGCCGAAGGACCAGTGCAGATACATCAGCGGCATGCCGATCGAGGAATAGACGTCGAGCATCTGCTCGGCCGTGATGACCTCGATCTGGTTGGGATAGACGTCGAGCTTGAATTCGCCCAGCGCGATCTCGCTGATCTGACCGTAGGTATGGCGCAGGGAATCGAAATCCCAGTCGAAACGGGTGCGCGACTCGCTCTTCTCGCCTTCGAGCAGGACGCTCTCGGAACTCATGACGCCGCCTTTCTGACCGGCTGGTCGCGGGCGAACAGCTCGCGGAACACCGGGAAGATCTGATTGCGCTTGTTCACCTTGCGCATCGCGATGGGGTGCCCGGCGCGGTCGAGGCGTTCATAGGTCCGCCACACCTCGCTGCCGAGGTTGAAGCCGTCCTCCTCGTCGCCGACCTCGAGGTAGGCGAAGTACTGGCAGAGCGGCAGGATCCTCTTCTCCAGGAGCGCCGCGCTCTTGGCGTTATCGCTCGAGAGATTGTCGCCGTCCGAGGCCTGGGCGGCATAGATGTTCCACTGGTCGCGCGGATAGCGCTCCTGCAGCACCCGCAGCATCTCCTCCAGCACGGTCGAGACGACGGTGCCGCCGGTCTCGCGGCTGTTGAAGAAGGTCTCCTCGTCCACCTCGCGGGCCACATGGGTGTGGCGGATGAACACGATCTCGACATTGCGGTAGCGGCGCGACAGGAAGAGATAGAGCAGCTTGTAGAAGCGCTTCGCCAGATCCTTCATATGCTCGGTCATGGAGCCCGAGACGTCCATCAGGCAGAACATGACGGCGCTGGCGACCGGCTGGGGCACCATCTCGAAGCGGTTGTAGCGGACATCCACCGGATCGATGAAGGGCACGCGCTTGGCGCGCCGGCGCTGCTGGTCGAGCTCGAGCTCCAGTTCGCGGCGGCGATCGAGGGTCTCGTCGCTGTCGGCCAGCAGGTCGAGCTCGGTTTCCAGGGCCGCGATCTCGGCGGGCCGGGGGCGCTTGAGCGCGATGCGGCGCGACAGGCTGTTGCGCATGGTGCGCACGAGATTGAGGTTGGTGGCGGCACCCGAGACCGAGTAGCCGGCGCGGCGCGGCAGGAAGCTCTCGGCCTTCTTCAGCTGCTTGCGCAGGAGATCGGGCAGCTCTAGATCCTCGAGGAAGAGATCGAGGAACTCGTCTTGGGTGAGGACGAACTGGAAGGCATCCTCGCCCTCGCCATCCGCCGAGGCCTCGCGGCCGCGGCCGCCCTGGCCGCCCTGGGGCCGCGGGATGCGGTCGCCCTCGACATATTCGTGATTGCCCGGCACGACATGGGTGTGCTCGCCCGACTTGCCGGAATGATAGAGCTGCGGCTCGTCGATCCCGTCGCGGCGGATCTTGATCTTGCCGCCGCCATTGAGATCGGCGACGGAACTCTTGCCGGTGGCTTCGCGGACCGCATCGGCGATCTGCTGACGCGCCCGGCGGATGAAACGCTGGCGGTTCGCGAGGCTCTTGCCTCGGGGATTGAGCCGCCTGTCGATGATGTCCATGGGCCTGCCTGCCGGTCACCCGGCTTGTTTGACGCGCATATACCACTCGACGAGGCGCCGCACCTGGCGTTCCGTGTAGCCGCGCGTCATCATGCGCTGCACGAACTCGGTGTGCTTTTTCGCGGTCTCGTTTTCCTTCTTGCTGCCGAAGCTGATCACCGGCAGCAGGTCCTCGACCTGGCTGAACATGCGCCGCTCGATGACCTCCCGCAGCTTCTCGTAGGAGGTCCAGGACGGGTTCTTGCCGCCGTTGGAGGCCCGCGCGCGCAGCGCGAACTTCACCACCTCGTTGCGGAAATCCTTCGGGTTGGCGATGCCGGCCGGCTTCTCGATCTTGGTCAGCTCCTGGTTCAGGAGGTCGCGGTCTAGCATCTGGCCGGTGTCGGGATCCTTGAAGTCCTGATGCTCGATCCAGGCGTCGGCATAGTCGACATAGCGGTCGAACAGGTTCTGGCCGTAGTCGCTGTAGGATTCGAGGTAGGCCTTCTGGATCTCGTTGCCGATGAACTCCGCATAGCGCGGGGCCAGCTCGGCCTTGATGAATTCGAGATAGCGCTTCTCGACGTCGTCGGCGAACTGCTCGCGCTTGATCGCCTGCTCGAGCATGTACATGAGATGGACCGGATCGGCGCCGACCTCGGTGTTGTCGTAGTTGAAGGTCGCCGACAGGACCTTGAAGCCGAAGCGGGTCGAGATCCCGTCCATGCCTTCGTCCACGCCGGCCGCGTCGCGATATTCCTGCATCGACTTGGCGTGCGGGTCGGTCTCCTTGAGGCTCTCGCCGTCATAGACGCGCATCTTGGAATAGAGATTGGAATTCTCGTGGACGCGCAGGCGCGAGAGGACCGAGAAGCGGGCCAGCATCTCCATGGTCGCCGGCGCGCAGGGCGCCTCCGCCAGCTCGCTGGTGCGGATAAGCTTCTGATAGATCTTCTGCTCTTCCGTGACGCGCAGGCAGTAGGGGACCTTGATCACGCAGACGCGGTCGATGAAGGCCTCGTTGTTCTTGTTGTTCTTGAAGGTCTGCCACTCGGCCTCGTTCGAATGGGCCAGGATCACGCCCTGGAAGGGAATGGCGCCGATATTCTCGGTGCCGACATAGTTGCCCTCCTGAGTCGCCGTCAGCAGCGGATGCAGGATCTTGATCGGTGCCTTGAACATCTCGACGAATTCGAGCAGGCCCTGGGTGGTGCGGTTGAGCCCGCCCGAATAGGCATAGGCGTCGGTGTCGTTCTGGCTGTGCAGCTCGAGCATCCGGATGTCGACCTTGCCGACCAGGCTCGAAATGTCCTGGTTGTTCTCGTCGCCGGGCTCGGTCTTGGCGATGCCGATCTGCCGCAGCCGCGACGGATAGACCTTGGCGACGGTGAACTTCTGGATGTCGCCCTTGAACTCGTCCAGGCGCTTGACCGCCCAGGGCGAGAGCAGGCCGGTCAGGCGCCGGCGCGGAATGTTGAACTGTTCCTCGAGGGTCGGCCCCATCTGCTCCGGGTCGAACAGGCCGAGCGGGCTTTCCAGGACCGGGCTCAGCTGGCTGCCGGCCTTGAGCACATAGATCGGCATGCGCTCCATCAGCAGCTTCAGCCGTTCGGCCAGCGAGGACTTGCCGCCGCCGACGGGCCCCAGGAGATAGAGGATCTGCTTGCGCTCTTCGAGGCCTTGGGCTGCGAAGCGGAAGAAGTTCACGATCCGCTCGATCGTCTCTTCCATGCCGTAGAACTCGGCGAAGGCGGGATAGGTCTTGATGGTCCGGTTCATGAAGATGCGGCCGAGGCGGGCATCTTTCGCGGTGTCGATCACCTCCGGCTCGCCGATGGCGGCGACCATGCGTTCCGCGGCGGTCGCGTGCGCGGTCGGATCGGCACGGCACAGCTCGAGATAATCGAGCAACGGCATGTCGTGCTCGCGGCGGCTTTCATAATTCTGCAAGGAACGCGAAAAGATGTTTTCGACAACGCCCATCGGATTCTCCTCAGATCACCGGTCTAAAGGCCGCTCTGCAGGCTGGCCAAGTGGCGAAGGGCTGTGCCGTTTGCCGCGTCTGGGTGATCGATGGGTCTTGTTGGCCGCGATGGCCGCCCGCGCTACGTCGCCGTGCGCTTTCATCGGTCTCGAGTGCGTCACTCGTGCACCGTGGAGCAATCTCGTCGGGGTCACGCCGATCTGAGGCATGAAACCTTGGCTCCCTATCCGGCTCGCCCTTCGTTCGGGTCAATCCCGTCAGTGCCTCCGGATGTGGTTAATGTTCCGCGATAGTGGTTAACAAAACCCCTTAACGCGTCCGCCTATTGCATCGTTCCGGAGTGTCGGCGGCCCGGCCTGAGGCGGCCCGCGGCACACCCGGCTAACTGAGACGGCCATGGATTCATCCGCTCGAATCAGAGATGTGAGCGTAAATCCTAATAACCCATATAAAGAAGAAGGGGTGTCGCCCGAGTCGGTCAAGCCGCAAATCGAAATATTTTTATTGCCGCGGAACCGGTTGCGAGCAACGCACCGGTCCAGGCCGCGATATGGCAGCCGCTGCGACGCATTCAAAAGCCGATGCTCTGCCATTGACATCGTCGAGTATGCCGGCATCTCTTCGCCGGCCTTTCTTCCGCCGAGGCGGAAATACCGGGCCTCTCATTGTCAACACGGCGTCATGCCCCGAATCCTGCGCGACGAAATCCATCGCCCGTCACAGGTGAGCATCTGGAGCGGAGAACTTCCGAATTAGAGAACGAATATGCGGCATTAGGGAATGAACATGCGCAAACGCTCCGGCGCAATCGCCGCCGCCGCGAAGCGGCTCGGCGTTGCCGAAGCGCGGGATCGTCCGCTCGACGACGTCCCTCGAAGATCCGTCGCCTCTTCCTCCCGCCGCGCCGCCGTCGGACCCGCAAAACCTCGAGCCCGTTGACTCGCCCGGCTGCCAAGTTTAACGTTACACTAAATCGACCTGAAGCGACGCCGGCAGGAGGATGGTTCTGCCCGGCTCGCCCAGAGGTCGGGAAAAAACACAAATCCAGAGGAGGGCTGCCGATGTCGAAACTCAACGAAACGAAGCTCAACGGTTCGGTCTCGCGGCGCATGTTCGTGGCGGGCGCTGCGGCCGTGGCGGCCGTTGCCGCCGCCGGCAGGCCGGCCCTGTCGGCCGACCTGCTCGCCGAGATCAAGAAGCGCGGCTACATGCGCGTCGGTGCCTTCAGCATCCCGCCGGAGAGCTGGATCGATATCGGTTCGGGCGAATGGATGGGGATCGATGCCGATTTCACCAAGGCGATCGGCAAGTCGCTCGGCGTCGAGGTCGATCCGGTCATCCTGACCCATTCGGCCCTGGCACCGGCGCTGCAGTCGGGCCGCGTCGACACGATCGTCGGGCTCTATCGCACCGAAGAGCGCAAGAAGGTCATGGCCTATAACGAACTGCCGATCTGGTACGGCGTCGACGTGCTGATCGCCAGGAAGGACGATGCCTCGATCAAGTCCTTCGCCGACATGAAAGGCAAGGTGCTGGGCACCGTTCGCGGCTCGGCGCAGGAACAGGAAGCGACCAAGCTCCAGGAGAAGTTCGGCGCGGGCGAGATTCGCAAATACGAGTCGGCCGACCCGATGCTGATGGATCTGAAGGCCGGCCGCGTCGATGCGGCGATCTGGTGGGGCTTCACCTTCGATTACGCGGTGATCCAGAATCCGAGCTACGACCTCAAGGTGGTCGAATACATGCCGCCGGAATATCTCGGCAGCGACATGCTGCCCGGCACCTTCTTCGTCTTCGCCCAGGAAGGCACCGACTCGCTGATCAAGGCCTTCGATACCGAGATCAAGCGGCTGGTCGATGCCGGCGAGGGCAAGACCATCATGGCGAAATACGGACTGACGAGCCCGGCCTATCTGACCGGAAAGATGTAATCTCGCTTCAGCAACGAGACCGCTCGTGACGGGGGTGTGGCGGTCGCAAGCCGCCACCCCTCTTTTTTTGACGCTGCCCGGCTGGCCGCCTTTGCGATGACCGACTTCTTCACCTTCGCCCTGACCTATCTGCCCTATGTCGCGAAGGGCATCATCATCACGGCCGAGCTGACGGCGCTGTCGCTGCTGGGCAGCCTGGTGCTGGGCCTGCTGGGGGCCCTCGCCAAGGGAGCGAGGCAGCGTCCCTTGCGCTGGCTCGGCAATATCTATGTCGAGGTCATCCGCGGCACGCCCGCGCTGCTGCAGATCTTCCTGATCTATTTCGGGCTCGCCTCCTATGGCGTGCGGCTCGATCCCTTCAGCGCCGCGGTGATCACGCTTTCGATCCTCGGCGGCGCCTATGTCACCGAGATCATCCGCGCCGGCATCGAGGCGGTCGATCGCGGCCAGGTCGAAGCCGCGACCAGCCTCGGCATGTCGCCGCTGCAGATCATGCGCCGGATCGTCCTGCCGCAGGCCTCGGTCATGATGCTGCCGCCCTTCACGAACTACCTGATCTCGCTGATCAAGGACACCTCGCTGGCGCTCACCATCTCGGTGCCGGAAATCATGTACCGGTCCTATGACGTGGCGAGCCAGACCTTCCGCAGCATGGATATCTATCTGGTGGCCGGCATGATCTATCTCGCCATCTGCATTCCCTTGTCCCGGCTCGCGCGCCGGCTCGAGCTCCGGCGTCCGCCGCGATGAGCGATGTCCTGGTCCTCGAAGGCCTGGTCAAGCGCTTCGGCACCCATACGGTGCTGGACGGCGTCGATCTCGCGGTGAGGGAAGGCGAGACGGTCGCCATCATCGGTCCTTCGGGGTCGGGCAAATCGACTCTGTTGCGCTGCGTGAACCGGCTCGAAGAACCGTCGGGCGGTCGCGTCCTCTTCCAGGGCGAACCTGTGGTGCCGGGCCCGAAGCTGCGGGCCATGCGGGCGCGGATGGGCATGGTGTTCCAGCACTTCAATCTCTTCACCCATATGTCGGTGCTGGCGAACGTGATCGAGGCGCCGGTGCAGGTGCTGAAGCTGTCCCGAACCGAGGCGGAGGCCCGCGGCCGAGATCTCCTGGCGCGGGTGGGTCTCGCCGACAAGAGCCAGGCCTTCCCCTCGCAGCTCTCGGGCGGCCAGAAGCAGCGCGTGGCGATCGCGCGCTCGCTGGCCATGGAGCCGAAATTGCTGCTGCTGGACGAGATCACCTCGGCGCTCGATCCCGAGCTGGTGGGCGAGGTGCTGCAGGTGATCCGCGCGCTGGCGAAGCAGGGCATGACCATGCTGATCGTGACCCACGAGATGGGTTTCGCCCGCGAGGTCGCCGACCGGGTCGTCTTCATGGATGGCGGCCGGATCGTCGAGGAAGGGCTGCCGGACGCGCTGTTCGCCCGGCCCAGAAGCGACCGGCTGCAGCTGTTCCTGCGGGCGGTCCTGGACCGGACCCCGCTCGAGGCGGCCAAAGGCTAGAGGCTCTTGCCCCGCGGGCCCCCGCTGAAACGCCGGGCCCCCGCAGCGCGGGTCCGCGTGACCCGCTATGATCGGGCCTCGACTCCGAAAGGACTCCCGCAACCCCGGCTTCGGCCGCCCCGGATGACAGCACGAAAATCCCCGAAATCGCCCGGCGTGAAACGTGGTCCGTCCAGATCCCCGTCTGGAGAAACGGGCGTGGCGAAGGCGGGTCCGCCGCGCCCGGGGGCCGCAAAGCCGGCCGGGGGCCGCGCCACCTTGCGCGACGTGGCGGAGGCTTCCGGCGTCTCGCCCATGACCGTGTCCAATCTGATGAATGGCCGCGTCGGTTCGATGCGGCCCGAGACCCGTCTGCGCATCGAGGCCCAGATCGAGAAGCTGGGCTATCGGCCCCATACGATGGCGCGCAGCCTGAGGCTGTCGAAGCGGCTTTCGATCGGCATGGTGATCGTGGACGATATGCCGAACTACCTGGCCGATCCCTTCATCACCCATGTCGTGTCGGGTCTCGGCAACCATCTCAACGCCAACGGTTACGGGCTGCTGTTGCAAGGGCATTCGGCGGCCGCCTTCAAGGGCTCGCCGATGGTCCGCGATATCCGGACCGATGCGATCTGCGTGATGCTCTCCGGCAGCGACGCGATCCGGCGCGGCGTGGTGGAGACGCTGCTGGGCCTGGGACAGCCGATCGTTCTGTTCCAGGAGATCCTGAAGTTTCCCGCGGTCGACCTTTGCAGCATCCGGCAGGATGACCGGGGCGGCGGTCGGATGCTGGGGCAGGTGGCGCTCGACGGCGGCGCCAAGCGCCTCGCGATGCTGGTGCCGGAGCTGTACTGGCCGGCGATCGGGGAGCGAATCAAAGGCATCCGCGAGGCGATCCGGCAGCAGAAGAATGGCGCCGAGCTTCGTATCGTCACTTGCGGCGATGGCGAGTTCCGCGGCACCCAGGCGGCGCTGGCACAGGATCTCGACACGCATGGGCTGCCCGACGCCATCCTGGCCGGCAACGACCAGATGGGCATCAGCGCCATGAAACTGCTGGCGGCGCGCGGGATCAGGATTCCGGAACAGGTGATCCTCACCGGCTTCAACGCCTTCGAGTTCTGGCAATATACCGACCCGGTGCTGACGACCGTTCGTTCGCCGGCCTATGAGATCGGCGCGCGCGGAGGGTCCGAGATCCTCAAGCGCCTGGCCGACGGCAGCTTCACGCAGACCGACATCGTCTATCCGGTGGCGCTGCAGCGCGGCGGCTCGACCTGATGGCGCGGTTCCGTTCGGCCCTTCTGAACGGGTGCGCGGGAGCGATGGACAGGCCCGCGGCGAAGCGTTAGTTTAACGTTACACAAACCGGCTTTCCCCAGTCCACTTTCCGCCCGTCATGCGAGATCCGAAGGCTTCCCCATGAAAACCAGATCCGGCTTCTTCGGCAATTACCCGATGGTCTATGCGCTGTTCGACGCGAACGGCAACCTGTCCCGAAGCGCGATGCGCAAGCAGGTCGCGTCCCTGCTGGCGCACAAGGTCCATGGCGTCGCGGTGCTCGGGCTCGCGACCGAGGTCAACAAGCTGTCGCTGGCCGAACGCCACACGGTCATGGAATGGGTGGCCGAGGACATCGGCGGCCGGGTGCCGCTGGCGGTCACGGTGGCCGAGGTCACGGCGGCGGGCCAGAGCGATTTCGTCAAGGCCGCCGCCGGCCTCGGCGCGAAGTGGGTGATCCTGCAGCCGCCGCCGGTCAAGGGCGTGCCCGAGATCGAGCTCATCCGCTTCTTCGGGGCCGTGGCGGAGAAATCCTCCCTGCCGCTCGGAATCCAGAACGCACCGGAATATCTCGGCATCGGTTTGAGCCATGGCGGCATCAAGGCGCTGAACAAGGCGCATCCCAATCTCTCGATCGTCAAGCTCGAGGCGACGGCGCTCTCGATCGCCGAGCTGATGCAGGAGGTCGATGGCGCGATGGATGTGTTCAACGGCCGGGCCGGCGTCGAGATGGTCGATTCGATGCGGGCCGGCGCCGTGGGATTCATTCCGGGCGCGGAGACCTTCGACGTCACGACGCGGATCTTCGATCTGATGGCGAGCGGCAAGCCGGACTCGATGGCGGAGGCGGAGCGGCTTTACCAGAGCGTGCTGCCGCTGCTGGTCTTCCTGATGGAATCGATGGGGACCTTCCTGATCTATGGCAAGCAGGTGCTGGGCCACCGCCTCGGCATCGCCGAGACGGCGCCGCGGGCGCCCTCCGGGGCGGCGACGCGCTTCGGCCTCGAGACGGCGCGCCGCTATGCCGAGATGCTGGGCAAGCTCTGACGCGCGACCACGCCGATCGCCGGGATCATGGCGGCAAGGGGGCCGCAGCCGTCCCCCGATCCTTTCGCTTATTTAATGGAAATCCACGGCCGAATTGATCGCCGGCCGGGCCCGATGTCATAAATCGCGTCGGCTCACGGCGCTAAGACGGCGTGCGTGCCCCGTCGGCCGTCGGCGGGTCGCGGCGATCGCAATGATTCGGGCCGGGCGCCGGAGCAGGGGAGCGAAATCATGACCATCGGGGGTTGGCGTATCGGGACCGGCCTGACGTTCGGTGCCGGCATTCTCGTCATGACAATGGCGGGCCTCGGCGCGGGTCCTTCAAGCGCGGCCGCACCGGCAACCGCAACGCCGATCAAGCATGTCATCGTGCTCTATCAGGAGAATGTTTCCTTCGATCACTACTTCGCCACCTACCCGAAGGCGCTCAATCTGCCGGGCGAGCCGGCCTTTCGTGCGAAGCCGGAGACGCCCAGCGTCAACGGCCTGACCGAAGCGCTGCTGACCAATAATCCCAATGCGGCCAACCCGGCGCGCCTGTCGCCGCAGCAGGCCGTCACCTGCGACATGGATCACGAATATACCGCCGAGCAACTCGCCTTCGACGGCGGCCTCATGGACAAGTTCGTCGAGCACACCTCCTCGGACGGGAAGAATTGCGATCCCAGCGGCGTGATGGGCTATTTCGACGGCAACACGGTGACCGCGATCTGGAACTATGCGCAACGTTTCGCGCTCAACGACAATTCCTTCGGCACCAACTTCGGCCCATCCTCGCCCGGTGCGATCAATCTCGTTGCCGGCACGACCCACGGCGCGCTGCTCGCCGATCTCAAGATCGAGGACGAGGTCTTGACGGTGCAGGGCACGATGATCGGCGATCCCGATCCGCAGTTGGACGATTGCTCGAATCCGAAGGCCGGGCTGGTCGGCATGACGGGGCGCAATATCGGCGATCTCCTGAACGGGAAGCATGTCAGCTGGGGCTGGTTTCAAGGCGGCTTCCGCCCGACCGGCAGCAGGGACGGCAAGGCGGTCTGCGGCGCCAAATCGACCAACATCGCCAATGCCGCCGTGACCGACTACAGCCCGCATCACGAGCCGTTCCAGTATTACGAAAGCACCTCGAACCCGCATCACCTGGCGCCAACGTCGATCGCGACGATCGGCGAGCAGGACCAGGCCAATCACCAGTACGATCTGGCGGATTTCTATGATGCGTTGAGCCACGGCCATCTGCCGGCGGTCAGCTTCGTCAAGGCCAAGAAATACCAGGACGGGCATGCCGGCTATTCCAATCCGCTCGACGAGCAGGCGCATCTGGTCGCGATCGTGAATGCGATCGAGAAGTCGCCCTATTGGAAAGACACGGCGATCATCATCGCCTACGACGATTCGGACGGCTGGTACGATCATGTGATGCCGCCGATCGTTCGCGGGTCGGCCATCGCCGACGTCGACGCCCTCAATGGGCCAGGGCGCTGCGGCAACGCCAAGCCCAACGACGATCCCGCGCGCTGCGGCTTCGGGCCGCGCCTGCCGCTGCTGGTGATATCGCCCTATGCGCGCGTCAACGCGGTCGATCACACGCTGACGGACCAGACCTCGATCCTGCGCTTCATCGAGGACAATTGGAGTCTTGGGCGGATCGGCGAACAGTCAGCCGACGCCTTCGCGGGTCCGCTCGACGGAATGTTCGACTTTCGCAAGCCCCACGCCCAGGCACTCATCCTCGATCCGAAGACCGGCCGCGCGGTGCCGTGAGAGACACCCGCCGCCGGGAGACCTGCGACGAGCCGAAGCTTCAGTTCTCGCCCGAGCATTCGAGGCTCCGCAGGTGGCTGCGCCAGATCGCCGAGTTCGCCATCGCCGGACCCGACGAGGGCGCCCGCAATCGCCGCCAAATTTAATAGACGGCCGCATACATCACCGCCTCCGAGGTCGCCTCCGCGGGCGAAAGCTCCTCCACGATCCGGCCCAGCCTCGAAACCAGAATACGGTCGGACAATCTCAGGATTTCCGGCAGGTAGGACGATATGACGATCACGGCGAGCCCTTCATCGGCAAGCTCGCCGATCAACTGATGAATCTCGGCGATGGCGCCGACATCTACGCCGCGCGTCGGTTCGTCGAAAATGACCAGCTTGGGCTTCTGGACCAGCCCCTTCGCGATGACTACCTTCTGCTGGTTGCCGCCGGAGAGTTCGACGACCCGCGCGTCGCTGTTCAACGTCCTGATGTTGAGCTTCTCCGTCCAGCTTGCGGCGAGCGCGCGCATCTCGCTCATGCTCAGCGCGATTCCATGCGACTCGCGGCTCGAAATCCGCCCGATATAGATGTTCTCCGCGACCGACATCGTCTCGAAGTACCCGTCACCCTTGCGATCCTCGGTGACATAGACGACGCCGTCGCCGACCGCCTGGCGCGGCGTCCGGTAGCGCACGGAACGTCCGTCGAAATGCACCTCGCCGCCATGGAAGAAATCCCGCTTGGCGACGCCTGCGACGATCCGGGCCGTTTCCGTGCGGCCCGAGCCCACGAGGCCGAAAATGCCGGTGACCTGCCCCGCAAAGATCGAGAAGGAGCAGTTTCGCACGACGTTCTGCATGGAGAGGTTTTGTACGCTCAGCACCCTTTCCCCGGGACGGCGCATCGCGCGGGGATCGGTCACCTGGCCATAGAGCTCGTCGGTCAGCGACCGGCCGACCATGTGACGGATGATCGTCTCGCGGGAAAGCGTGTTGGCGTCGGCGGTGACGATGTGGGCGCCGTCCCTGAGGATGGTGATCCGGTCGGAGATCTCGAGCGCTTCCTCCAGCGCGTGGCTGATGAAGATGACCGAGACCTGCTCCTTGCGCAGCCGGTCGATCAAGGCGAAGAGGTGATGCTTCTCCTCGGGCGTCAGAGTCGCGGTCGGCTCGTCGAATATGATGATCTTCGCCTGGAGACGGACGGCGCGCGCGATTTCGACCATCTGCCGCTTGGCCGTGCCGAGCGACTGAAGGATTGCCGCCGGATCGACGGGAAAGTTCAGCGACTGAAGAAGCTGCTGCGCCTCGATATAGGTTCCCCGCAGGCGGTTATAGAACTTCTCGTCACCGAGATAGAGATTCTGGGCGACGGTCAGGGAGGGGACGAGGCTGGTCTCCTGATAGACCATCGCGATCCTGTGTCGGCGTGCATCCGTCGGACCGGCGATATGGATATGCTCGCCGTTGATGCGGATTTCGCCTCGGGTCGGGGTGACCGCGCCCGACAGGATCTTGACCAGCGTCGACTTGCCGGCCCCGTTCTCGCCCAGGAGGGCATGCACCTCGCCGCGCCGCAGGTCGAAGTCGATGTTCTTCAGCGCGGCGACGCCGCGATAATCCTTGGCGATGCCTTTCATCTCCAGGAGCGGCGGAACGCTCATGATGCCAATCCCTCATAGGCGCAGGAGGCGACGACACCGTCGCCCTTGGCCGAGAACAAGAGCTGGCCGCCAACGGCCACGCAGCTGGTGACGCCGTGCCGCCTTCCATTCGCCCGGCTGTGAAGGCTGGCGATCGGCCGGTAGGCGCGATCGAGAAGCGCCACCAGGCCGTAGGATTGGCTGGGCGACCAGGGCTTCAGCAGTCCGAGCTGCCTCATGCCGCCCTGTTGCATCGGCTCCTTGGGCGACCGGCCGGCGCGAAGGCTCGGCGCCACCCAAAGATCGGCGTCGATTTCGTTGATCATGCGCCGACGATAATGGTCCTCGCTCAGCACGAATTCGACGATCTGACTCCGCGGCGCAAACAGGGAGAGCCAGATCCCATCGTCGGCTCCCCGCGCCAGGCGGCTGGGATAGGCGGGAAGGTGTTCCAGTATCTGCTCGCCTTTGCCGGCTGCGCCGGGCGAAATTCGCGTCAACGCGCTGCGCCAGCTTTCCGAGACGACGATCGAGCCGGGCTCCACAAGGAGGCCATAGGGGTAAGCCAGGCTTCCGCCGAGTTGTTGGCGATTACTCCGGGCGGGCTCGATCCGCCACACGGACCCGGTGGCATTCTTCTCCATCAGGTCGCGTTTCCACGCCGCCGGCCCGTTCGACGCCGACCCGTTGGCGACAAACAGAGAACCGTCGGGCGCGGGCGCGAGCGCGGTGATGCACCTTGCTTCGGGACCGATCTCGATCGTCTTTCGGTGATGCCGGCCCCCGACGAAGGCGATCCTGCCGTCGCTCAGGCCGACCGCAGCACCGCCATCCGGCAATCCGGCCAAGGCGCTGATCTCGGCATCGAAGAACGCGACCGGGCTTCCGCCGGGCTTGTCGACGCTGAACAGCAAATGCCCTGACGAGACGACGACGCCATGCGACGTGACGGCCAGACAGTCGGGCGCCGGCAGCTCCACAACCGTCGACGCCGAATCGAGAAGATCGTTGGGCCGGAAGGCGCCATCCATCGGCGGCGTTGTGATGGACGCTTCGCCACGGCCGAGCCACCGGTCCAAGGGTTTCCTGAGCGGATTCATGGACGCTTTGCCCAATAGGATGCCGGGCCGGTCCATTCCGGATCGGCGTCCGGGATCTCGATCCGCCCGACCCGGTTGTTGGTCACGCCACCGATATAAAGATAGCCGCGATGCTCCCGCATCGAGGTGATCGTCGGATGGTTCTCGCCGGCCGAATCCCATAGCGATTCGAGAACGCGCCCCGCGGCGTCGAAGCGCACCACGCAGCCGACATTGACGTTGGGAAACAGCCATTCGACGCTGGCGACGCGCCGTGCCATGCGTCGCCGGAAGGCCGGCATCGTCATCGCCAGATCGTAGGATGGCGTTCGCGTGCCGGCGAGCGCCACCCAGTAGGTTCCGCGCGAGCCTCGATTGATGTTGTCGGGGTATCCGGGAAGCCCGTCGAGCACGATCTCGGTCGTGTCCTGTTTGGGCCCCTCGAGCCAATAGCGGCTGATCCTGCAGCCCCATGTCTCGGCGAACAGCACCGATTTGTTGTCGTGCGCGACGCACATCCCGTTCGCGAAGAGAAGGCCGCGCTTGATGGTCCGCGTGGTGTCCGTCGCGGGATCGTAACGGATGAGCCGCCCGTTGCCGCGTCCTTCCAGGGCGTCGGCAACCCATTCTTCGATCCCGTAGCGGATCGTGGCCTCGCTGAAGTAGATCTTTCCGTCGGGTGCAATATCGAGATCGTCGGCAAGCCGCATGCGGGAATCATCGATGACCGACAGACGCGACCGGTTCGTCTCCGCGGTCAGTTTCCGGGTATTGCGCCCCTTGTCCACGCGGTAGAGGCCCATGCCGGCGATGCATACGACGAGGCTTTCGTCCTTGTCGATGGCCATGCCGAGAGGCCGGCCACCCACATGCGCATAGACCTCGCGTCGCCTGTAGTCGGGCGCCAGGAAGCGAACGATATCGCCCTGACGCGCGCTGCAATAGATGTTGCCGTCCGCATCGAGAATGACGTCCTCGGGCCCGTCGACCTCGCCGAGGCCGATGACCTCGACGTCACGAAGCCGGTCGTTCATGGCGTAAGGCGAAGCCGAGTTCGGGTCGATCTCGGGGTCGGGGGGCAGGGCCAGATAGGCCGGCGACATGTAGACCTTCGACTGGAGCTTATGCCGCCATTTGCTCCAGCGTACGTTGATGCTGATCGCCAGCAGCAACACGATGCCGACCGCCATCTGCGACGAGCCGTTCCCGAGCCCGAGCCTGACAAGCCCATTGGTCAGGAGCGATACGATGATCGCTCCCATCAGCGCTTTGGCGACCGAGCCGTGCCCGCCGCCGATGCTGTTGCCTCCGAGGAGCGCCGCCGTCACGGCAGCGAGCTCGAGACCGAGTCCGGTGTCGGGGCCGGCGCCGGAGAGCCTCGACGCATAGAGCGCCCCCGCACAACCGGTGAGCAATCCGGACACGACATAGGTCAGACACACCGTGAATCGCACCGGGATGCCCGCGTTGTAGGCCGAGCGGCGCGATCCGCCGACCGCCATGACGCGCCAGCCGATGCGGAGCCTGCTGATGACGATATGCGCCGACGCCGCCACGACGATCAGCACCACGACGCTGAAAGGCAGGCCAAGAACCGATCCCGTGCCTATGAAGTCCCAGAGATCGGACTCGACGAAGCTCGAGGCGATCTGCACCTGGTACATCTGAAGCAGGAGGGTGACCACCGCGCGCACGAGCGTCAGCATGACGAGCGTGGTCAAGAACGCTCGAAGCCGGAGATAGCCGATCAGCAGGCCGTTGATCAGGCCGACAAGGGCTCCCACACCCATCGTGCCGGCGACGACCGCTTCTGGCGGCCACCCAGCCAGGTTGAACAATATCAGCGCCGTGATGTTCGCGAGAGCGAAGGTCGAGCCGACACTGAGATCGATGCCACCGCCCAGCATGACGATCGTCATGCCGATGACGATCAATCCGAATTCGCCGATCTGGCGCGAGGTGTCGGACAGGTTCCCGAACGAGACGAAATTGGGAATCGTCGCCACGAAATAGGACAGGATCGCGACGAGAAGGAGGACGGGAATCGTATTGTCCATCCACCTCTTGCCGAGCACCTCGCCGACCATGTGATCGGGAAAATATCGATAGCGCAGCCTGGTGATCAAATCGGCGATCATCTCGATGCGTTCCCGTAGCAAAAAGAAGGCGCTGAGCCGACTCCGCAGCTCAGCGCCTTACGAAACATGTCCGTGGAGCCGTCAATTCTTCTTGATGCTCGCGGCGCTCCAGCAGAGACCGGGATGGAGGGTCTCCTTCGTGATTCTTACCGAGGGCGTGTAGATGACGAATTTATTCTTTCCGGCCGGCTCCCCGGACTGCAGAACCGTCTGGACCATGACGGCCAGAGCGTGACCCTGATCCAGGACCGGATAAGCGATCTCCTCGTCGAACACGCCCTTTTCCACGTTGTCGCAAGCCATTTGCTCGCCGCCGCCCGACGTGACCAGGGCGATCTTCTTTCCGGATTCCTTGATCGCCGCGGCCGCGCCCAGATCCATCACGTCCCAGAATCCGACCACGCCGCACAGATCCGGGTTCTGCTGAATGACCGTGGCTATGATCGTGCGCGCCTTGGTGGCGTCCCAATCCGCACCCTGGTTGGCGACGACCTTGATCTCGGGATGCTTGGACAGGATGTTCTCGGCACCCTTCATCATGCCGCTGTCGGATCCCGAGGTCGGCTGGCCTTGCAGGATGGCGATCTTCTGGCTCGTTCCGGCGCCGCACCTGTCGATGACTGCCTGGGTTTCCGCCTCGCCGATGCCGATCCAGTCCGCACCGACATAGGCGTCCGAGTTGTAGTTCGATCGCATGTTGACCTGGATGACGTGGATGCCGGCCTCTTCGGCACGCTTGAGCAGCTTCGCGTAGGATTGGATGTCCGGATTATGGACGATGAGAACGTCCGGTTTCTCCGAAATCAAGGCGGTGATGGCCTGGGCCCCGGCGTCCGCGCTGAAATGAGGGTCGCGGATCACGAACTTCATCCCGAGGTCGTCGGCCTGGGCCTGCAGGACCGACGCCCATCCGTCGGTCAGGTCGATGCCCATGGTGACCGGCACGAAGGCGACCGTCTTCCCTTCGAAGGTCTTGAAGTAGTCGGCCCGCCTTGGGTCGTCGATGCCGGCGGCGATCGACAGATCCGCAATTCCCAGTACCGACAAGATCGCCGCAACCGCGGTCAGAGTATTCTTGATTTTCATGCTTCGTCCTCCCTTGTGAGCCGGCGCATTTTCATATGTCGCCTTGTTGTGCAGTCTGTTCATCACGTGGATTGACCAGGCTGTCGATTACGATCGCGATGAGCAGCACGAGACTTCTGATCACGTCCTGCAACGTGTATTGGATATCCATGATGGTCATCCCGTTGAGCAGGATGCCGATCAGCAGAGTGCCGACGACGACGTTGCGGACGCCGCCGCGCCCTCCTGAAAGGCCGATGCCGCCGAGGACGACGACCAGGATGACGTCGTAGATCATCGAGGAATTCGCGATATTGGTGTTCATGCTGGCAACGGCCGTCGCCGTGATCATGCCGGCCAGATAAGCGATCGTCGCCGAGATCGCATATTGCAGGACGATCATGGGCCGCACCGGCGCACCCGACATGCGCGCCGCGGCGAAATTGTCGCCCATCGCATAGACGAACCGCCCCGGCTTGGTGAAGTGCAGGAACGCAAACCCAAGCAAGGAGACGAAGGCGAAGAAGAGAATCGGAACCGGCACGCCGAACATGAAACCGTTGCCGATCCAGGCAATCCCGGACGCCGCCTCGGGCATATAGACCACATAGAGCGGCACGAGGGCGTATCGGGCGAAGCCATAGACGAACGAAGCCATGCCCAGGGTGGCGAAGAGAGCGGGAACTTCGACGTAAGCGATGAGCACACCGTTGATAACGCCGGCCGAGAGCGCGAACAGATACCCGATGAGCATGGCAAGCGCGATCGGGATGCCGCCATTGGCGAGATGGAGCGTCCACCCGGCCGACATCGCGTAGATCGCGACGATCGCCAGGTCGATCCCGCGACCGATGATGAGAATCGCCATCCCGACGCCGAGGATGCCCAGCGTGGAGACGCCGCGCACGAGCGTCAGCAGATTGCCGGCACTGGTAAATCCGTTGAGAAACAGGGAAAAGGCGCAAAACAGGACGATCGCGATCAGGAGTACGATCTTCTCTTGATTCAAGGAGACGCGTCCTGTTCGTCCGAGCATGGATTTTCCGCCTCGCGAGTCTGTGTCGCGACCGTCCGTCAGCCGGCTAAGCCTTTTCACTTATTGCCGAATCGTATCAGGCCGATGACATGACGGCTTGCATGACAGCGCACGGCGCTTGCTCGGGAGCGCAATGATCGCAGTTGGAGTCAGCGGCATGCGGCCTTACTGAGCAGGACACTCGATTTCCGCAACTGCGAACGACGAACAGCACGCACCCGGCTGCGGAAATGGAAGGAATCCGGCAATCCGGCCGGATTCGTACCCATCGGGAAACGGAATGACTGGGAACTTCCGATTTCCCAGACAGAGCGTTTCGTATGACTGGTGCAGCGGGGGCTGCATAGAGGGGTGTCTGCGAGACTCCCCTTCGGTCGGCGGCTATGCCGTGCCATCCGCGATGGGTGACGCCTTGCTCGAAGGGCCCGGCGGAAAAGCCGTCCCCCGTACGTCCGAGGGCCGCACACCGAATTCCGCGCGGAATAGATTGCTGAAATGAGAGGAGCTGCTGAAGCCCATCGAATAGGCGATTTCCGTGATCGACCGTGCCGCGTGTCGCGGCGAAGCCAGCAGGTCGTAGCTGTGCTGCAATCGTCGCAGCCGCAGCCACTCGGTGACCGACATGTTCGTCGGACGGAAAAGCTGGTGGAGGTAGCGCAACGAGATGCCGTTCTGAGCCGCGATTCTTCTCAAGGTCAGGTCGGGATCGCTCAAATGGGCTTCGATGTAGCTCTTCACCGACCGCAGGCGGGCGAGCTTCAGATTGAATTCGTCCGCAGGCTGCCGGTCGGGTTCCGCGCTCATGGCGAGGGCGAGGATGTCCATCAACTGCTCGCCGAGCCTTTCCCGCGTTTGCGGATCGAGACTGGCCGTTTCGGAGATCAACGCGCCGCAAAATTCGACGGCGATCCGACCAAGACCACGGCTTGAATTGAGATGCGCGGTGAGCGGCGGATGCCCCGAATCGAAGCGATCAGCGAAGACCTGGCGCGGGATCTCGATCCAGAAGCAATGCATCGTGTCGTCGCATCGTATCTCGTACGGCTCGCTCGCATAATAAAGCGCGCCGCGGCCAGGATGCAGGGTCAGCAATGAACCGGCTTGCCGGATTTGCCCGATGCCGCGCTGCACCAAGCCCATGTAATAGCAATCCTTCTCGATGCGCGCGATATGGCGCTTGTGACGCTGCACAATCTGAGGCGAGCCAAGTGTGTCAGTAAGCGTTATCCCGCCAAGTCGCGTCTCACGGACAAAGCCGTCATAGTCCGTTTGCGGCTTGATCGCGCAATCCACCCGCAAATAGATCTCGCAGATCGCGTCCTGCCAGGCTTCGCGGCGCTTCGCCACGGGCAGAGTCTTGCTGTCGAAAATGGTCTGCATGGCCACCTCCCCAAAGCGCCATTCAGGCAATCCCTTGGCGCTTCGGCGCCTTCATTCCAATTCCGGATGATTCCGCTGTAGGGACAAGGTGCGGGATGCTTCGCTCGTTGCGCCGCTGCCCGCATTTTAACCGCTCGGGTTCTCACTCTGCCCATTATTTGAGCCCAATGAGCCGGTTAAAGCAACGGGGCGGGGTGCGAAACCCCCAGGGGAGAAGCAGCGCCTTGCGCAGGATTGGCTGGCCGCGGTGAGAACCAAGTCCTCGAGAGGGAGCGGATCCGCTTCGTCCTCGATCTCGATCGGGTTCGGAGGCCGGCCGGCAATGTCGGGATATTGGGGCCTGGGGTGACGAGCTCGCGGCGAGCCATCTCACCGTCACCGAGCCCGCATCGACCCGCCCCTCGGAGCTTAAGCCGGGGGCCGCGCCTAATTGGCGGGCGCGGCCGCCGGCAGCGCGTGCAGCGAGAAGGCGTGGCGCAGGATATGCTGCTGGATATCGCTCAGATGGCGGTACATCGCCGTCTGGGCGCGTTCGCCGTCGCGCGCCGCGATGGCGGCCACGATCTCCATGTGGAAATCCGCATGGACGGCCTGGCGCTTGTAGCAATGGGCGTTCTCGCCGATGCGGCGCCAGGCTTCGTCGCGCCGCGAGGCGCCGACGGCGTCGAACACGGCGAGGAAGAGCGCATTGCGCGAGGCTTCGACGATGGCGCGATGGAAGGCCTGGTCGGCCTGCTCGTAGCTCTCCGCGCCCGCGGCGGCCCGGGTCTCGGCCGCCAGCCGCTGCAGCTTCTTGATGTCGCATTGCGAGGCGCGCAGCGCCGCCAGCCGCGCGATCACCGGCTCGGTCGCCAGGCGCAGCTCGATCACTTCCTGCGGATTGGTATGTTCGAGGATGTTGTCGAGCACCTCGCTGCCCGCGGTCGCGGAGGCGAAGGGTGAAGCCTGAACGAAGGTGCCCCGCCCCTGCTGGCGCGAGATGCGGCCTTCGCTCTCGAGAATGTCGAGAGCGCGGCGCAAGGAGCGGCGGCCCACGCCGAGCTCGCTCGCCAGCACCCGTTCGGGCGGAATGCGCCCGTCCTCGCCGATACCCCCGTCGGAAATCAGTTGGCGCAGTCTGGCTGCGGTCTGCTCATAGGCTTCCATGGCGTCTCGGATCCGGATTGGCCCCCGTCGCGAAGGCGGTACCAATTGACTAAAATGGTTTGCGCCGCACGTCAAGGCGGTTCTCCCCGGCCGAGGCGACGCCGCGATTGGTCCCGGCGCTTCCGGGCGCCCGCCGCGCGGCTGCCGTGGCGCCTCGGGCGGATCTCCGGCGACACGACGTTGCAGCCGAGCGAGCTCCCCAAGCGCTGTTCCGAAGGGCTGGGAATGCCACCGTTCCAAATGGATCAGGCATCAGAATCAAACTTGACGATTGGTTACGGCCGCCGCTAGTGTTTGCGTAACAATATGAACCACTTGTGCGGCAATTGGTTCGAGCCGGGCCGTACGAGGCGGTCTCCGCAGGAAGAATCGCCTTGGGACACCGACGCCCCGGGGCAGGGAGTGGAAGAATGACGGTCAGGGTCGAGGGTGATAACCGCAAGGCGGCCATGGATCAGCTCCATGCCGATGTGTTCGAGCGCTGCATGGCGCCGTTCTGGGCGATGCAGCCCGGCAGCATCGAAGACCTGGACAGCCAGGTGAAGGACAAGAAGAAGGCGATCCCCTATGTCTGGAAGTTCAAGAGCGCCATCGAGCCGCTGCTGCATCGCTCGGCCGAGCTCATCACGATGGAATCCTCCGAGCGCCGCTCGCTGATCCTGGTCAATCCCGGTCTGGCGCCGCGCCGGGCCACCGTCACCACCATGTACACGGCCTACCGGCTCAACGATCCCCACGAGATCATGCCGCCGCACCGCCATTCGCCCAACGCGATCCGCTTCGGCCTGACCGGCAAGTCGAACTTCACCGGCGTCGAAGGCGAGAACATCGTGTTCGGCCCGGGCGACATGGTGCTGACGCCGCACGACACCTGGCACAATCATGGCAACAAGGGCGACGACCCGGCGATCAATCTGAGCGTGCTCGATCTGCCGCTGACCGAGGTGCTGAACGCCACCTATTTCGAGCATGACTATCACGAAGAGGTGAAGGGCGAGCGCATCAAGAAGCAGGTCCAGACCGAGCGCTTCCCGGCCGACTATTCGCAGCGCGCCTACGGCCATGGCGGGCTGATGCCACGCTTCCTCTCGCACGACCGCGGCACAGGTGCCGCCTCGCCCATGTATGTCTATCGCTGGGACATGATGCGCGAGCTCCTGGAGAAGTTCCGCAACTGGGACGGCGATCCTCATGAGGCGCTGATGATCGAGTATGTCGATCCGACCACCGGCGGCCCGGTCTACAAAACCATCACCTTCTTCGCGCAGATGCTGCGGCCCGGCGAGAAGACGATGCCCCTGAAGCAGAATGCCAGCCTGCTCTGCGCGCCCTTCGAGGGCAGCGGCTACAGCATCGTCGGCGGCAAGCAGCTCAGTTGGGAGCGGTTCGACACCTTCGCGGTGCCGGGCGGCGAATGGTGCGAGCATGTGAACAGCTCGCCCAAGGACCCGGCGATCCTGTTCGTGGCCTCCGACGAGCCCACCCTCAAGGCGCTGGCGCTCTATCAGAAGCATGGGCGCAGGCCTTCCGGCGAGGTCTATCGCATCGTCTGACGGGGCGGGCGCCGCGACGTCCGAGTTCCACGCTTTCTCTCAATCCCGCATGATCGGCTGGCTTTCTCCTCACCATGGCGCGCACGAAGAACACCAAGCAACTGGCGCATATCGACTGTCCGGGCGGCGGCCAGGTCTGGGTCGATGGCACGACGCTCTATATCGGCCATATGCGCCAGCCGACCGGCACGACCATCGTCGATGTCGCCGATCCGGCGCGGCCGAAGATCCTGACCAAGGTCGAGCTGCCGGCCGGATGGCATTCGCACAAGGTGCGCGTCGCCAACGACATCATGATCGTCAATCACGAGCGCCAGGGCACGGACGGCGTGGCGGAGTTCGGCGGCGGTCTCGGCATCTATGACGTGTCGAAGCCGGCCGAGCCGAAGCTGATCACCAAATGGCGCACCCACGGCAAGGGCGTGCATCGCTACGATTTCGACGGCCGCTACGCCTATATCTCGCCGACGGCGGAAGGCTATATCGGCAACATCGCGATGATCCTCGACCTCAAGGATCCGGCAAAACCGGAGGAGGTCGGCCGCTGGTGGATTCCGGGCCAGTGGAAGGCCGGCGGCGAGGACTATCCCTGGGACAACTGGACGCCGCCGCGCTGCCATCACCCCTTGAGGGTCGGCGACCGGCTCTATGTCAGCTACTGGCATCACGGCTTCTACATCCTCGATATCTCCGACATGTCGAAGCCGAAGGCGATTTCCGGCGTCAACACCTCGCCGACCTTCCCGCATCCGACCCACACCTGCCTTGCGATCCCCGAGCCGCTCAAGGGCCGCAAGGTGATGGTGGTGGCCGACGAGGATGTGGCGAAGCTCTGGCCGGCGGCGCCGGCCTTCACCTGGATCTACGACATCACCAACGAGCATCTGCCGATCCCGATCTCGACCTTCCAGGTCGAGGGGGTCGATCCGGACGGCGCGCCGCAGCCGCCGATGCGCGGCTGCCATCAGCCCTCGGAGCGCTTCAAGGGAACGATCATTCCCTTCGCCTGGTTCGCCAAGGGCCTGCGCATCCTCGACATCGCCGATCCCTTCGCGCCCAAGGAGATCGCGTTCTTCGAACCCGATCCGCCGGAGGGCTTCGAGCTGGCCTCGTCGAACGACGTGACCATGGACAGTCGCGGGCTGCTCTATCTGATCGACCGCCAGCGCGGCGTCGACATCGTCGAAACCTCGGTGCTTTGAGATCATCATGAACGACGCCATCAAGCCGATCGGAAAGAAGAACCCCAACCTGCCGTTCCATCCGGCGGTGCGGGCCGGCGACTACATCTTCGTCTCGGGGCAAGTGGCCAAGGACGAGCAGGGCAATATGTGCGTCGGCAATATCGAGGAAGAGACGCGCTGGACGCTCGAATCGATCCGGCGGATCCTGGCCCTCGAGGGCGCCGATCTTTCCGACGTGGTGAAGATCACCGTCTATCTGGAAGACGCGCGGGATTTCGGCCGCTATAACGGCGTCTTCAAGGAGTTTTTCGCCGAGGGCCGCGTCGCGCGCACGACGGTCGAGGCGCGCGCGGTCATCAGCTGCAAGATCGAGATGGATGCGATCGCCTACAAGCCGCTGCGCTGAGGCGGCCGGCGGTCGGATTTCGCGGAAACAACGAGACAGGGCGGGGATTGGACAATGCTGAAGGTTCTGGGACGCGGGACGTCGGGCAATGTGCAGAAGGTGGTGTGGCTGCTGGAAGAGCTGGCCCTGCCCTACAAGCGCGAGGATTACGGCCGCCAGTTCAACAACACCGGCGGCGACTATCTGAAGCTCAATCCCAACGGCAAGGTGCCGACCCTGGACGACAACGGCACGATCGTGTGGGAATCGAACACGATCCTGCGCTATCTCGCCAACAAGAATGGCGGCAAGTTCTATCCGAGCGATCCCGCGGCGCGCAGCGAGGTGGAGCGCTGGATGGACTGGCAGCTCGCCGCGCTCAACGGGCCCTATCTCTCGATCTTCAAGGACGCCAAGAAGCCGGCGGCCGAACGCGGCGCCAGCTGGGCGGCCGACAGCAAGGAGCTGATCGCCCAGCTCCAGATTCTGGACAACGCGATGGCGGGCAAGGCCTGGGTCGCGGGCAAGGAGATGACGCTGGCCGACTTCGCGCTCGGCACCATCATCACCCGCTGCCTCGATTTTCCGATCGAGCATCCGCCGCTCGCGGCGCTGCGGGCCTGGCGGGAGAAATGTATGGCGCGGCCGGCCTTCAAGAAAGCCGTCGCGGGCTGATCGCGTAACAGGAGAACGGCGGGGGCGACCGGCCAGACAAGGCCGGCGCCCGCGTCCGGAAGGGGGCAGACGATCACATCATGACCAGGGTTGCGCTCATCGGTCTGGGGACCATGGGGCCGGGCATCGCGGCGGTGCTGACGCGCGCCGGCATGACCGTGGCTGCCTTCGACCTGTCGCCCGAGCAGCGCGCCAAGGCGCCGCAGAGCATCAAGACGGCGACTGGCGTGCTGACGACCCTGGGCATGGCGGACCGCGCGGCGGGCGAGGTTGCCATCCATGCCGATCTGGCGGCGGCTCTCCAAGGGGCCGAGCTGGTCATCGAGAATGTGCCGGAGAAGCTCGAGCTGAAGACGCAGGTCCTGGGCGAGATCGACCGGCTGGTGAGCGGGGATTGCGTGATAGCCTCCGACACCTCCGGCATCCCGATCACCAAGCTCCAGGCCGGCAATTCGGCGCCGGGTCGCGTGGTCGGCATGCATTGGTCGAACCCGCCCCACATCATCCCGATCATCGAGGTGGTGGCGGGCCGGGAGACGGCGCCCGCGACCGTGAGCTGGATGACCAGTTTCGTGAAGGGCCTCGGGCTGATTCCGATCCTGGTCAAGAAGGACGTGCCGGGCTTCGTCGAGAACCGCGTGCTCTATGCGGTCATGCGCGAATGCCTGGATCTCGTCGAACAAGGGGTGATCGACCCCGAAGGGCTCGATGCCTGCGTCTCCTGGGGCATCGGCTACAAGCTCTCGGTGGTGGGGCCGATGGCGCTGCTCGACATGGCCGGCCTCGACATCTACCAGTCGGTCGGCAGCTATCTGAACAAGGAACTCTGCGCGCGCGGCGATGTCAGTCCCTATGTGACGGCACGGACCGCGGCGGGCAAACTGGGCATCAAGACCGGCGGCGGCATCTTCGACTACACGCCGGCGAAGATCAGTGAGCTTCAGAGCCAGCGGGCACGCCGGTTGGTGGCCGTCCGCAAGGCGTTGGAGGACTAGTCCCCGGATCGGGGATCGGCGGCGCGGCAACCCCGGGAGATCAAACGGGGACGTTCGGGCCGGAATAAGAAGAGCGCGTTTGCAACTGGGTGCTAATTCGATAGGGAGGAACTAACCCCATGAAATGGACATCGCTGAATAATGTGATTCGCTTGACGCCCGTCGCGGCCGCGCTGGCCCTGGGCGTAGGCTTCGCCGGCGGCGCCGGCGCCGCCGAGGTGACGAGCATTGCGGTCCTGACACCGGAGCAGGGCACGGATTACGGCTGGAACCAGCAGGCGATCGACGCCGGCAAGGCGGTTGCGGCGAAGTACGGCATCAAATTCGTCCCGGCCGAAGGCCTGGGCTATGGCGATGTGCGTCCGCAGCTGCGCGAGCTCGCCGGCGACGGCGTCAGCCTGATGATCGCCCATGCTTCGGGCTATAACCAGGCCGCGCCCGAGATCGCGGCGGAGACCAAGGTGCCGGTGGCGATCGTCGATCGTCCCGACGCCAATGTCCCCGGCCTGATCGCCGACTACACGCTGAGCGGCCATGAAGGCGCCTATCTGGCCGGCGTGCTGGCCGCGAAGATGACCAAGACCGGTGCGCTCGGCATCGTTACCTCCGGCGAGCCCCCGAGCTGGAACTCGCAGTCGGCGGGTTTCGCGGAAGGGGCGAAGTCGGTCAAGAAGGACATCAAGCTGATCTATGCCGTGATCGGGCCGGCCGCCTATTCCGATGCCGCCGGTGGCCGTCGCGTCACCGAGTCCGTCATCGCCGCCGGCGCCGACATCATCTTCGGCCAGGGCGACGGTGCCAGCTTCGGCATGATGGAAGCGACCGAGACGACCAAGGCCACCAATGGCGGCCCGGTGTGGTTCATCGACGTGATCGGCGACAAGACCCCGATCGACAAGGGCCATCTCCTGTCCTCCGTGGTCTGGAACCTGGTGCCCGTGTTCAGCGCGATGGTCGATGACCTGAAGGCCGGCACCTTCGGCACCAAGCATTACTCGATCCAGGTGGCGGACGATTCCTGCCAGCTGCTGCACACCAAGCACATCCCCGACGATGTGTGGAACTCCGTCATGGCGGTCCGCAAGGACATCATCGACGGCAAGGTCAAGCTGACCCCGGTCTTCAACGCGGAAGACGTCCGCAAGTTGATGACCTCGGTCGACATCGGCACGGCCCAGTAAGAATCGGGTGCGTTGATGCAAGGGGCGACGCCGGGAACAGCCATATCGGTGCGATCCGTCACCAAGCGCTTTCCCGGCGTCGTCGCCAACGACGACGTCTCGATCGACTTCCTGCCGGGCGAGATCCATGTGCTGCTGGGCGAGAACGGCGCCGGCAAATCGACCCTGATCGGCATGCTGGCCGGCATGCAGCAGCCCGATTCCGGCGAGATCCAGGTCAAGGGCAAGCCGGTGCGGATCGGCTCGCCGCGCGAGAGCCTCGATCTCGGGATCGGCACGGTGTTCCAGCATGTGCTGCTGGTGCCCACATTGACCGTCATCGAAAACCTCATGCTGGGCGGCCCGCGCTGGCGGCTCCTGGACCGGGCCCCGGTCCTCAAGCGTTTCAAGGAATTGTCGGATCTCCTGGGCGTGACGCTCGATCCCGACGCGCAGGTCGGCAGGCTGGCGTTGGGCGAGCAGCAGCAGGTCGAGATCATGCGCGCGCTGTGGCGCGGCGAGAACGTCCTGATCCTCGACGAGCCCACCTCGATGCTGACGCCGCTCGGCGTGCGCGACCTGGGCGAGGTGATGAAGCGGCTGCGCGACAAGGGTGTCGCCATCATCTTCATCACCCACAAGCTGGCCGAGGCCTACGAGTTCGGCGACCGCATCTCGGTGCTCCGGCTGGGCCGCTTCGCGGGCCAGCTCGACAAGGCGCGGCTGAAATCGCTGACCGAGGCGCAGATCACCGACGAGGTGCTGCGGCTCATGTTCGGCGGGCAGAAGGCCGACAGCCGCGACGCCGAAACCCTGCTCGGCCGCGGCGGCCATCTGAAGCGGGTCCCCAAGGCCGATCGCTCCAAGCCGCCGATCCTGGTGGCGAAGGACATCTCCACCGTCGCCGATCGCGGCGAATGTCCGCTCTCCGGCGTCAGCTTCGAGCTCTGGCCCGGCGAGGTGCTGGGGATCGCGGGCGTCGACGGCAACGGCCAGAAGCATCTGGCCGAGTTCCTGGCGGGGCAGCGGCCGGCCGCCTCGGGCTCGCTCCTCTATGACGGCCACGACCTGACGCATGAGGGCGTCGCCGCGCGCCGGCGCCGCGGCTTCCGCTACATCACCGACGAGCGGCTGGGCGAGGGGACGGTGGGTGCCTTCTCGGTTGCGACCAATCTGGTGATGAAGGAGATCGGCGCGCCGCCGCTCTGGCAGCAGGGCATCAGCCGCTGGAATCTGATCCATGGCCAGGCGCGCGACACCATCAAGCGCCACGATATCCGCACGCCCTCGGAGCGCACGCCGATCGGCCGGCTCTCGGGCGGCAATATCCAGAAGGCGCTGCTGGCGCGCGAGCTCAACGGCGCCAGCCGGCTGGTCATCTTCAACAAGCCGACCTATGGCCTCGATCTGCACAACATCCGCCTGGCGCGCGACCGCATCGCCGAATGCGCCGAGCGCGGCCTGGCGACGGTCCTGATCTCGACCGAGCTCGACGAGCTGCTCGAGCTTTCGGACCGGATCGCGGTGATGTTCCGCGGCCGGCTCACGGGCATCGTGCCCAACGAGGGCAATGCGGAGCGTCGGATCGGCCTCTTGATGACGGGAGCCGAAGCGGCATGAGTGCCAGTCCGGAAGCGGCGCGCAGCCCCGGGCTGCCGCCTTCGCTGATGGCCGGCCGCGCCCGCGCGCTGGCGGCGGCGATCGCGCGATTTCTGCTGCCGATCCTGCTGGCCCTCCTGGTCGGCGCCGGGATCCTGCTGCTGCTCGGCACCGATCCCCTGGACTATTACGCCTATGTGATCCGGCGCGGCCTGTTCAGCTGGCTGGGCTTGCAGGCGACCATCACCCGCATGGCGCCGCTGCTCATGATCGCGGCGGGGCTGATCGTGGCCTTCCGGGCCGGCATCTGGAATCTGGGCGCCGACGGGCAGTTCCTGCTCTCGGCCGTGGTCACGGCGGCCCTGGGGCCGGCCCTCATCGGCACGATCCCGGACTGGCTGACGATCCTGCTCTGCTTCGTCGTGGCGGGTCTCGTCGGCGCGGCCTGGTCGCTGATCCCGGCCTTCCTCAAGGTCCGCTACGGCATCAACGAGATCATCAGCACGCTGATGATGAGCTTCCTCGGCGTCAGCTTCGCCAATGTGCTGGTGAAGCTGCTGTTCTTCGATCCCGGCACCACCGTGCCGCAGACCCACACGCTCCCCGTCGAGGACCGGCTGCCGCGGCTCTTCGGCAGCACCATCCATAGCGGCATCCTGATCGCGCTCGCCGCGGTGCTGATCGTGCATTTCGTCATGACCCGCACCTCCTTCGGCCTCAAGCTCTGTGTGGTCGGCGCCAATCCGCGCGCCGCCATCCATGCGGGGCTCAATGTCGGGCTGCTCACCTACGCGACCTTCGCCATCAGCGCCGGCCTGGTCGGGCTCGGCGGCGCCGTCGACATCCTGGGCGTCTGGGGCTCGGTGCGCGCCGACTGGAATCCCTCGTTCGGGCTGCTCGTCGTGCCGCTCGTCTTCCTGGCGCGGTTCCATGGCATCGCCACGATCGCCTTCGTCATGTTCTTCGCGGTGCTGCAGGTCGGCGGCGAGAGCGCCGCGGTGCGGCTGGGCGTGCCGACCTTCTATACGCTGGTGCTGGTGGCGCTGCTGCTGATCTTCCTGGCGCTGGTCGAATATCTCGATCATCGCCGCCAGGCCCGGACCAAGAGCTGATCCGATGCACGGTCTCTTCACCGAACCCTTCCTGACCTCGCTCCTGTTCGGCGCGATCACGGCCGGCGTGCCGCTGCTGTTCGTGGGGCTGGGCGAGCAGATCTCGGAGAAGGCCGGCGTGCTTAATATCGGCATCGAAGGCATGATGCTGTTCGGCGCCTATACCGGCTTCGTCGCCGCCTTCTATACGGGCTCCTTCGCGCTGGGCTTCGTCTTCGGCGGGCTGGGCGGCATGCTGGTGGCGGCGCTGATGGCGCTGCTCTGCGTGCGGCTCGGCATGAACCAGATCGTGATCGGCATCGGCCTGACCCTGGGCGCGGAGGGACTGACGGCACTCCTCCATCACTTCCAGTTCGCTCGCTCCTATCCGCGGCTGGAGAAGGCGCCGGTGCTGGAGATCCCGGGCCTCAGCGAGATCCCGGTGCTGGGGCCGGCGCTGTTCCACCACAATCTCATCGTCTATCTGATCGTGGCCGCGACCTTCGCCGTAGGCTGGCTCTACAAGCACAGCGATGTCGGGCTCAATCTCGAGGCTGCGGGCAGCAAGCCCGGCGCGCTCGACGCGGCCGGCGTCAGCGTGGTGGCGACCCGGGTGGGCGCCGTGCTGGCGACGGGGTTCCTGGCCGGCATGGGCGGCGCCTATCTCGCCAATGTCGGCGCCGGGCTGTTCGTGCCCTTCATGACCAACGGCGCGGGCTTCATCGGCATCGTGCTGGCCATGCTGGCGCGGGGCAAACCCTATTGGGTACTGCTGGGAGCCCTCATCTTCGGCATCAGCCTGGCCATGACCACGGCACTCCAGGTGGCGGGGCTCAACATCCCGACCGATGTGGTGCAGATGCTGCCCTTCGCCATGGTGATCCTGGTGCTGGTGATCTTCGGCCGCCACAGCGTGCTGCCGGCGGCCTTGGGACTGCCCTATGTGCGTGGCGAGCGCTAGAATTGGAAGTCAAAGAGAACCGCCCGGAGGGCCGGACAGGCCCTAAGAAGGGGCGGGGTCGCGAGAGAGGGAGGACGAGGCGATGACGGACACCAAGGTTTACATTCTCGACGGCGGCTCGCTGGTGATCGACGGGTTCCATGCGTTCTGGAACCGTGGGCCCGGCGGCGAGCTTCGCTTCCCCTGCTATGCGGTGCTGATCGAGCATCAGGACGGCCGCTACATCTTCGATACGGGCTACGACCATGCCCATGTGATGCGGGTCCTGCCCTTCGAGAAGCCGATACAGGCGCCGGAACAGACCATCCCGGGCGCGCTCGCCAAGATCGGGCTCAAGCCGACCGACATCAATTATGTGATCAACTCGCACTACCACTTCGATCATTGCGGCGGGAACAAGCATCTGAGCAAGGCCTGCACCGTCTGCCACGCGAAGGAACTCGAGGCCTCGACCAACCACCAGCCCTTCGAGCATCTGGGCTATTCGGACATGACCTTCGCGCCCGAGCTGGCGAAGAAGGCGGGCAAGGCGCTGCCGGCCGAGCCGGCGCTCGACATGTAC
Source organism: Hypericibacter terrae (assembly GCF_008728855.1). Lineage (GTDB taxonomy): Bacteria > Pseudomonadota > Alphaproteobacteria > Dongiales > Dongiaceae > Hypericibacter > Hypericibacter terrae. The sequence continues at coordinate 4,381,434 of NZ_CP042906.1, read as the reverse complement.
ACGCCGAAATTCGAGACCGTGACCGGCGATCAGGAGCTCGCGAAAGGCATGTGGCTCCTGGAGACGCCAGGCCACACCGCCGGCCATTACAGCCTGATGGTCGAGCTCAAGAACCGCCGCCCGATGCTGTTCACGGCCGATGCCTGCTACAGCCAGAAGAACATGGATATGAACTGCATCTCGAGCTTCCATCTCGACCCGACGGCGAGCCTGAAGTCGATGCATCGCCTGAAGCAACTGGCCGAGAAGCACAATGCCGAGCTGTTCTACAGCCACGACCCGGACAGCTTCCCGAACTATGTGAAGGCGCCGGGGTTCTATTCATAGGCGGCGCTTCCGCTCGTCGGAATCATTTTCAGTTTTCTTTCCTCCCCTTCACGTAGTGAGGGGGAGGGCTGCGAAGAGTTAGTCGGAGCGAAGCGGAGACTTACTCGGAGCTGGGAGAGGGTGTGCGCGCAAGAAGGACCCACCTCTCCCAGCTTCGGCTAAGGTTCGACCTTCGGTCTCACCTAAGCCTTCGCAACCCTCTCCCCCCGCTAAAGCGGGTGGAGAGGAAAGTGAAGCTGTTGCCCTACCACCGCACCATGCCGGCGTCGACGGCGAGGCACTGGCCCGTAACCCAGTGCGCTTCCTCCGACGCGAGGAACGCGACGGCGGGGACGATGTCGTCGGGGGTGCCGCGGCCCTTGATCGCCTGCAGCATCTCGACGAACTCGAAGGCGTTCTTGTGGTCGGTCTTCTGCACGCCCTCGGTGTCGGTCAAGCCCGGCGCGATCGAGTTGACGGTGATCTTGTAGCCGCCGAGTTCGGTCGCGAGCGCACGGGTGAAGGTCAGCACGGCGCCCTTGGAGGCGACGTAATGCGCCATGTTGGGCGTGCCGGCGAAGATCGAGTTCGAGCAGAAATTGACGATGCGGCCATAGCCCCCTTTGCGCATCAGATCGGAGCTGGCGCGGCACATGAGGAAGAGCCCGTCGACATTGACGCGCATGATGCGGCGCCATTCCTCGAAGGTGAGCGCGTCCCAGGCGACGAAAGGCACGATCGCCGCGACATTGACGGTGATATCGAGCTTGCCGCCCTTGTCGATCGCGGCCTTGTGCAGCGCCGTGACCGAGGCGGGGTCGCCGATGTCGGTCGCGATGCCGAAGGATTTGCCGCCGATCTCCCTGGCCGTCGCTTCCGCGCCCTTGCCGTTGATGTCGGCGGCGACCACCAGGGCGCCCTCCTGGCCGAGGCGCAGCGCCACGGCCTTGCCGATGCCCTGGGCCGCGCCGGTGACGATGGCCACGCGGCCGTCGAAACGCTTCATGCTCGAAATCTCCCTTGAGAAGAATGGTTCGCTGGATTGAGGGTCAGGCGCGCGCCTGGTCGATCACGGCGGTGGCGGCGGTGACGCCGGCCCCGACATCGACCTTGCGGCCCAGTTTCTTGAGGGCGCCGCCGAAGGCGGTCACCGCGACCACCGCATAGATCGGCTCGGCCACCAGGCCCATATGGCCGATGCGGATGAGCTTGCCCTTGGTTTCGCCGCGGCCGGACGAGAACACCACGCCATAGAGCGAGCGGGCGGCGGCCAGGATGTCGTCGTCCTTGAGGCCGTCCGGCACGCGCACGGCGGTGCAGGTCGGCGAGGCGATCTCCTCGCGCGCTGCCCAGAGCGACAGGCCCATGGCCTTGATGCCGGCACGGCAGGCCTTGGCGGTCAGCGCATGGCGCTTCCACACGGTCTCGGGACCCTCGGCCAGATAAAGATCGATGGCGCCGTCGAGCCCGTTCACCTCGGCGACCGAGGGGGTGAAGGGGAAGGGCTTGTCCTGGCGCCAGGCGTCCTTCCAATCCAGCAGGCTCAGGACCGAGGCGCGGGGCGCCTTCGGGTTCGCCTCCATATGTTTCCAGGCCCGGTCGTTGACCGCCATGATGGTGAGGCCCGGCGCGCCGCCCAGGCATTTGCCGGGGCCGGTCACGAAGATGTCGGCGCAGCTTTCCTCGGGATGGATATCCATGCCGCCCCAGGAGGAGACCGCGTCGACCAGCATCAGCGCGTTATGCTTGCGCACGATCTGGCCGATCTCCTTGACCGGGTTCATGGTGCCCGACGGCGTGTCGTGGTGGACGACCGAGACGACCTTGATGTCGGGGCGCTTCTTGAAGGCCGCCTCGACCTGGGCCGGGTCGATCGCCTCGTTGTAGGGCACCTCGATCTCGACCAGCTCCTTGTTGTAACGCGCCGACCAGTAGCCGAAGCCCTTGCCATAGACGCCCGAGGCGAGGTTCAGCACGACGTCGTCGGGACCGATCAGGGAGGCCGCCGCGGCCTCGAGGCCGGGGGCAGGCTCGAAATGGAGGATCAGCGCCGGGGAGCTGCTGCGCAGGGCCTGGGTGACCTTCCGGTTCACCGCCTCGTAGAATTCGAGGAAGTGACGGTCATAGTCGTACCCGATTGGTCTCGACAGCGCGCGCATGACGGCCGGGTAGGCAGCCACCGGACCGGCCGACAATGTGATGATAGGTTCCTTGGTGGCCATGATGGTTCCCCTCCCGGATTTGCGTCGCGCGAGCCGTTATCGGCCCATTTTTTGTGCTCGGCCTTGTGGCGGCCCCTTGCGCGATCGGACAATATCACAACTCATTTCACGGCGTCATCAGGGCGAGGGCCCGAGGGGAACCATTGCGAACCTTTGATTGGATCATCCTGGGTGCGGGGACGGCGGGCTCGGTATTGGCGGCGAGGCTGAGCGAGGATCCGGCCGTCTCGGTCGCGCTGGTCGAGGCCGGCGGCGCGCCGACCGACCCCCAGGTCGGCGTGCCGCGGGCCTGGCCGGCACTGCAGGGCACCGCGATCGACTGGAACTACGCGACGGTGCCGCAGCGCCACACGGCCAATCGCGTCCATGCCTGGGCCCGCGGCCGCGTGCGGGGCGGCTCCAGCACCATCAACGCCATGGCCCATGTGCGCGGGCATCCCAGCGATTTCGATGCCTGGGTGGCGGTCGGCGCCGCCGGCTGGGGCTATCGCGATCTGCTGCCCTATTTCATCCGCTCCGAGGACTGGGATCGCGGCGCATCGCCCTATCACGGGCAGGGCGGTCCCGTCAGCCTGATGACGCCGAGCGATCCGCACCCGATCACACGCGCCTATATGGCGGCCGGGGAGGAGATCGGCCTGACGCCGACGCCCGAGCACAACGGTCCGCGGATGGCCGGTCCGACGCTCAACAGCCTCACGATCAAGGAGGGAAGGCGCCAGAGCACGGCCGATGCCTATCTGACGCCCGACGTGCTGGCGCGTCCCAATCTCCACCTGCTGGAGCGGCACGAGATTCGCGGGCTGAGATTCGAAGGTCAGCGGCATTGCCGCGGCGTCGAACTCCAAGGGCCCGAGGGCATCGAACGGATCGCGGCCGAGCGCGGCGTGCTGTTGGCAACCGGCGCCATCGCTTCGCCCACGCTGCTGCTGCGCGCCGGCATCGGGCCCGCCGACGAGCTGAAGTCGCTGGGCATCCCGGTGCGGCTGGATCTGCCGGGTGTGGGGCACAACCTGCATGACCATCTCCTCTCGGGCGGCAATGTCTATCGCGCACGCCGCCCGGTGCCGCCCTCGCGCTACCAGAACTCGGAATCGCTCATGTATATCGAGCGGTCCGGTGCAGGGTCCGCACCCGAGCTGGTGCTGGCCTGCGTCATCGCGCCGGCGGTGACGGAGTGCTTCCCGGCGCCGGCCTTCGGCGAAGCCTACACGCTGATGTTCGGGTTCACGCAGCCGCGGAGCCGTGGGTCTCTCCGGCTCGCCTCGGCGGACGCGAAGGTGGCACCGCTGATCGATCCGAACTATCTGGCAGAGGAATATGACCGGCGGGCCTATCTCGATGCGCTGGAGCGGGCGCAGGCGGTCGGCGGCGCCAGGTCGCTGGCGGATTGGCGCGAGGCGGAGCTGCTGCCGGGACAGCAGTGCCGCAGCGAGGCGGATCGCCGGGCGTTCCTGGCCCGGGCCGCCTACACGCATCATCACCCGGTCGGGACCTGCCGGATGGGAACGGACGCGGAAGCGGTGGTGACGCCGGAGCTCGCCCTGCGGGGGATCGGGGGGCTTCATGTCGTCGATGCGTCGGTCATTCCCCGCATCACGACGGGACCGGTCAATGCCGCCATCATCGCCCTCGCGGAACGGGCGAGCGATCTGCTGCGGGGCCGGCCGCCGCTGGCGCCGGCGACCTGGGCATGAGTTTTCAGGGCTGGGGCCTGGCCGCTTGGGGATCAGACGACCGAGCGGCCCTTGCCGACGCGCGGGTTGGGCCGGCCGCCGTCGCTGACCGCCATGACGACCAGGATCTCGCGCGGGCGTGGTGCATCGGCGACGCAGACGGTCATGGTGTCGAGCTCGTCGAAGGACCAGACATTGTCCTTGTTGCCGAGCGGCACATCGATCAGCGTGCCGGCCGTCGCGACCTTGGTGGTCGAGGGGATGATGGCTTCGCCGCCGCCGACCGCCGCGCGCATCGGCTTGCCCAGCTTGGGATGCAGGATCGCCGCGGCATGCTCGAGATCGCCCTCGACGCCGACGATCGCGGCCTTGCCATAGGCCATGGCCGGCTGCGAGAGCATCGCCACGGCCTGCGGCATCAGCTCCTCGCCGAGCTTCAGGCCGAGATCGAACATCGGCGAGAGATCCTGCACGCCGAGCCCGGCGAAGCTGTTCTGGAGGATGGCGATCGCGGCGACCCGCGTGATCGGACGGACGGCCGGGCTGCCGGCTTCGGCCAGCATCGTCTCCTTGACGAAAAGCGTCTTGCGCAAAATCATCCGCCGCTCCCCCGCGTGAGACGCGCGACCGCCACGATCGAACGAGGACGAGGCTAACATGGGGCTTCCCGCTGGCTCAACGACCCGCGCCGCGACGGCGGTCCTGCTGTCGCTCGCGATGGCGTCCTGCAGCATGCCGAACGAGAGTGCCGCCGATGTGCCCGTCTCCTTGACGATCGTCAATAAAGGATCGGACCCGATCCATTGCATGATCAATTTCGGACATTGGGTGACCCAGGATCTGGGGATGATCGGACAGAGCGGGTCGAAGACCGTGCAGCTCCATCGCCAGGCTGCGGATGGCGCGCTCTATATCCCGCGTGCGGACGGACAGCGCCTGATGATGATCGAGAATATATTCTGCAGCGCGCCCGGTGATTCCGCGGCGAGCCGGGGACAGGTTCCGCTGCTGCCGATCCAGGCGGGTTACTCCCAGCGCTACGCCAGCGTTTGTCGTGCCGGAGAGCCGGTGCAGTGCGAAACGGCCGTGAGCGATTGAGCTGAGCGCCCGAAGGACTGCTCAGCGCGACCGATGTCGCTGGCATCGAGGGATGAAGCGGCGCGGGGCGCCTAAACGAAAGTGGGCCCCGGTTTCCCGAGGCCCACAAGAAAAGTCATCGGTCTGAAAGACCGATCCTGCGGCGTCGCTCGGCCCTATTCGCCGCCCGGGCCGGCATTGCCCACGTCCTTGTCGTTGCCTTGGTTGCCGTTGGCACCCGAGACACCGCCATTGTTGCTGTCGGAATTGCCGGATCCGCCGCCGCCATGACCCGGGGCATCGCCACTCTTGCCGCCTCCAGCCATGGCCGGCGCCGCCGCCAGCGATAGAACGATCAGGGCCGCAGATGCACACGCCAAAATTTTCTTCATGGGAAGTCCTCCCTTGTTGAAGTCACGGGTGCGATCTTACGATCGGTGCACAACCATCTCAATGAACTGTTGGTGATATCGATTAACCATGTATGCAGCCTCCAGTTGCGATTGAATGGCAATGGCCGACCATCTTATTGAATTGAAGGGATCAGGATCAAGGCGGCCGGATGGTCAGGTCGCGGCTGCGCCGCGCTTGAAATCCTGGAGGCTGCGGCCGGCGCACCAATGAAGCGCGATGCCGATCAGGGCCCGGGCGTCCCAGGTCCGCCAGTCCTTCATGATCCCCGCCGCCTGCGCCCTCAGGTTGGGCAGGTCGTCGGCCGCATGAGCCAGCGCCTCGACCAGCGCCGCATCGTCGCCGTCATAGGTGACGCCGACTCCTCGTCCCTCTGCAATGCGTTCGGCCATCCAGCTCCGTGCCGGCACGACCGAGGGAGTGCCATAGACCGCACCGAAGACGAAGGGTCCCGAAATCCGCTCGACATAGCGTTCCGGCTTATAGGGCAGTAGCAGAAGATCGCTCGCCTCGATCAGGCCGGCGAAGGTCCGGTCGTCGAGATAACCGCGCACCAGGCGAATGCGAGGATTGCTCTCGAGCGCAGCAAAAGAAGAACTGATCTCTCCTGCGCCGACCTGGACCAGGAAGCGGAGGTCGGAACGGCGGCGATGTGCCTGCTCGATGATGGCAGGCCATTCGGTGAAGCGCTTGTCCTGCCGCTGCATGCCGAGACAGGCGACCAGCGGACCGTCGCCCGCCGGCAGATAGGGAAGGGCATCCGCCGCCGCCGCCGTCTCGTAGAAATGCGGCAGCGGTGCCGTCATCACGGGTAGTCCCATCGCGTGGGTCAGCCTCACCGCGAGCGGCTTGTTGGTGGCGAAGGCGAAGATGCGGTCCTTGCCGACGGCGGTCACGAGCTCTCTGCCCGCCAGGCGATGGACGAGGCCCGCCACCGTTCCAGGCTCGACTGGGCGCAACAGGGAATGGAACCCCAGGGCGACGCGCGGCCGCTGCGGCCGGGTCTTCAGCCAGTCGGCGAGGCCCGCGATCTCGCGCGCGCGCGCGGTGGGGATCCAGAGCAGATCGTCCTCCTGGGGTTCCAGGCCGGAGCCGGCCAGGCCTTCCGCAAAACGCCGCGCGCCGATCTCATAATCGTTCCAGAGACGATCGAAACCATCGCCCTCGGTCAGGAACTCGTTCAATCGCAACTCGAAGACCGGCCGGGCCTCGAGCGGCGGCGCTGCCAGTGCCGGTTCCATGGAGCGATGGGCCAGGACCAGAAAGGGGCGCTGGCTCGCGGCCAGCAGGCGCGCCATGCCCCGCGCGAAATGGGTGTGATGACCGATCTGCTGGTGCAGTCCGTTGTCGGTCAGGACGATGCGCCGGGGCGCTGCGGTGGGTTTAGACAAGATCGGGCTGTCGCGGCCGCCCGGGAGGAGCCGGGAATCTCATCGACTCCGCGCGCGCCGATCCTGGCAGCGTCATGGGGCGATCTCCAGGATCGCGTCGGCGGCGAGCCGCGCGCCGTTGGCGGGCACCAGGTTGCGGGCGTTGCCGGCGAGCGTCTGCCGGCGCGCCGGGTCGGCGAGCTGCTCGAGCTGCAGCTGGAGCCCTTCGGTATCGAACGCCTTGATCGGCAGGCCGGCATCCGCGTTCGCGATGCGCCCGGCGCGCTTCGCCCAGTCGTCGAGACCGCCCGCGAGCTCGACGAAGATGGTGGGAACGCCATGATGCAGGAGCTCGGCCGTGCTGTTGTAGCCGAGAGTGGAGATGGCCGCATCGAAGGCGGTCCAGCATTCCGCCATCGGCATGTAACTGATCTCCTTCGTCGCGCCTTGCGGCGCCACCGTGGACTGGCTGCGCAACAGAGGCGGTCGCGCCACCGCGAAGGTCCAGTTCCGGGCCGCCCCCGCATGTTCCAGCACCCATTGCTGAACCGTGTCATAGGCGGGATTGCCGCCGCCGCCGAAGCCGATGAAGACCGTGAATGCGTCGGGGGCCAGTCCGAGGCGGGCGCGGGCCTGCTCGCGCGACAGGGCCTCGTCGCGCGATCGGATCATGATCGCGCCCGTGTAGACGGTCTTCACATTGGCGGGTTTGCGGCCATCCACCTCGCTCGCCTGATGCGGGATCAGCACGAGGTTGTACAGGCTCTCGATCAGCGGGGCATGGGTGGCGATCTCGGCGGCGGCATTGCGCTCGCGGGCGATGAAGACCTTGCGGGCCGCATGCGAATGAAGCGGCATCATGTCGCCGATCTGTCCCAAGGGAAAGAAGTCGACCACGACGAGATCGGGTGTGAAGCCCTTCAGCACCGCATAGACGATGCCGCGGTTGATCCGGCGAAGCTCCTCACGGGCGGGAATATCCAGATCCATGAAGTTCGCGGGCGGCGAAAGCAGCTTCACCACCTGAAAGCCTTCGCGCCAGGCCAGTTGGCAGGCTTCGGAGTTGGTCACGAACATGATGTCGAGGTCGGGCTTGCTGGCGCGCAGGGCGCGGGCAACCGCCAGGGTCCGGATCAGATGGCCCAGGCCATGACCGTTCGAGGCATAAAACAGGCATCGTGTCGGCAAGATTCCCCCGATCATTTCCGACCCGGCCGTCGCCGCAGGCTGACGTCCGCGGGCGGTCGAGCCCCCTACCCGATTGGAATCCTAACATGGAATCCATAATGGATCGCAAAGGCGGGAAGGGCGGATCAGCCCGGGCTGCCCTCAGAGGCGGACCAAGACCCGTTCGGCGTGGGGGTAGGGGGCGCCCGTGGGATCGAGCAGGGGGCCGCGCTCGAGCATGTCGAAGCGCAGGCTGTTCAGCCCCTCTTCGCGGTGAGCCTGGCGGTCCCGGATCGCCTTGGCGTTGATCTGGCAGCGCCGCCGGTTGGCCAGATGCGCGGGGCTCGGCTTCCCGTCGGTGTCGAAGCCGTTGCTGCGGTGGACCAGGGATTCGAAGGTCCCGTCGCGATAACCCAGGGCAATCCCCTCCGCCCGGCAGCGGATCCGCATATCGGTATCCTCATAGCCCCAGCCCCAATAGCCGTTGCCATAGCCATTGAGGCGGCGGAAGAGGGCGGCCGGAAACATCACCACGCCGCCGAAATATTTTTTCGGATCGTGTTCGACGACGAGATTGGCGGAGCCTTCGATCTTCACTTTCTCGGCCCCGTACCAGAGCAGCCGAGTCGGCCGGTCGACCGGGCGGTAATCGGCCCAGATCGGCAGATAGTCCACGTCGTGGAAGCAGACCTGCTCGCAGTTCGCCTCGGTCAGCAGGAAGCCGACATTGCGCAAGGCGCCGATATTGAAGGGGCGCCCCGCTTCCTGCTCGACCACCGTAATTCGAAGGGGTTGGCTCTTGTCGATCTTGTCCCGTTGAAAATAGACGGTCATATGGGGGAGGAATCGCGCGAGCTGCTCGGCCCGGTCGCGATAAGGCACGACGATGGAGAGGCGAGATTGGGTCATGGGCCCGCAAGGCTACCCTATGCGGTCATCCAGGAAAATCCTGATGAGCGACGCCGCAATGCCCCCGGGGATGCTCTTATTTCGGCGCGCGGGATTATCGGGCGACAGTCACCGGGCAATGGGCCCGCGTAACGACTGCGGTCGCCGTCGAGCCGACCAGGAGCCGCTCCATGGCATTTCTGATCGACGAACCCACGACGATATGGTCGAACTTGTTCTCGTCGGCATAGGAGACGATCGCGTCTGCGGCATTGCTTCCCGAGACAACGACGCTGTCGGCCTTTGTCAGGCCGGCCGCTTTCAGCGCCCTTATTGCCGGCGCGAGTTGTGCGCTCATTTGCGCGTTGGCGGCGTCGACCAGTTGTTGATCCCAGAAATGCGAATGACTCATGCGGTCGGTCGGCACCATGTTGACGAGCAGCAGCGATAGCTGAGCGCCGGTCCCTTGAGCGAGGTCGATCGCGCAGGCAACCGCCTTTTCGGAAGACTTCGAGCCGTCGGTCGCGCATAGAATCTTCATGGGCATTGCGGTCTCTCCCATTCTCTCTGGTTGTCCATCGCCATAAACGGTCGATGCCGGGCGACGAATCGACGAGCGCTGTCGCTCTCGCCCAATCACAGCGTGACTATGGACACGGTTTGGGAAAGACGAATTGATCTGAAGCAATCCCGCCAGGGTTTTGGGCGAGGCGGGGTTGGCGCGTAGGAAACCTATCCTGATCAAAGGGATAGGTCGCGCGTTCGGGCGGCGATTATCCGGGGCCGTGGCAATGCCGAGGGGACCCGCATCCGTTCGGCAGGCTGTCCGGCGTCGGCTGGGGCCGACGCCGGACCGATGCTCCTATTGCGTCTTGGTGCCGAAGCCCCAGAACTTGTCGTGGACTTCGTTGTAGTAGGCCTCGACGTCGTAATACTCGACCGGCAGCGCCAGATCGCGCGCGGTCAGCCTGCCGACCGCGGCTTCGACGGCATAGGCCGCAACCACCTCGTCGCGCTGCGCGGTCACGAGACTGACCTGGGAATTCAGATAGGCCTGCTCGGCGTCCAGGATATCGAGCACCGTCCGGGCGCCGACATTGGCCTCGAGCCGGACGCCCTCGAGGGCGACCTTGTTGGCGCGGACCTGCTCGACGAAGGAACTGATCTGCGCGCGCGCCGTCTGCAGCGCCGACCAGGATTGGACCGCCGTCTGAATGGCGAAGCGGCGCTCGTTCTCGAGCTCCTGGCGGCGCTGGGCCGCGACCTGCTTCGACTGACGGACATCGGCCGCGGGCAGGCCGGCCTGATAGAGGGGCACGGTCAGCTGCAGCATGATGGACGCCGAATTCCGCCCTGTGTTGGCGGCATTGGCGTCATCCGACATGCCCGCAGTGCCGACGATGTTGAGGAAGGGCATGATCTGGCTGAAGGCGACATCGATACCGTCGTGCGCTGCCTGCTCGTTATATTTGGCGGCGGTCACGGTCGGGGCATCCTCCGAGCCAGCGACAACCTCTTCCTGGCTTGCGGGAAGCCCGGTAAGAGGTGGCGGCTGCACCAGGGTTCCCGGGTTCTCGCCGATCACGTTGGCATAGGCGGCACGGGCCGCGGCCAACAGGCCTTCCGACTGGATGCGGGCGGCGGTGGCACCGGCAAGGCTCGCTTCGGCCTGGGCCACGTCCGTCTTGGTCAGCTCGCCGACTTCGAAGCGCGTGCGGGTCGCTTCCAGGTCGCGCCGGATGACCGCTTCCTGGTTGGTATTGAGCTCGAGCACGGCGACGGCCTGGACCACGTTCATATAGGCGGTCACGGCCGATTGCAGCACGGTCTGCTCCGCCGAGGTCAGGACCGAGCGCTGCGCCAGCACCAGGCTTTCAGCCTGGCGCAAGGCTGACGGCGTACGCTCGCCGGTATAGAGCGGTTGGGTGACCTCGAGATCGACGCCGCGCGGCTGATAGTCGCTTGGCGATTGCAGCCCCGGGTAATTGTTGGCCCAGGCCTCGCCGACATCGCCGGTCGCCGTGACCGTGGGGCGCCAGCCGGACTTGGCCTGCGGGACGCCTTCATCGGTCGCCCGCAACTGCGCGCGCGCGGCCTGGAGCTGGGGATTGTTGTTATAGGCTTTGGCCAGGGCGTCCAACAGCGTGTCCGCGGCGAACGCCGGATGGCTCGGACCCGTCGCGAGCAACAGGGCGAAGGCCATCGACAGCAGGCCGGACAGCGATCGAACGGCGGGCCTGGAAAGGCGGGCGCGACGGCTGGGCATGTGGGGGATTTCCTACGTTTTTAGCGTATTTGCGATTGGCGCGATTATGCCCGGGGGAAATGGTTAAGCAAACCGGGATTCTCTCCAAGCGGGGCGCCGGCCGGGTTTTGGGCGGGTTTCCCTGGGGAAATCTCCGGACCGAATCAGCCTGTTACGGAAACCCGCGGGTTTCCTAAGCCGGGCGGTGCGACATCGAGGTCAGGCGCCGTACCGGAATTTCAGAACAGCCAGCCGCGCAAGGCGGTCGCGCCCTCTTCGATCGCCTGCATCGCCTTGGGAATCACACGGCTGTAATGCAGATAGCCATGCAGGACGCCGTCATGGCGCGTGAGCCGGCAGGCAACGCCGGCACGGGTCAGCAACTCGACCAGCGCCAGGCTGTCGTCGCGCAACGTGTCGAGCTCGAGCGCCAGGACATAGGCGGGCGGCAGGCCGGCGAGATCGGCCGAGAGGCAGTCGAGGCGCTGATCCTCGCGGTCACGCGGCCCTCGAAGATAGGCATTCCGGTAGAAAGCGAGATCGGACGGCTTCACCCCGTCGAGATCGTTGGCGCAGACCCGCATCGACAGCGAGTCGCCGAGACCGAAGCTGCCATAGTAGAGCAGCATGCCGCTGATGCGCGGGCTCCTGCCCTTGAAAGCAATGGCGGTCCCGAGCGACAGATGGGCGCCGGCGGAATCGCCACCGAGCGCCAGCCGGGCTGCATCGATACCGGCACTCCGTCCTTCGTCGGCGAGCCAGTCGAGGGCTGCCGCGATCTCCTCGAGCTGAACCGGGAACTTGTGCTCGGGCGCCAGCCGGTAATCGACGCCGACGACCGCGGCGCCCGATCGAACCGCAAAGAGCCGCATGATGCGGTCATGGGTGTTGAGGTCGCCCAGGACGTACCCCCCGCCATGGAGGTAGACGAGGGCCGGCAACAGACCCTCGGTAGCGGGGCGATAGAGCCGCAGCGGCACGGCGCCATAGGGCCCCGGAATCGAAAAATCCCGAACCTCGGCGAGAGCGGGGCCGTCGCTGTTCCAGAAGCGGCGCTCGCGCGCATAGACCTCGCGCGCCGCCGGAAGGTCCTGCAGGTCGAAGGTCTCGCCGCCATAGAGCCGCTGGCTCTCGGCCAGGGCCGCCAGCATTTCCGGATCGAGGCGCGCCCGGATATCCATGATTGAACCAGTCCCTCCCGCCGTTCAGGCGACGGGCGCCATCTTGGCAGAGGCCGCGGCCGCGCGTCGAGCCAGAAGCCCGTCGAGCCAGCGCGGATCCATCTCGGGGACGGAGGACAGCAGCAGCTCGGTATAGGGATGATGCGGCGGCTTCAGCACCTGCTCCTTCGGGCCCTGCTGCACCACCTTGCCCTGATGCATCACCACGACCCAGTCGGCGATCGCCTTCACGGTCGCGAGATCGTGGGTGATATAGAGGTAGGAGACGCCGAGCTCCTTCTGCAGGCGCAGCAGCAGCTTGAGGATGCCCTCGGCGACGATCTGGTCCAGCGCCGAGGTGACTTCGTCGCAGATGATGAGATCGGGCTCGACGGCCAGCGCGCGAGCGATGCAGACCCGCTGCTTCTGCCCGCCCGAGAGCTCGCTGGGGAGGCGGTCCAGGAAACGGCGGTCGAGCTCGATCATTTCCAGCAGCTCGACCACCCGCTTGTCGCGCGCGGAACCGCGCAGACCCAGGTGATGCTGCAGCGGCCGGCCGATGATGTCGCGCACGCGCCGGCGCGGATTGAGCGCCGTGTCCGGGCTCTGATAGATCATCTGCAGCCGGCGCAGCATGTCCTTCGACCGGTTCTTCAGGGCCGGCGGGAGAGGCTTGCCGTCGAAGATCACCGAGCCCTTGCTCGGCGGCAGGAGACCGGTGATGACGCGCGCCAACGTCGATTTCCCTGAACCGGATTCGCCGACCACGGCGACGGTGCGCCCGTGCGGCAGGTCGACCGAGACGTCATGCAGCACCTTGACCGCATTGCCGTAGCTGGCATCGACATTCTGGATCCGCAGGATGTTCTCGCCGGTGGGGTCTTCCTTCTTGTGCAGCGAGCGCACCGCCCAGAGCGATTTGGTGTAGGCCTGCTGCGGGTTCGACAGCATCTGACCGGTCGGGGCCTCCTCGACCAGCTCGCCATAGCGCAGCACCATGATCCGGTCGGCCATCTGCGCGACCACGGCCAGGTCGTGCGAGATATAGATCGCGGCGGTGTGGAGCTGGCGCACCACGTCCTTGATCGCGGCCAGCACCTCGATCTGGGTGGTGACGTCGAGCGCCGTGGTCGGCTCGTCGAACACGATCAGGTCGGGATGGCAGGACATAGCCATCGCCGTCATGGCCCGCTGCAGCTGGCCGCCGGACACCTGGTGGGGATAGCGCGCGCCGATATGCTCGGGGTCGGGCAGGCGCAGCCGCCGGAACAGATCGACGGCCTCTTTCCGGGCGTCGGTCTCACTCATGATGCCGTGACTGACTGGGATTTCGGCATATTGCTCGATCAGCCGGTGCGCCGGGTTGAAGGAGGCCGCCGCCGACTGCGCGACATAGGAGAGCCGCGGTCCCCAGAGCTTGCGCTTCGCCTGCTCGGTCGCCTTGGCCAGATCGACGCCGTCGAACATGATGGTGCCCGCCGAGATGCGGCAGCCGGGCTTGGTATAGCCCATGGCGGCGAGGCCGATGGTCGATTTGCCGGCGCCGGATTCGCCGATGAGGCCCAGCACCTCGCCGCGGCGCAATGTCAGGCCCACGCCCTTGACGATCTCGTGCCAGACCTCGTCGCTCTGGCCCTCGACCCTGAGGCCGCGAATCTCAAGCAGGATATCGCCGGCGCTGCCGGGCTTCGCTTTGACTTGCACGGGCGCCTATTCCTTCAAACCACTGGTTTTGTGCAGGAACCAGTCGACGACGAAATTGACCGCGACCGTCAGCAGCGCAATGCTGCCGGCGGGCAGCAGCGGCGTGATGTCGCCATAATTGATCAGCGTGGCGTTCTCGCGAACCATCGAACCCCAGTCGGCCGTCGGCGGCTGGATGCCGAGGCCGAGGAAGGAGAGCGCCGCGACCGTCAGGAACACGAAGCAGAAGCGCAGGCCGAACTCCGCGACCAGCGGCGGCAGGATGTTGGGCAGGATCTCGCGCGACATGATCCAGCCGAGTTTCTCGCCCTGCAGTTTCGCGGCCTCCACGAAATCGAGCACCACGATGTTCATCGCGACTGCGCGCGTAAGGCGGAACACGCGGGTCGAATCGAGGACGGCGATAATTATGATCAGGTTGGGAATCGACGAGCCGAATATGGACAGCAGGACCAGCGCGAAGATGAGCTGCGGGATGGCCATCAGCACATCCACCAGCCGGCCCAGCAACTGATCGACCCAGCCTCCCAGGATCGAGGCAAGAAGGCCGAGAATGCCTCCGATCGTGAAGGCGAGCCCCGTCGTCACGACGGCGATCCCGATCGTGTTGCGCGCGCCGAAGATCAGACGGGATAGCATGTCGCGGCCGAGCTGGTCGGTGCCGAAGACGAACTGGCTGCTCCAGGGATCGAACTGGTTACCGACGATCTCCGCCTCGCCGTAAGGCGCGATCACCGGGGCGAACAGCGCCAGGATCAGGTAGAACGCGATCACGATGATGCCGAACCAGGCGGTCAGCGGCGCCTTTTTCAGGTTCTGCCACGCCGACTGGAGCGGGCTTCGCGGCAACCGGCCGGACGACAAGCCGGGGTCCTTTTGGGTGCTCGCGGTCATCGGGGGTGCAGCAGTCTGGGGTTGGTGACGATCGCCGCGACGTCGGCGATCAGGTTGAGCACGATGTAAGTCGCCGCGAAGATGAGCGCGCAGGCCTGCACCACCGGGATGTCACGGCTCGAGACCGCGTTGACCATCAGCTGTCCGATGCCGGGGTAGGTGAACACGACCTCGACCACCACCACGCCGACCACGAGATAGGCGAGGTTGACGGCGATGACGTTGGCAATCGGCGCCCAGGCATTGGGCAGGGCATGACGATAGATGATGCGCGCAGGCGACAGGCCCTTGAGCCTGGCCATCTCGATATAGGGGCTCGAGAGAAGATTGATGATCGCCGCCCGGGTCATGCGCATCATATGCGCGACGATGACCAGCACAAGCGTCATCGTCGGCAAGGCGCATTTCTCGATATGCTCCAGGAACGGCGTATCCGGCGAGACGGTGGCGAGCGAGGAGAAGATCTGAAACTTGACGGACAGAAACAGCATCAGGATGTAGGCGACGAAAAACTCCGGCACCGAGATCGACGTCAGGGTGATCAGATTCACGAGGCGATCGAACAGGCTGTTGCGGTAGAGTGCCGCCAGCATTCCCAGCGCCAGCGCCAGTGGCACCGCGATCAAGGCGGCGAAAACGGCAAGAAAAAGCGTGTTCTCCAGGCGGGGCCCGATCACTTCCATGACCGTGCGCGCGCTGCCGCCGCCCAGGCTGCCGGCGCTGGCGAAGGAGATGCCGAAGTCGCCGTGAAGGAGCACGCCGCCGATCCAGTCGAAATAGCGCTCGACCGGCGGCTTGTCCAAGCCGATCTGCTTTTCGAAGGCGGCCACCGTCTCGGGCGTGGCAGATTGACCGAGAATGGCCTTCGCGAAATTTCCCGGCAGCATCTCGATCGCCGTGAAGATGATGATCGAGACGATGAACAGGGTAACGAGGCCCAGCCCCAGCCGCTGCAGCACCGTCCTCAGAACGGCGTTCACGCCCGAGGTTCCTTTGCCTGCACCATAGGCCGGTTGATGTCGACATCGCTCATCGCGAGCGCTCCTCCCCGATGCTGCCCTTCATCAAACCGGTTGGACGGGCCCTCCTCGAGAGGATCGGCCCGTCGCAGTTCCGGTTCCGGCTGCGGTCAGGTGAACCACCAACGCTCGGCCATTCTCAGGCCGTCATTCTCCCAGTTCGAGGCGAGCGTGTTGTGAGCCACTTTCTTCGAGTGGGCGCTCACATAGTTATTGAAGACCAGGACGATCACGCCGCCATCGTCATGCGTGATCTGCTGCATCTCCGCATACATCGTCGCGCGCTTCTTGTCGTCCGTCTCCCCGCGGGCCGCGACCAGCAGTTGGTTGAACCTCGCGTTGTTCCAATGTGTCTCGTTCCACGCCGCACCGGCGGCATAAGCCGTCGAGAACATCCAGTCGCAGGTCGGCCGGCCGCTCCAATAGGACGCGCACCAGCCCTTCTTCAGCCAGACATTGTCCCAGTAGCCGTCGTTGGGTTCGCGCACGACATTGATGTCGATGCCGGCCTTGGCGGCGCTATTTTTGAAGAGAACGCCGGTATCGACGGCGCCGTCGAAGGCGGCATCGGCGACCGAGAGATCGACCTTGAGCGAGGAGAGTCCGGACTTCTTCAGGTAGAACTTCGCCTTGTCGACGTCATAGCTGTACTTCGGTTCCGGCTGGATCGCGTATTTGATGGTCGGCGCGATCGGGTTGTCGTTGCCGACAGTGGCGTGGCCGAGGAAGATCTTCTTGACCACCTCTTCCCGGTCGAGCGCGTATTTGAGCGCCGTCCGGACGTTCACGTCGTCGAACGGCTTCTGAGTGGTGTCCATCGGCAGCACGTAATGGCCATAGCCGGTGACCTCGTCGATCTCGAGATCCTTGTTGCGCTGAAGCAGGTTGAGGGTCTTCAGATCGCAGCGGCCGATGAACTGCACTTCGCCCGTGGTGAGCGCGTTGGTCCGCGCCGTCACGTCGGTCAGCGCCAGGAACTCGACCTCGTCGAAATAGGGAAGTCCCGATTTATGGTAATTGGGATTGCGCTTCTCCTTGGCGGAGACGCCCGGCTCGAACTTCTCGAGAATGAATGCGCCGGTGCCGATGCCCGACTGCCAGTCGAGGGTGCCGTCGTCCTTCGCCGGCAGGATGGGGATGTGATAGTCGCTGGTCAGGTAGGGGAAATCGGCGCTGGCATCCTTGAGCGTGAAGACGACCGTGTCCGCGCCGTCGGCCTTGATGTCGGCGATCGGAGCGAGGACCGACTTCACGGCCGACTTGGAATTCTCGGCCCGGTGATGATTGAACGAAGCGAGGACGTCGGCCGAGGTCAGATTCTTGCCGTTGTGGAACGTGACGCCCTTGCGGAGCTTGAAGATCCACTCGGTCGCGCCCTTCGAGGGTTCCATGGTTTCGGCCAGGTCGCCGACGATGTTGCCTTTGGTATCGATGTCGGTGAGGCCGTTGCAGGTCGAGCCCCAGAACGAGGTCTGGGTGAAGGTATCGGGCCAGGTGCCCGGGTCGAGAGAGTCTGTGGTGGCGCCATGGGCCAGGCCGAATTTCGCCGAACCGCCTTTCTTGGGCTCCGCGCCGGAGATCTTGCTGGCGAGCGTGGTCGCCAGCGCCGTCGTCAGGCCGAGGGCCGCGGCGCGGCCGATGAATTCACGACGGCTGACTTTGCCGCCCGCAAGCCGCGATTTCCAATATTCGAGTTCGCTCATAGCGGAAGCCTCCCTTGCTTCGGTGGGGTTCGATGGACCGCCGCACCCCCACTGGCGGCAGCTTATGACTTGAAATGACTATGCCACGAGCATCCCGAGGACCATAGCGCCATGGCATTACAGGATCGCGAGATTCGCTTCATCCTCCCCCGCGGTCCCGGTGCGCAAGGCCGGAATGTCCGGCCCGGCAGACCTTGGGACGAGGCGCGACATGTCCCGCTATGCTCTCTCCCGATGGAAATCGCCTCCGGCGGCTTCGACTTGTCCCGAATGCCGTCTGCCTGCCGCCGCGTCTCGAAGGTCGGCGCCAGGCTGAACCGGCCGGCGGCAATTCTTAGGTAAACACCCATAAATATCAATGACCGGCTGGCCCCCGCTCGATGAGCGAGGGGTTCCGGTCGCCTGAAATCCTGCTCCGCTCGCCTTCGCTATCCCGCCTTCCGTGCCCGTTTGCTGAGGAGTTCATCGAGCCACTCGGTGCGCATCTCCGGCACCGAGGAGAGCAGGCGCTCGGTATAGGGATGGAATGGCGGCGAGAAGAGCCTCGGCGTCGGTCCCTGATCCACGATCTCGCCGCGCAACATGACGGCGGTTCGATGCGCGATCCGGCGCACGATGCCGAGATCGTGGGTGATGAAGAGATAGGCCACGCCGAGTTCGTCCTGCAGCTTCTTCAGGAGCTTCAGGATGTCTTCGGCCACCAGCTGGTCGAGCGCCGAGGTCGGCTCGTCGCAGATGATGAGGTCCGGCTCGGCCGCGAGCGCGCGCGCGATGCAGACGCGCTGCTTCTGGCCGCCGGACAGGGCCGTCGTCAGACGCTTCGCATAGTCCTCCGGCAGCCCCACCTGCTTCAGCAGCTGGGCGACGCGCCGCTTCACCTCCGCCGACGGATGGTTGAAATAGAACTTGATCGGGCGGCCGATGACTTCGCCGATCGTCTGGCGCGGATTGAGGGCGACGTCCGGCTGCTGATAGATGAACTGGATCCGGCGAAGATTGTCTTTGCTGCGCTGCTTGAGGGCCGGCGGCAGCTCCTCGCCGCCGAACCGCACGGAACCCGATTTGCGCGGCAGGAGGCCGACGATGAGGCGGGCCAGCGAGCTCTTGCCGGAGCCGGATTCGCCGACCACGGCCACGGTCTCGCCCTTCGCCACCGAGATGGTGACGTTCTTGACCGCGATGAAATGCTCATACTGTCCGACAACGTCCTGCACATTGAGCAGCGGCTCGCCATGGACGGTCTCGGCTTCGACCGAGAGCTTGTCGGCGGCCTTGCGCTCCGACACCAGGGCGCGCGCGTAATCGGTGGTCGGTGCCAGCAGGATCTGCTTGGTGGCGCCCAGCTCCACCATCTTGCCGTGGCGCAGCACCATGATCCGGTCGGCCACCTGGGCGACCACGGCGAGATCGTGGGTGATGTAGAGGGCGGCCGTGTTGTAGTTCTGGATCAGCTTCTTGATCAGCGCCAGGACCTCGATCTGCGTCGTCACGTCGAGGGCCGTGGTGGGTTCGTCGAACACCAGGATATCGGGGCGGCAGGACATCGCCATGGCAGTCATGGCGCGCTGCAGCTGGCCGCCCGACGCCTGATGGGGATAGCGGTTCCCGAACTTCTCCGGATCCGGCAGATCGAGCGCCTTGAACAGCTCGACGGCCCAGGCGCGCGCCTCGGGCTTGCTCATCAGGCCATGCTTGACGGGCATCTCGCAGACCTGGTCGATGATGCGATAGGCGGGGTTGAACGAGGCCGCGGCGCTCTGGGCGATATAGGCGATGCGCTTGCCGCGGAGATCGCGCCGACCGTCCGCCGAGAGATCGCGCACGCTCTCGCCGTCGATCTCGACCGTGCCGCCGGTGATCCGGCAGCCCGCGCGCGCATAGACCATCGAGCCGAGGCCGATGGTGGATTTCCCGGCGCCGCTTTCGCCGATCAGCCCCAGCACCTCGCCCCGCTTCAGCTCCAGCGAGACATTGTCGACCAGGACGGCGCCATGGATCGATTCGATCCGGAGATTCGTGATCTTGAGGACTGATTCGGTCACGGGGTTCACATCTCCGCCGAGGCGCCGGATGGCCGGGCATTGATCGACAGGATCCAGTCGACGATCAGATTGACGCCGATGGTCATCAGCGCGATGGCGAGAGCGGGCCAGATCGGCGCCGGCAGGCCGAAGCCGATGGCGCGCGCATTGTCGCGCACCATCCCGCCCCAGTCGGCCAGCGGCGGCTGGATCCCGAGGCCGAGGAAGCTCAAGCCGGCGACGAAGAGGAAGTTGAAGCAGAAGCGCAGGCCGAACTCCGAGATCATCGGCGGCATGGCGTTGGGCAGGACCTCGCGGCGGATAATCCAGGGCAGTCCTTCGCCGCGCAGGCGCGCGACCTCGACATAGTCGAGGACCGCGATATTCACCGCCACCGAGCGCGCCAGCCGGAAGACGCGGGTCGAATCGAGGATCGCGATCGTCAGGACGAGGGTGCCGAGCGACGAGCCGAACATCGACAGGATCATCAAGGCAAAGACCAGCAGAGGGATCGAGAGCATGACGTCGACGATGCGCGACAGCACCTGGTCGACGACCTTCCCGCTCACCGCCGCAAGCAGCCCGGCGGTGGTGCCGAGCATGAAGGAGAGGACGGTCGTGACCAGGGCCACGCCGATCGTGGTGCGCGCGCCATAGATCACGCGCGAGAGCAGGTCGCGGCCGATATTGTCGGTCCCCAGCCAGAAATCGGCCGAGGCGGGGCTCCAGGTCTCGGAGACCGAATCCGCTTCGCCATAGGGCGCGATCCAGGGCGCGAAGATGGCGGCGAAGACGAAAATGCCGACGATGACGATTCCGACCCAGGCCGAGACAGTCGGCTTATATCCGAAGATCCGCATTTGCCCCGCCCCTACCGTGCCTTACGCAGTCTTGGATTGACCAGAATGGCCAGCACGTCCGCGATCGTGTTGAGAATGACGAAGGCGCCGGCGAAGACCAGGCCGCAGGCCTGCACGACCGGCAGGTCGCGCTTGGTCACGCCGTCGACCATGAACTGCCCGATGCCCGGATAGACGAACACGGTCTCGATCACGACCACGCCGACGATCAGATAGGCGAGGTTGAGGGCGATCACGGTGATGATCGGGGCCGCGGCATTGGGGAGCGCATGGACGAAGACCACGCGCGATCGTTTCAGCCCCTTCAGGAACGCCATCTCGATATAGGGCTGCGACATGATCGACAGCACCGAGGACCGGGTCATGCGCAGCATATGCGCCGTCACCAGCATGGTGAGGGTGACCGCGGGCAGCGCCACCACATAGAGGCGCTGGCCCAGGCTCATGTCGGAGAATACCGTCGAGAGGACCGGGAACCAGTGGGCCCGCACGGCCAGAAACAGGATCAGGACGTAGGCAATGAAGAATTCGGGGAAGGAGATGGCCGCCAGCGACACGATATTGGCGGCCCGATCGATCCATTTCCCCTCGTTGATCGCGGCGACGATCCCGAGCCCGACCGCGAGCGGCACCGCGATCAGCGCGGCGTAGCCCGCGAGGAACATGGTGTTGTCGAACTTGGGCGAGATCGAGGCGACGATATCGCGCTTG